>CAZULW010000037.1:0-21706 GCA_964621455.1 uncultured bacterium
AGAGCACGCTGAGAGCGCAGAGAAGAGAGAACAGCGAAGAGGGAAAAGATAGGGAACCCTCTGGCCGTAGCCCTGGCCCTGGGCCCTGGCCGTTCCGGCCACGGGGAGGCCGGACCCACGGGGAGTCCCGGGCAGGCCAACGGGCGAGGCCGCCGGGAGCAAAAAGGGAAGCAAGGACCGGCGCAAAATTCAACAAAATCCCTACAAAATTCCGCATTTTAAGGGGGGGGTACCGTCGGGAGGCCAGAATCTCCCTGTTGAAAAATATTTCCGCCCCAAAGCTAGCAGCGGGAGCAGAAACGGGGCGATATGGGAGCTGCATTATCATAGCGCCGGAATATAAGCCGGTGGCGGGGGCTTGTCGTTCGCCTGGTGCGCGAGATTCCTCGCCTGTCAATTGACGGACCCGGTGAGGAAGTAAGTATCTTGCAACAGGCTCTTCATCAAATAATAAGAGTCTTACCGATTTTAAACTAGTCCCTCATGAAATCTCGTCTTTTCTCGCTTTCAATCCAATTGCGATTCGCTTGAATCATCTGTTCAACGTGTTGCCTATGTTTGAGGAAATCGACATTGCTGACCAAGGGAAGAAGGGATGCTAAATGGTCAACTCTCCTCTGGATAGCAGGTATGATACTGCCGGTACCAGAAATATCCCCACTAGAAAGACTTATCTGTTCAAAGACCTCATAATCATTATTGCTTTGAAGAAAATGCTCCACAAATGCAAAATGTCTTTCAGGGGATAGTTCCGCGATCAAGCCGAAAAGGAACCTCATGAATTTAGGATCATTAGATCGGGCAGTGAGTAAACTTCGCAATACTTCATCCTGCTTCTCCCGAATAGATATCTCTAGGTCCTTGTCATTATTGGATGTGAAGAAGATTTCTAGGTAGCTACTGGACATCGCACCATTTTTTTCTTTATCATACACGTGCTCAACGACCTTTATCATCAGCTCGAAGCAAACTTTCTGCTTCCATAAGAAAGAGTAGTCTCGGTGATCATTGTATCTATTGGGCCACCGCTCTATCTGGTATACCCAGTCGATATATTCAAGGATGAATTCAGGATCATGATCAAGGATAAAGTCGAAACCGCTTCCTCGATAGTCATGTGTCCTTTCTAATGCGGACATCGCGAGATAGGCTCTTTTCAGCAAGTGCACGTTGTTGGCCAAGAAGCCACGTAGCTCAACACCCCGTTCATCAATTGGTGCCACAAGAGTTGTCAGACAGTTCGCAGCAAAGGGATTTCCTGTTGCTTTTTCCAAAATAATTTCTGTGACATGAGCGACCACTCCACTATCCAAGCGCGTATATTCAATGAGAAAGTCAAGATAGTAGGGTAGCGCTTCCGGCTCAGCCTTAGAATAGAGTTCATAGAGCTCTGATAATCGCTCTTTAGTAGCCTGATCCCCTCTGAGCGAACCGTAATAACTGAACAGCCACTGCTGTTGATTGTTGTACTGATACTCCTTTAAGATGGGCAGGGCTTGATCAGCCCCACAAACTTCGATGAGTTTCCGTACCAAAGCATCTGAGCGGAGTTTAAATGGTTCTCCGTGAGCTAGGTAATATCGCAATATCTCGACGAAACCCTCCTCGTCAGTATCGGCGGCAATAAGCAAAATCTCGACGATTCCTTTTCCCAGATTGAATCGCTCATGGTCACCCCTGAGCTCGGACTGAATTGATTGACAGTGCTCAAAGAATTGCTTCCAATCAACAGATTGGTACCCTTTAAAATATTGTTTTAGTGATTTAGCACGATACTGTCTATACTCTTCAGGTGACATATCGAGGTTCCTTCGGTCTCCCCAATCCTCGAGAATAATCTTTGACAGTTGATAGTTATCACTATTGAATTGGTCACGCAGATTTTCATTGAAGGGCACATTTCGGCTACCTAGTTTATCAAGATACTCCTGTACGAAACGGCAGTGACGATAGATTTCAGGATCAAGTTCTGATTTGACAAAAGAAAGTATTCTATTGGCGTCATCCTCAATGATTTCCTTTGGTGGTGGCTTTGGCAATAGACCATGAATATTATTGGAATAATCCTCTAGGAGGTTAAGTATCGCATCCTGCAACGTCGATTCTTTGAACAACTCGAAAACACCATCCCATATCAACTTGCGTAACTCTATACACTCTTTGTTGGGCACCAGATAGAAGTGACCGAAGGTAAATGTGTGCCGGTCTGTCGTACTTGTACGGTCGTATTCTAACGTCAATTGAAGATACTTGCTAGCTACTGCTAAGAAAATCCTGGCAAGCAATTGATTTTTGCTCAATTCGATTCGCTTGCAGAGAATTTCAATAACGATTCGCTGTTTACGGTATCCAAAGACATAAGAATCCGGCTCAAATCCAAATCGTTTGATGAGAACATCAAGAATACTGGGAGTGTCTTCTGGTTTCTTTTCCACATAGTCCAACAGCAGAACCAGAGCATTACGAAACGTATCTGGCTTTGAATATTTCAGAGAACTGAGTACACTAATGAGCGATGGCGACGGGATATCCGATTTCGGCTCGAAGCCTATATCCGGGAGATCCGCTGGTACGGACTCCATCTTGTAGATCTTATCCTTTACATAGACTAAGATGTCCGTTTCTTTGAGGGGCCAGAATACTTCCATCAACTGCTGAAGTGCTTGATCATCACCCTGCCTCTGTAATGCTTCCCACTTCCGATCAACGTGTGGCCGCATGACATCCATCATCAACTTGGCATTAAAAGCATTCATAGCCGGAACGAGCTGCTCAGTGAGTCGCTCTCGTAGCCGCGGGAAAAAATGGTCTAGTAGGGCACCGAAGCTCAGAAGTGTTTCTTTGAAAAACATTTTGTAGAACAGGTAGTTACCCAGGACTTGATCGGACACTCTGACGATGTCGGTTTCAAACATGTCCAATACTTCCATCTCGTGAAGTCGATGAGCTGCATCCCAGAACATCTCTGGAGACACACCGAACGCATCCCTAATATCCTTCATCATCTTTTCATTTGTGAGTTCTACATTTCGGAAAAACGCAACAATTCCGGTGGTTTTCAATAGGTCTGGATGTCCCAGATCATCCAAGTCCTGTCGAACGGATTTGAAATATTCATCATAGAGGCTCGATACATCGACTATGCTGCCAAGTGATTTTTCTCGTACAACTACTTGGGCGGCCATGACAGCCAGGCGGGGATTGCCTTTAGCTATCTCAGTAATCCGATCAAGATAAATATGATGATGAATATTGTATTCATCCTCAATCAATTGCCTGATCTGTTTCTCTTCCATCTGAGGTATTGAAATCTCGGTCGCAGGTCCGTACTGCTTCGCCGCTTCTCTTACCTTTTCCGCCGAATAATCACGAACAGTCGCAAGAATCTTGATCTCCTGCCCTTGGCGTTTATCCTGTAGCAACTGGATAATGTATTCAAACCGGCTGATGCGATTGGCATCATCCACGAAAATAAAATAATGCTTCTCATCTGAGAAGTAGTCTCGGAGGTCCATGTAGAGGTCTTGACCACGACCTAATACACTCCAGACTTCAAATTCAGGATGTTGCTCTTTGAACCGAGTACAGCATTCCAGCGCAAGTCGAGACTTGCCAATACCTGCGGAACCCGTTACTAAGACAAGATCACTCACCTCTAGCCCTTTCAAGACTTCCTCTACTTCTTTATCGCGGAAGTGAAAGGCTGTGTCCAATGGAGCTGCGAGTTGATTCTTGTTGTAAGCTTTGACAAACTCTTCGGGGGTGACGATCTGCCCGGTATCTACCTCAACACCTATGTGTTCTTTTGCGAGTCCTGGATATTTAGCGTACAAGTCATATGAGATTGTGCCAATTCCAAAAACGTTAAGATTTATACCCCTTGTTTGACACGCTTGAGCAAGTGCCTCGTACTTTCCCGGATCCAACTGAGTAGTATGGCAGAAAACTATCTCGTCAATCTTCTCAATGGGAATCCCTGTTTTAGCGTCATCGAAGCACTTTTGAAGGTCACCCTGGAATTTATTGAATACCCCGGTTTGCTGTGTTGTGTGCTCAGCGAACATATATTTCCCATTGGGCAGAGGTACGAAGGTATCCGGCGTTCCCCCTCGAGTCTTATCAGCACCGATCACGGACCCTAACGAGTTGATATGCTCGTAACCTTTTCGGTGCAGATAAGCATCCGCCAGCTTTTGAAAGGCACCCTCGCTCAATTCTCCAAGTTTACTTTGTATCTGGTTGATCTTTGACATTGCTGCACCTAGTATTTGTCATTGCGGAATTTACACTAGCTGCACATATTGTGGATAATCTTTGATTTGGGCGTGGGGATTCATGTCTCTGGCCCCTTTGTAGTACCTTCTTCTAGGAGAAACGGCCACTCATCCGGTTTCCTGGTGGTCCCTTTACGAAGGACTCACCGGGGAAACCGGGTTACATTCAGTAATGTTATCTACATCGAAAATTTAAGTGGGTTCTTCTTATAAAAAGTGAAAGGAGCACCGAACAAAAGCTAGAAGTACTGCGAACTGTCCCCCTTTTCTTGTCACTTCTTTCGTTTTCTCGACGGGAGTGCAACGGCCTGCCACTGCCACCGCCGCTGCTAATTCTTCTCAGTATATCCTGTCAATCCTGTTATCCTGTCAAATTCTTCATTAGCGCTCTTCGCTCTTCTCTCTTTTACCTTTGCGTCCCTTCGCCGAGCTCAGGGCATGCCTTTGCGTCCCATCCCCCGACATCGGCGGGGTTCGGCCCGGCTCAGGCTTCGTCGTGAACGTTCGGCTGATCTCACGTCGAAGCCTCAGCCGAACGGGCGGGCTTTGCGGTTTCTTTTCCTCAGCCCCAAGCCCCAATAGCAAAGGTATCCCCCGGCGGGGTGGCGCACATCCCTTGGATTGCGGCCCCTCCCCCCGTTAGCTTTGCCGGGTCATGAGTAACATCGCCGACCTCATTCGTTCCCGCTCGGGACACCAATCGATACTGCAGCTGGCCGCTCAGCTCGGCCAGGAGCAGGGAACCAGCACCTACCTGGTGGGTGGCTACGTGCGGGACCTGCTCCTGAAGCGGGAGAACCAGGACATCGACCTGGTGGTGGAGGGGGACGGCATCGCCTTCGCCCGTGAGCTGGGGAGCCGTCTGGGGGTGGACCGGGTGGTGGCCTTTGAGCAGTTCGGCACCGCCCTGATCCCCCTGAAAGGCACCCAAGTGGAGGTGGCCACCGCCCGCACCGAAACCTACGACCCCGACTCCCGCAAGCCCCACGTCCAGGCCGGTACCATCGAGGTTGACCTTGCGCGCCGGGATTTCACCATCAACGCCCTGGCCGCCTCCATTCACCCTGACTCGTTCGGCGATTTGGCTGACCCGTTCCGGGGCATCCAGGATATGAAAAATGCTATTCTTCGCACACCCCTGGACCCCGACACTACCTTCAGTGACGATCCCCTGCGCATGATCCGGGCCGCCCGGTTCGCCGCCCAGCTGGGCTACCGCATCGTGCCCGAATGCCTTGAGAGCATCTCGCGGCAGAAGGAGCGCATCGCTATTGTCAGCCGGGAGCGCATTACCGACGAGATCATGAAAATGCTGGCGGCGGACAAACCCAGCGTCGGTTTCGTCATCCTGAAGGAAACGGGTCTGCTGGCCTGTCTCTTTCCCGAGCTGGACGCCACATCCGGAGCTGAGGTGCGCGACGGGCAGGGCCACAAGGACGTTTTCAGTCATACCATGCAGGTAGTGGACAACGCCGCGGCCTTAAGCCCCAGGACTGAGCTGCGCTTCACCGCCCTGGTGCACGATATCGGCAAGCCCCGGACCAAGCGGTACGACAAGGAGCATGGATGGACCTTCTACCACCATGAGGAGTTAGGCTGCAGGATGCTGCAAGAGGTAGCCCGGCGCATGCGCCTGGCCAACGAGCTGCGGGACTACCTTATGAAGCTCACCAGGATCCACCTGCGCCCTATCGCCCTGGCCGGTGAAGGCGTCACCGACAGCGCGGTACGACGGCTCATGCGGGAAGCGGGGGAGGACGTGGACGACCTGATGATCCTCTGCCGCGCCGATATCACCACCAAGCAGGTCGCTCTGCAGGCCCGCTACATGGCCAACTTCGAGCGGGTGGAGGCCCTCATGGCCGACGTGACGGTACGCGACGAGATGCGCGCCTTCCAGTCGCCTGTGCGGGGGGACGAGATCATGGCGGTATGCGGCATAGAGCCGGGGCCCATGGTGGGCAGACTGAAGACGGCCATCGAGGGGGCCATCCTGGAGGGGCAGATCGAAAACACCCACGAGGCGGCCCTGGCCTACCTGCACGAGATCAAGGACGGGATCCTCGCGGCTGGCGATTGACTGCCCGATCTCGGATTGCATCCCCCATACAATGTCAGGAAACCATGATCGCAAAAAAATTCTTGCAACCGGCACTGGTTTAGTGTTATACTCAGGTAGAACAGTAAACCAGCATAACAGTGCAAGCGGCTTTCAAATCACCCTTGCTTAAATCGGTTGGGAATCCCGGCAGGGCGGCAGACCGTTTATGGGCCACGAATTGGCACGAATAGAATCACTGGCCACGAATTAGCACGAATTAACTCGAATGAAAGAAAAATCTGTTGGAAAATTCAAATGGGTTAATCCGATTATGATACTTTTCGTGAAAATTCGTGTTAATTCGTGGCTAAGTAATCTTGTTGATCTGCGACAGATGCCATGACCATCGATTTCGACCACAGGACCCCCATCTACCTCCAGGTGGCCCGGATGATCCGGGATGCGGTGGCCGCGGGTGACCTGCCAGAAGGGGAGGCCATCCCCTCGGTGCGGCAGGTGTCGGCGGAGCAGGGGCTCAATCCCCAGACCGTGCTCAATGCCAATCACCTGCTGATCGAGGAGGGTATTCTGGAGAAGCGCCGGGGGATCGGCATCTTTGTGAAGGAGGGCGCTCAGACGGCCTTGTTGAGGGTGGAGCTGGAGCGGTTTGAATCGGAGGCCCTGCCAGCGCTGGTCAACCGGGCCAGGCTCCTGGGGCTGTCTCCGAAGGCGACTCTGGACCTGGTAAGAGAGAAATTCGAGGAGTAAGGCAATGGAACCTCTCATACACATACAGGATGTGAACAAATCCTACGGTTCCACCCAGGCCCTGAAAGCGGTTAGTCTGGATATCCCCGCCGGGCGGATCGTGGGGTTGGTGGGGCCCAATGGCGCCGGCAAGACTACCCTGCTGCGGGTCCTCACCGGCGGAATAAACTACCAGGGGCACATCCGCATCCTGGGACTGGAACCCCACACCCAGCGTCGGAGGCTCATGGCCTTCACCGGTGTGATCCACGACGTAGCGGTGCTGCCCCCGTGGATGAAGGTCCGGCACGTGCTGGATTACATGCAGGGGGTCCATCCCAGCTTCAACCGCCAACGATGTGAGGAATTCCTGGCCACCACCGCCGTTGAGCAGGGGAAAAAGGTCAAGCAGCTCTCCAAGGGGATGAAGACCCAGCTCCACCTGGCCGTGGTGATGGCTACCGATACCCGGCTGTTGATCCTGGATGAACCCACCCACGGCCTGGATATTCTCTTCCGCAAGCGGTTTTACGCCACCGTTCTGGATGAATACTTCGATGGTGATAAATCCATTGTCATCTCAACCCACCAGGTAGAGGAGGTGGAGCACATCCTCAGCGATGTGATCTTTATACGGGAGGGATCCATCCTGCTCTATACGACTATGGATGACCTCAGGGATGAGTTCGTCCAGGTGGCAGCCTCGGCTGAGAAGGCGGAGGAGGTACGCCGCCTGGGGCCCCTCACCGAGCACGAGCTGTTTGGCCGGAAGGTCTTTCTGCTCCGGGGCGTGGATCGCGCAACCCTGGAACCGCTGGGGGAGGTCCAGGTGCCGTCGGTGTCTGATGTCTTTGTTGCCATGATGGGAGGTGCAGCATGAAAACCTTCGTTGCACTTATAGTACGGGAGTGGCGTGAATGGCGCACGGTCATGATCGTGGTGGGCAGCCTGTATGTGCTGGGACTGGCCGGCTCGGCGCTGATGCTCTACAAAGGCTCTGATGCTTTAATACGCGGTGACATCCATACGAACTGGGCTCGGGACGAGTGGGATTTTGATGAGGATAACGAGGATCTTGGGTGGCTCTCCCCGAAGGAAATGGTCTCCGCCAAACGGTCCCAGATCCTGCTCTTTGGTTGGACCCACATGCTGCGGGCAGGCGTATCCTTCATCAACCTGGCCCTGCTGGTGCTGGCGTTATTCTACATGGCTGATGCCGTGTATAAGGAGCGGGCCGATGGCAGCACGTTCTTCTACCGGGGCCTGCCGGTGGGGGACCTGTCCATCCTGTCCTCCAAGCTGCTCGTCGGGACCGTCGGGTTCCTGGCGGTCTCCTTCGCGTTTGGAGTGATCTGGGTGCTGTTTGCACAGCTCACCTTTCCAGGTAATCTGGCCAATGTGCTGGCGGGCGCCGGCCTGTCGCCCTCCCAGGTGGCAACCACGGATCTTATCGGAGACTGGGCGGTGTTTCACATCCTGCAGCTGGTCTGGCTATTGCCCTTCGCCGCCTATTTTCTCTTCGTATCCACCGCGACGCGCAGCCGGCCGCTGCTGATAGGCGTTGGAGTGCCCCTGCTTTTGGGTCTCCTCTGGAGATTTCTGGCAGGCGATAACGCGCTGTTGAGAGAGATTACCGCCAACCTCGCTGTCATCAGCGACACCCTCAAAGCCGAGTGGCTGGGTACTAAAGGGCCTGAAATCGCCCCCGGTGAACCCATTGAGCTTTTCGGCTCTTTCTCCGGCTACATCCTCAGCTTACGAACGGTTATCTCCCTGCTGGTAACGGGTGGATTCTTCGGAATTACCTTCTATCTCTATCGCAGGAACCTCCCGGTTTCGTAACTTATGGTCTGGTTAGTCGCCAATACGGTAAGGTGATCTGCTGCGGAGACAGCCGGCCCTCATTGCATAAATGCTCCCCGCGTCGTCATTCATTACCTAAGCACGGCTCATGATTTCTCAGGGGACTTCATCAGGAGGAACGATGGACGAACACAACACTCAAGATGAAAGTAAAACCGTGATTCAGCGCATCTTCGGAATATTCCTGACCCCACGGACAACTTTTAGCGCCCTGGCCCAGTCTATAGGAATGTGGGACCTGGTGGCGCCCTTCCTGATTCTGCTGGTCCTGTCGGTGGGCAGCCAGGCGCTCATAGGGCCGCTGCAACTCGAAGAACAGCAGGAGCGAATCCTCCAGAGTGAGAGGATCCCTGACGAACAGAAGGATGCCATTCTGGAGCGTATGGAAGGTGCCCTGAACCGGCCCTCGCGATACCTGCTGGGAGGGATCGCCATCATCGCTTGGTACGCCATTCTGGGCGGGGTGGTCATGTTTTTCGGCGCCTTCATCCTGGGTGGCCAGGGCACTTACAAGAATACCCTGGCAGTGGTGCTGTACGCCAGCCTGGTAGATGTCGTGGCGTCGATCGTGAAAATACCGCTGATACTGCAAACGGGGACGACTAAGGTGGAAACCGGTTTGGCCCTGCTGCTGCCAGGCAGTCTGAACGGGACCCTGATCTACCGCTTCTTCCACAGCCTGGACTTCTTCGCCATGTGGAAGGTCTTCCTGGTGGCCCTGGGCGTGGCCCTGGTCTACAAGGTGGAGGAGAAGAAGGCCCGCATCGTCCTTTTCGGGGCGTGGGTGCTGGCCATGTTTCTCCTGGCGTGGCTGTGGGGTGGGCGCGGGCTTTCCTAGTCAGGCACGGGGAATCAAAGGCACAATTGACCCGCATTCCAAAAACGATGCCTGCAGCAGCAGGGACCTATTAACCTTGAACTGATTTAAGGAGTCTAAAGAATTAGTCTAAAGAATTAAAGGAAGGCCATGAAGAACCTTTACCATCTCTGTGCAGCTATATTTCTTGGGCTGGGCCTGCTGGCCCCGCCGATGGCGGGGCTGGCGGCCCAGTCGACACCTGTCATTCGTCAGGACTTCGACCAGCTCAGTCGAGCCGCTCAGGGAGGCGGTCTGACCCTGGACCAGCTGATCGATATCGGCCTGGACAACAACAGCGATATTCTGATCGCCGAGCGCAACCTGCAAAGCGCCCGGGCCGCAAGGCGCAGCTCTTTCTCAGGATTGGTCCCCCGCTTGTCGGCATCCATGAGCACCGATATGGACCCTAAAAGGATCCTGACGGAGGGAGGGATTTGGGAGGAACCGACCAAATACGGCTCTTCCTTGTCCCTGTCCCAGACCATTTTCGACGGAGCGGCATCCTGGTACTCCGCCAGCAGCGGCAGAGTATCGTTGGAAAGTGCCAGGCAGGCCTTTGACCGGACCCGTCAGCAGGTGGCCCTGTCTATTAAGCAGGCTTACTACGGCTTCCTTTCCCAACTGGAGCTGCTGGAGGTCGCGGAAGAGGCCCTGGAGCTGAGCCGCAGACAGCTCGAGCTGGTGGAAGAGCGCTACCGGTTGCAGGCGGTCAAGCAGACGGACCTGCTTAAGGCCAGGGTGAGTGTGGGGCAGGCTGAGGCGAATGTACACAATACACGCCAGAATCTGGCTATGGCTACTACTAACATCAACGTGATTATTGGCCAGGACCCCGCCGCCCCCATCAGCGTTGTACGTGACAGCGTGGTCTTGAAGCCGATTCCAGAACGGACAGTCGCCCTTCTCTCTCTTGAGACCAACAATCCTTCCATTAAAATGCAGGAATTGTCGGTCACGCAGGCCAGGCTGAATGTTAAAAGACAACGGGGTGTATTGATGCCCTCGGTGAGTCTTTCCTATAGAGTAAGTTCAGTCGGACCTGAGTTAGCTGATGTGGTTGACTTTGATTTTAAGAATGCCAGCTCTACCTCCATCGGTATATCCGTGCCCATTTTTACCGGCTTGCGGAACTCATCTCAATACAGTCAACTGAGATATTCAGCCCTGGCCGAGGAAGAACGGCTGGATGCCCTGTTGCGGGATATGAAAAGGCAGCTGGAAAATACCCTGTCCGGTCTCGAATCCCGTCATCGCATTTATCCTATCAACCAGGCCGTGCTGGCATCAGCCGAAGCGGACGCGCGTCTTGCCAATGAGCAGTACAACCTGGGCGCCATTTCCATCCTGGACCTGCTGACCACGCAGCTTAACCTGATCACGGCCCGCAGCACACTGGTGCGGACTACCTATGACATCAAAATCGCAGAGGCGCAGCTTGCAGCTCTCATGGGGACTATAGGTCAATGAAAATCAACCTGAAGAAAATCGGTCGCAAGCGCCTGCTCATTGGTTTGGGAGTAGGCGCGGCTATCATTCTAATTATTATCGTTAACCTTTCCTCCGGCGGCAACCAGGGCGGGGAGCGTCAGGGACCTCCCGTGGCGATCCAGGCGGAAAAGGTGCGCCTGCGCACGGTGGAGCAGACCGTCACGGCCGCGGGTAAAATCCAGCCGGTGTTCGAGATTGAGATATCCTCTACCGCGAGCGCCCAGATCATGGCCATCTATGTGGAAGAGGGTCATGAGGTTCAACCGGGAGATACGTTGGTAATCCTGGACCGGCGCCGCTACGAGGCGGCCCGCGAGCGGGCCCGGTCAGCCCTGCGCTCCGCCCGGGCGGGGCTCAAGAAGGTTACCGCCGAGCGGGACCGGGGGCGTCAACTATTTGATAAGAACCTCATCAGCCTGCAGGATATGGAAACCCTGGAAGCCTCCTACGAAGAGGCGCTGAGCCGGAGGGAACAGGCCGAGGCCACCCTGGAACAGGCCAGCGATGACCTGGACAAGACAGTCCTGGTAGCCCCCGAGGGTGGCGTGGTGACATTGCTCAGAAAGGAAGTGGGTGAAATGGCGCTGGGCTCCACCTTCCAGGCGGACGTGCTGCTGGTCATCTCCGATCTTTCCATGATGGAGGTGGTGGTGGAGGTGGACGAGACCGACGTGGTGGACATTGAGCTCATAGATCCGGTGAAGATCGAGGTGGACGCCATTCAGGATACCGTTTTCGATGGCCGGGTGTCAAGGATCGCCCATTCGGCCCTGGTCACGGGTCAGGGCACCCAGGAGCAGGTGACCAATTTCGAGGTGGTAGTGACGCTGGACGTAGACCCCCGGGCCCGCAGGATTGATCCCCGCATCCGGCCCGGCATGTCGGCCACAGCCACCATCACCACGGCCCTTCATACCTCGGTAGTAGCGGTCCCCATTCAAGCCCTCACCGCCCGGCAGCCGAAGAGGGAAAAGTCCGACGAGCTGGCTGCGGGGGAAACTCCCCGGGAGCAGCAGGGTACCACTGATAGTGGAGACCGGGGGGGCCGTCGAGGCGGGCCCGGTCGGGGCGGCCCGGGAAGGCCCGGTGGCACCAGGATAGCGGCACGAGTAATGTCAGAGCAGGGCCAGGGAGAAGAGGATTTCACCCGCACTGAACCCGTGGAGGTGATCTTCGTAGTGGCCAATGACACGACCAACACCGGTCGCGGCTTTTTGGCCAGGCTCTTCGGCGCAAAACCTCTCGAGAAGGTGGAGCAGCGCGAGGTGAAGATCGGCATTTCCTCCGACACCCATTATGAGATTCTCTCCGGCCTGGAGGCGGGAGAGGAGATCGTAGTGGGCAATTACCGGGCCGTCAGCAAAGATTTACAGGACGGCCGTCTGATTACCCGCAGGGAGCGGCCAACGCCCGGGCAGCGGCCGCAATGAGCGTCTCCCGGAACAATCGCGTCAGCCCGCCAGATGGTGGCGGGGATTCACTGATCATTCTCAAGTCGGTGACCAAGGTCTATGATATGGGCAAGGAAAAGGTCCACGCCCTGAGAGGCGTTGACCTCACCATTCGCCCCAATGAATACATCTCAATTATGGGGCCCTCCGGGTCCGGCAAATCCACGCTCATGAACATCATCGGCTGTCTCGATACGCCTACCAGTGGCCGTTACGAATTTGAAGGGGAGCTGGTCTGCGATGTGACCGATAGCAGCCTCAATAAGATGAACGACAACCAGCTGGCCGGTATTCGCAACCGGAAAATAGGCTTCGTTTTTCAGACCTTCAATCTCCTGTCCCGGACCAGCGCCCTGCGGAATGTTGAACTGCCCCTGATCTACGCCGGTGTGCATCGCCGCCAGCGCCTCGAGCGGGCCGGAGTAGCCATGGAGCAGGTGGGCCTGACCGACCGGTCCAGTCACCGGCCCAGCGAGCTTAGCGGCGGTGAGCGCCAGCGAGTGGCAATCGCCCGGGCCCTGGTAACCCAACCGACCATCATCCTGGCTGATGAGCCCACCGGCAACCTGGATTCGGTTACCGGCCAGGGGATTATGGGTTTACTGGATAATCTCCATCAACAGGGTAACACCATTGTCCTCGTCACCCACGAAGCGCATATCGCCGAACACGCTCACCGGGTTATTCATCTCCTGGATGGCCAGATCGACAAGGACGAGCTGACCGTCAACCCTGGCCGGACTCGCCGTAGACGGCACGTCGAGGCTAGCCCCAGCAAGCCGCACGGGGAGGCCGCCGCATGATCGAGATTCTCCGCATCGCCGGGGCGGCCCTCTGGGCCCACAAGTTCCGGGCCCTGCTGACTACCCTGGGCATCGCCATCGGCATCTTTACCGTGGGGGTGGTCATGGCCCTTATCGAAGGGCTCAACGCCACCTTCACTGAACAGATTTCCAGCCTGGGTTCCGATGTGCTGTACGTAGACAAGCGGGCCTGGTTCCAGGGCCATGGGGAATGGCTCACCTCCCGCCAGCGGCGCAATATCGGTCTGGACGCGGTGGACTACATCGCCCAAAGGGCCGAGCTCGTCAGCCATATAAGCCCCCGGGTCTACCAGGGTGGTACACTCAAATACGGTGACAAGAACCTGGAGGGTGTGAGCGTGCAGGGCGTCCATGCGGATATGGCGGTGATTGCCGGCAGCGAGGTGGTGGAGGGGCGGTTTCTATCCCGGGTGGATACGCGGCGCAAGAAGGCTGTGGCGGTCATCGGTGACGCGGTTAAAGAGAAGCTGTTTGGGAATAGGACTTCCCTGGGCAAAAGCATCTCCATTAATGGGCGCCGCTTCCTGGTTATCGGGGTGCTGGAAAAGCAGGGGCAGATGCTGGGGCGCGACCTTGACAACATGGTCTACATTCCTGCTGAAACGCTCCTGAAGATGTATGGTCGGCGCTGGCGCAACGTCTCCATAGCTTTGAAAGCCACTGATCCCGCTCTGGTTGACGAGGCCAGGGAGGAAGTGGAGGGGATCATGCGGCGCTACCGCAAGCTGCGACCCGGGCAACCCGACGATTTCGCTATTAACCAGCAAAGTACGCTCCAGGAGCTCTACGACAACGCCACCCGCCTGCTGTGGCTGGTGGCCATCGGCATCGGGAGCATCGCCCTGATCGTGGGCGGCGTGGGGGTGATGAATATCATGCTGGTGACGGTCACCGAACGCACCATGGAAATCGGCATCCGCAAGAGCCTGGGTGCCCGGCGGAGCACCATCCGCTGGCAGTTCCTGGTGGAGAGCATGACGGTGTCGGCCCTGGGGGTGGTGGTAGGCTTCCTGCTGGCCTCGGGGGCAGCTATGATTGTTGATCGGGCTACGCCCCTGATGGCAAGGATTCCGCCCGCCTGGGGTGGCTTGGGGATTGGCGTGGTTGTAGTAGTGGGATTGGTTTTCGGGCTGTGGCCGGCCACCAAGGCCGCCCGCCTGGATCCCATTGAAGCGCTGCGGTACGAATGAAGATTTTTTAGCCACGAATTGACACGAATGATCACGAATTATAAGACAAAATTCAATCATATCCGGAACGGACATTACTTTAATTATGACCAAAGATATGGAAAAAATCTTATTCAAGATTTTTTGGCCACGAATTTTCACGAATTAGCACGAATATGAAAAGAAGAATTATTTAGGGATAACTGATTATAAGATAAGACTTTGGAAAGGATCTTATTCAAAGAGCTGTCATACAAGATTGTTGGGCTGGCGATGCAGGTACATCGTGAGCTCGGTAATGGATTTTTAGAAAAAGTCTACGAAAACGCCCTTATGGTATTATTCCGAAAGGAAGGGGTTCACGCTGAGCAGCAGGCACCTGTTACTGTTCACTTCGATTGGTGAAATGTGGGAGAATATTACGCGGACATCCTAATTGATAAGAAAATCATTCTTGAGTTGAAGTCTGTGGACAAAATAATAGACGCTCATAGAGCTCAAGTACTTCATTACCTGAAGGCGACAGACCTGCGATTGGGCATGATTCTCAATTTCGGGAAGGAAAGCCTTGAGTACGAAAGATTAGTTATTTAAGAGGCCACGAATTAACACGAACTTTCGAAAATGTCTTTTGTGAATATACTATCTTTTCTTATAATAATAGTTCTTTTCGTGTTAATTCGTGAAAATTCGTGGCCAATCTTCTCTTTACCGATTCGTGGCGGAAAATAAAATATGCTGGAATTTTTTCAGATCGCCCTCCGTTCCATCCTGGCTAACAAGCTCCGCTCCAGCCTGACCCTCC
This sequence comes from uncultured bacterium, assembly GCA_964621455.1. GTDB lineage: Bacteria > Fidelibacterota > Marinisomatia > SCGC-AAA003-L08 > TS1B11. The sequence goes on from CAZULW010000037.1 coordinate 15,522, forward strand.
TGGGGGTGGTCATCGGCGTCTGGGCCATTACCAGCATGCAGGGCGTGGTTGAGGGTTTCGATCGAGCCATCGAGGAGGAGCTGAGTGCCCTGGGATCGGAGTCGTTCGTCGTTCAGAAGTTTCCGCCGGTGATGGTGGGTCACAATTGGAGGAAATATGCCCGGCGCAAGGATTTCACCTACGACGACGCGGTCTTCCTGCAGACAACTGCCGCCAACGTCAGTGCGGCCACCGCCGTCATCGATCGTGGGGGGCAGACCATCAAGTACAAGGACAAAAAAACCGCTCCCAACGTGCGGGTGGTGGGGACCATGTCCGAGTACCTCTCCACCCAGGCCCTCAACCTTGCTTCAGGCCGGTTCCTGACCGGGGACGACGTCTCCCATACCCGGCAGGTGGCGATCATTGGCCGCGACGTGGCCGCCGAGCTGTTTCCCTATATTGATCCGGTAGACCGGCGTATCCTGGCGGGAGGCCAGGGTTTTCTGGTGATCGGGGTTCTGGAGCAGGCCCCCAGCACCTTCGGACAATCGGCAGACAACGTGGTCATCATCCCCATCACTGCCTACCAGAAGGTATTTACCACCTCTCGCCGCCAGATGTCCAACACCGTCTTGGTCCTGCGGGCCTGGGATACCCAGAGCGTGGATCAGGCCATCGATGAGGTGGTGGCTCTGCTCCGGGTTCGGCGCAAGGTGCCGCTGAGTGAGGAGAACGACTTCGAGGTGGTGACGGCCGAGTCCCTCATGAATACCCTGGCGGACTTTACCTTCTATATTCGCATTGCGGCTATCGGGATCGCCGGCATTTCCCTGCTGGTGGCCGGTATCGGTATCATGAACATCATGCTGGTATCGGTGATGGAACGCACCAGGGAGATCGGCACCCGCAAGGCGGTGGGGGCCCGGCGAAGGGATATCCTGATCCAGTTTCTGATTGAGGCCGTGCTGCTCTCCGAATTCGGCGCCCTGATGGGTATTATACTGGGCGCCGTGACCACAATTGCTGTCTCACCGCTCCTGGAGATGGAGGCCCGGGTTCCCGCCTGGGCCGCGGTGGCCGCCCTGGGCTACTGTTCCGCCATCGGCATCTTCTTCGGCCTTTACCCCGCCAATAGAGCCTCCAAGCTCGATCCCATCGAGGCCCTGCGGTACGAGTGAGACTTGGGGCTTGCCCTGAGCCATGTCCTGAGCGGAGCCGAAGGATTGTCGAAGGGCTGGGGACTGGCAGCTCACAACAGCCGTACAGGGCCAATAAAGACAATGCCTACCGCAGCAGGAGTATGCTTCTACAAGCTCATGCTTCGACAGGCTCATGCTTCGACAGGCTCATGCTTCGACAGGCTCAGCATGACAAGAAGGTTTTCGTCGCCCTGAGCTCCGTCGAAGGGCAGCTGCTCCCGCCTGCCGCAGCAGGACCATCTTCCGGGTCTGCGTGAATCCGCCGGCTAGCGGACCCGCCTGTATTTGATATGAATACACCCCCGAACTCACAGGCTGCCCGCGGTCGTCGGTGCTAACATCATGAGCAGCTAGCCACGAATCTGCACGAAATATCTTCATGCACACTGTAAAACGCTCTTAAGGCTTTTTTCCATTCGTGTTAATCCGTGCCAATTCGTGGCTGATCTCTTTATGATCTCCGTATTAATCCGCGTAAATCCGTGGCCATTCTTCTTTTTACCAATTCTTGGCTGAATAGATCCGGCGCCGTCACGCCAATCCCCTTGTATTCCTTGTTTTGCCCCTCGTAACTTGCCATGGCACGATTATTGTAAACCACCGAAAAATGTCTACCAAACAGACCGTTTCACGGGAAGAAATCCAAAAGATCGCGCGACTGGCCAAGCTGCACCTGGACGACGAGAAACGCGATGTCTATACGCAGCAGATCAACGCCATTTTGGAGCACGTTCAGAAGCTGGAAACGCTGGACGTGGCCGATGTGGAACCCCTGTCCCATGTCCTTGACCTGGTGAACGTCACCCGCAAGGACGAGGCCGCCGGGTCGCTGCCGCGGGACAAGGTGCTGGCCAACGCGCCGCTCACCAAAGATGGTCCTCCCGAAAAGCGGGCCACCGACGGCGAGTTCTTCCTGGTCCCCAGGGTCATCAAGACCGACCAATGACCGCCGTAGGCATCATCCCCGCCCGCTACGCAGCCACCCGATTCCCCGGCAAAGTCCTCGCCCCCATCCATGGCTATCCCATGGTGCACCACGTATACCAACGGGCCTCTCAGTGTGCTACCCTGGACGAGGTGATCATCGCCACCGATTCCCCCCAGGTGGCCAAGGCGTGTGTGCTCCTGGGAGACAGGGTGATGATCACCGGGTCCGAGCACGAGAGCGGCACCGACCGGGTGGCCGAGGCGGCCCGGAACATGGAAGCTGACCTGGTCGTCAACATCCAGGCAGACGAGCCCAAGCTGGACCCCCGCATCGTTGACCAACTGGTCGCCCATATGCAGGCCCACCCGGACTTCCCCATGGGGACCGCAGGCTCCACCGCCCTCAACTCTGATGATGTGTCGAATCCGGACGTGGTGAAGGTCATCGGCCGGGACGGTCTGGCAACAGGCTTCTACCGGCAGCTGCCCTCACCGCAGCCGGAGGGTGATCTGCTGCGGCACGTGGGCCTGTATGCCTACCGCCGGGACTTCCTGTTTCAATTTGCCGCTCAGCCTCCCAGTCCCCGGGAGCGGGAACTTGGCCTCGAGCAGCTCCGGGCAATGGATATGGGAGTCTCCATCGGGCTGGTAGCCGTGGACTACGTTTCCATGGCGGTGGATACCCTTACGGACCTGGAGCGGGTTGTGGCTACCTGGAATGACTAAAAAACGGCCGCCGGTAAAATATGTTTTCATTCTGGGCGGGGTCATCTCCGGCCTGGGGAAGGGAATCCTCTCGGCCTCCCTGGGTTACCTGCTCAAGTCCAGGGGGGTGAAGGTCACCACCCAGAAGCTGGACCCTTACCTGAACGTGGACCCGGGCACCATGAACCCCTACCAGCACGGGGAGGTCTTCGTCCTCGACGACGGCTCCGAGACCGACCTGGACCTGGGGCATTACGAGCGCTTCATCGACATCAACATGTCCCTGCTCAACAACACCACTGCCGGCCAGGTTTACTGGGAGGTCCTCAACCGGGAGCGCAGGGGCGACTACCTGGGGCAAACCATTCAGGTAATACCCCACATCACCGATGAGATCAAGCGGCGGATCAAGCTGGTGAATCCCCGGCGCAAATTCGATCTGATCATCAGCGAGGTGGGCGGCACGGTGGGCGACATCGAGGGTCAGCCCTTCTGGGAGGCTATCCGCCAGCTCTGCCTGGAAGTGGGCCGGCAGAATTACCTCATCATGCACCTGACCCTGGTGCCGTTCATTCCCAAGAGTAACGAACTGAAGACCAAACCCACCCAGCACAGCGTCCAGCGCCTGCGGGAGATTGGCCTGCAGCCCGACATTTTGGTCTGCCGCACCATGGAAGACCATCACCTCACCGATGAGGTACGGGCCAAGCTCGCCCTGTTCTCCAATGTTCTCCCTGAGCACGTCTTCGAGTCCCCCGACGTGGAAAGCATATATGAGATTCCCCTGGTTCTGCAGAAGCAGGGCCTTGACCGCGAGGTGGCCTGGCAGCTGGGACTGAAAGTGGCGGATGAATCCTCCTCCTTCCTCCAGGATTTCATCACCCGCTTTAAGCAGCCCAGCCATGAGGTCACCATTGCCATGTGCGGCAAGTACAATGCCCTGCCTGATGCATACAAGAGCATACTCGAGGCGTTTATCCATGCCGGTGTGGAAAATGATGCGCGGGTGAATGTCAGATGGGTGGACACGGAAAGGCTGCGGAAGGGGTCAGAGCCGGACGCGGCCCTGCGAGGAGCTCACGGTATCCTCATTCCCGGCGGCTTCGGTGAGCGCGGTATCGAAGGCAAGATCCTTTCCTCGCGCTATGCGCGGGAGAACCAGGTGCCGTTCCTGGGAATCTGCCTGGGGCTTCAGTGCGCCGTTATAGATTATGCCCGGCACGTGTGCGGGTTGGAGGGCGCTGACAGCACCGAATTCAATCCCGAGACCCCCAACCCCGTCGTGGACCTTATGGACAGTCAGCATGGCGTTGAGCAGAAAGGCGGCACTATGCGTCTAGGGGCCTACCCGTGCGAGGTCAAAGCGGGTACCAGGACCTATGCCGCTTATCGTGCCCGCCGGATCAACGAGCGCCACCGTCACCGCTACGAAGTGAACAACGCCTACCGGGAGCGCCTGGGTGAAGGGGGGATGATCTTCAGCGGCATCAATCCGGAACTGGACCTGGTGGAAGTCATCGAGGTTCCGGATCATCCCTGGTTTGTGGCCGGGCAGTTTCACCCCGAGCTCAAAAGCCGGCTGGTAAGGGCTCATCCGCTCTTCAGGGAGTTCATCAGGGCGGCGGTGGATTACAAAAGGAGCAACGGCGGGTGAAGTTCGGCCCGTTTACCTTTTCGGCTGATACTTTCCCCGTCATCGCCGGACCCTGCGTGATTGAGTCGGAGCGGCATGTGCTGAAAATGGCCCACCTGCTGGCCGAAGTTCGCGACCGGCTCGGTCTGCAACTGGTTTTCAAAACCAGCTTCGACAAGGCCAACCGCACCTCGTCCCGGTCGTACCGTGGCATATCACTGGAGGCTGCCCTGCCCATCTTCCGGTGGATCAGGGAGGAGTTTGGGCTGCCGCTGCTCACCGATGTCCACACTCCTGACCAGCCGGATCAGCTGAAAGATGTGGTGGACGTGATCCAGATTCCCGCCTTCCTGTCCCGGCAGACGGATATGCTCGCCGCCGCCGCCGAAACCGGCTTGACGGTGAACGTGAAAAAGGGCCAGTTCCTCTCGCCGTGGGAGATGGCCAACATCGTGGAGAAGCTCAAGGAAGCTGGCTGTGAGAGTTTCGCCCTTACCGAGCGGGGGGCCAGTTTCGGCTATAACAACCTGATCGCAGACATGCGGGCCATTCCCATCATGCAGGAGCTGGGCGCGCCGGTGATCTTTGACGCCACTCATTCGGCCCAGCTGCCCGGCGGTCAGGGCGACCGAAGCGGGGGATTGCGCCAGTATATCCCCGCGGTGGCCCGGGCGGCGGTGGCGGCGGGATGCGACGGCCTGTTCCTGGAAGTACACGACCAGCCGGATAAGGCCCTGAGCGATTCCGGAACCCAATGGCCTTTTGATCAGTTCGAGGGTTTGGTGACGCAGCTGTTGGCTTTCCGCCGGACATACGTGGAGACAAGTGGCTAGCATGTAGCGAACCAACCATGAATGATTTCACATGACCGATAAAAAAACTGGCAGTAGATGAAATCAAAACAAAACGCGATAAATTCTCTAACCACTTGTTAGAGAAATTCCATGGGGACAGAACATTGCCATTTTTACCTATGGAAATAGATGGGCTTATCAAAGAATTAGAGACAATAAAAAAACAGGCGAAAAGATTTTTTCAACGCGAAGACCAGGCTAAAACCCATCTTACAGGATCGGTTTAACAATCACCCCGTCATGACTAGAGATTTGCTGAAAAGGATCAAGCGCGTCAAAGCCCTCTTCCTGGATGTGGACGGCATCCTCACCGACGGTTCCATTTATATTGGTCCTGATGATCTGGAGCTGAAACGATTCACCGTAGAGGACGGTGTGGGAACGGCGCTGGCCCGGCAGGCCAACCTGCCCCTGGCTTTGATCTCCGGACGCAACTCGGAAGCCACCACCGCCCGCGCCCGGCAGCTGAAAATCAAAGATGTCTACCAGGGCTGCATGAACAAGCTGGAGCCCCTTGAGATGCTCCTGGACAAGTTCGGTCTTGGTGAACACGAGGTGGCCTACATCGGCGACGGCCTCATCGACCTGCCGGTGATGGAACGGGTGGGGGTGCCGGTGAGTGTGCCCAACGCCCATCCGCTGGTCAAAAACGTTGCTGTGTATATCACGGAGCGCACCGGCGGCCAGGGGGTTCTGAGGGAAGTGGTGGAATGGATCCTGGCGCACCAGGGGCGGTTTGATGAGGTGGTGGCCGGATTGCGGGCCGAGCTCCACGAGGCCGGCAAGGATGAGTGACCGGGAGAAGAAAGACCTTCTAGCCATCGCGAGGGCGGGGATCCGCCGGTGATGGCCCTGCGAATACGAAACGTCTGGCTCACAACCCTG
>CAZULW010000038.1:0-19581 GCA_964621455.1 uncultured bacterium
CGGAGATGAAACACGGCCCCATCGCCCTCATCGACGAGAACATGCCGGTGGTGGTAATGGCCCTCGAAGACAGTACTTACAATAAGGTTCTATCTAATATCCAGGAGATCAAGGCCCGAAAGGGGAGGGTCATCGCCGTCGCCAATGAAGTGGAACCGGAGCTTGAAAAACTGGCCGACCACATCATTCAATTGCCGACTACCCACGAGCTGCTACTGCCCCTGCTTACCGTCATCCCGCTCCAGCTGCTGGCCTATCACATCGCCGTCCTGCGGGGCTGTCACGTGGATCAGCCCCGGAACCTGGCCAAAAGCGTGACGGTGGAGTAACTTTCGGCCACTTGGTGCAGCATCCTGATACTTACACGGGACTATCACCACAGGGATCATCTACCAGGTCCAGTGGTACCGTCCTGACAGGCTGGTTCGATTTCACGTCCCTGCTGGGGGGAGCGCCTGTAAAGGCGATCCTCAGCCAGAATAGCGGTGATTACCCGACGGTGTCCCTGGCCGAATACCGTAAGGGACTGGCCCGCCAGCTGGGGCTGTCACCGGAGCGTATTGCCGCACCCCAACAGGTCCACGGCTACAAAGTAAGGCCAGCCATTCCCGGCCACGTCCATCGGGGTACCGACGGCCTGTTCACTGACGATCCTCAAGTTGTGTTAAGCCTGCAGGTGGCCGATTGCGCCCCGGTTTTTTTCTACCACCATCAGAGCCGCTTCCGGGGACTGGTGCACGCCGGCTGGCGGGGGCTGGCTGGTGGAGTTCTCACCGCCGCCGCCAACCTCCTGCAGGCCCGGGGCGTGGACCTTAATCAGATGGATGTGGTCATCGGGCCTACCATCGAGATGGCCTGCTACGAGGTGGATTCTGAGGTGGCGGAGCTTTTTTCGTCAACCGTATGGCAGCCAAATTCCGATGGACGGTTTCAACTGGACCTGGCGGCCGCCGTGCGGGAGCAACTGGTCGACGCGGGTATTCCGGGAACCGGGATTACCAGCGTGGATGTGTGTACCCGCTGCGATCCCCGGTGCCACAGCTACCGGCGGGATGGAGAGCGGGCGGGGCGAATGGTGGCTTTTTTTGGCTAACCGATGATTGAAAATTGTCCCGGAGGGACCCCTTTTGGGGAAAAATGCAAAATGAAAACTGCAAAAGTAACTAAACAATTAAACAAATAAACAAATAACATGGAGAGTCTGAGCACTGTCCTGTTAGGTGTGATTCAGGGCGCCACGGAGTTTCTCCCCATCAGCAGTTCGGCCCATCTGGTGATCGCGCAGGCCCTGCTACATGTTCAGTCTCCCGGACTGGTGGTGGAAATCGTCCTGCACCTGGGCACGCTTGTCAGCGTCCTGATTTACTTCCGGCGTGACCTCTGGCTACTGGTCGGCGGATTTTTTCACGTCGGAAGTAATGGCACCGAGTCGCGCCGGGAGATCGGGTATCTGGCTCTGGCCACACTGCCCGCCGTGGTGGTGGCCCTGACGCTTGACGATGCGGTGGAGGCGGCTTTTGATGACGTGGACTTCACCGGGTGGATGCTCCTGGTGACCACGGTGGTACTGGCCTCGACCCGGTGGACCTCCCCCGGGAAGAGAATCGGGTTGAGCTGGGTCGTTGCCCTGATTATGGGTACAGCCCAGGCCCTGGCGATACTGCCCGGCATTTCCCGTTCGGGGGTAACCATCGCCGCCGGCATGTGGCTGGGACTGGGGGGTAAGGCGGCGGCCCGCTTCGCCTTCCTCATGGCCATCCCTGCCATTCTGGGCGCCGGGGTTTTCAATCTATTGGACCTGGCGGAGGGAGCGCCCCAATTCACATCCGGTCTGATGTCGGGATTTCTGGCCGCGGCCCTGGTGGGCTATGGTGTCATCGCCTGGTTTATGAACATTCTCCGCAAGGGGCGGCTACACTTTTTTGCCAGCTATACCCTCCTTGTTGGTCTAGTGGTTATTTTCCGGTTATGATCCCTGCCGATACGGAGGGACTTGTGCACCTGATTATCGGTTTTTGGCTGTCATTTAGAAATCAATCGTTGGAGCTGCGATTATGAGTCCCGTTGCCATCGGGTTTGTAATCTATCTCATCGTCATATTTGTGGTCGGGATTATTACCGCCCCCCTGAATAAGTCGCTGCCGGATTTCTTTCTGGCCGGTCGTCGGCTGGGCCCCTGGGTAGTGGCCTTTTCCGAGCGCGCCTCCGCGGAAAGCGGCTGGATGCTTCTGGGACTGACCGGGCTGGCCTATGCCTCAGGCCTCGGCGATCCTTCCGGCACCAGGCTGGAGCCCGCCTTCTGGACGGGGATAGGTGGCGTAACAGGGGTGATCGCAGCCTGGCTCCTGGTGGCCCGGCGGCTCAGGGAGGAAAGCGAACGGCTGGGCGCCCTCACGGTGCCCCGCTTCTTCGAACTGCGGTTCAGGCGCCACGACCCGGCTGTCCGGTTCGTTGCCACCGGCATTATCGCTTTCTGCTTCACCTTCTATATTGCCGCCCAGCTCGACACGGCGGGCAAGTCGCTGGAGCAGACCTTTGGCTGGGGGCACTTCTCAGGTGTGCTGGTTGGAGCGTCCGTTATTGTGTTCTACACCATCATGGGCGGCTTTTTCGCCGTGGCCTGGACCGATTTTGTCCAGGGCTGGATCATGATCCTCACCCTGGTACTTCTCCCGCTGGTGACCCTGTCTCATCTGGGCGGCTGGGGTGGAATGGCGGAGAAGATCGGTGCCATCGATCCCCAGCTGCTGACCCTGAGCGGCGGCCGGAGCGGCTGGCTGCTGCTGGCGGGCATTCTGGGCGGTTTCGGCGTGGGGATCGGCTATCTGGGCCAGCCCCATCTCATGGCCCGCTACATGAGCATCCGCTCTCCGAAGGATATCCGCATCGCCCGGCGTGTGGCCATCACCTGGAGCTGCTTTTCCTACGGTGGGGCGGTCCTCATGGGGCTGGTGGCCCTGGCTTATTTCGGCGGCGGCTATTTTGACGATCCGGAGAAAATGATGCCCCATCTGGCCATGTCCATTTTCCCGGCGTGGTTTGCCGGCATTCTCATCACCGGGGTCCTGGCGGCATCCATGTCCACCGCCGACTCCCAGCTCCTGGTGACCACCTCATCCGTTTCCGAGGACATTTACCACGCCTCCCTGCATCCCGACGCCAGTCAGAAGCACCTGGTGTTTGTTTCCCGGCTGGTGGCCTTCATTATCGGCCTTCTCGCCATTGCCCTGTCTCAGCTGCCCCGCTCCATTTTCGACAAGGTCCTGTTCGCCTGGGGCGGTCTGGGGGCCGCCTTTGGCCCGGCCCTTGTGCTCACCCTGTGGTGGCCGAAAACCACCCGCAACGGCGTACTGGCGGGCATGCTGACCGGGTTTTTCACGGTGATCATCTGGGATAACATTCCCTGGGGTGGGCACCTCTATTCCCTGGTTCCCTGCTTTTTGGCGGCGCTCGTGGTCACTGTACTCGTAAGCCTGATGGATCGTGGCGGTGAGGCGGCTCCCGCAACGTCTGGAGAGGAGTAGCCTGCCAATGGCTTCCTACAGGGATGCTATCCGGCGGGTCACGGCGGGAACCATTGCGCCGGTGTACCTCCTGGCAGGTGGCGACGCGTTTTTTGAAGACTTTTTCATCGGCGAGGTCGCCAGGCACTTCCTCCCTCCGGGCTCCAGGAAACAGGTGTTTTCACTGGACGACGACCGCGCCGAGCAGGTACTGGCCGAGCTGAACGCCTATACCTTATTCCAGGACCGGCAGCTGCTGACGGTTCGCCAGGTGCAGCGAATTACCGGAGCGGTCAGGGAGGAATTACTGACCTACGTCGAAAATCCCAGCCCTGATAAGTGCCTTGTGCTGGTCATGGAGGACTATCAGCCATCCAAGGGGCTGCAGAAGAGCCTGGCGAAGTCCATACCGGTAGTGGATACCCGACCGCCTTTCCCCGATACGCTCCGCTCGTGGGCTAACCACTACACCAAACTGAAGGGATTCGTCCTCCAGCCGGAAGCCCTGGATCTGCTCATTGACCTGGTCGGCGATTCAGCCGGGCACGTGGTGAGTGAGCTGGATAAAATCTTCACCCAGCTGGGGGAGGGTGAGGCGGTGACCCGGGAGCTGGTGGAATCCCAGGTGAGCCCGGACAGGTCCTACCAACTGTGGCATCTGCAGGATGCAGTAGCTTGCCGGGAGATGGACCGGTCCTTGAGGATTTCCGTGTCCCTGATGGAGTATGGCACTTCGCCCACCCGGATCGTCGGAGCCCTCTCCACACTGTTCTGCCAGCTGCTGTTTATTCAGACCGGTACCGGCATGGAGCGGGGCTATACGGGTCTGAATAAACCTGTGACCGCGCGACTGCATCCCATGCGCAGCCTTTACACGCTCAAAGAAACGGCCCAAATTCTGCGGAAACTCCTGGCTGTCGATGTGAGTTTGAAGTCAACAAGTGTGGAGCCGGACCAGGTGTTGATCTCACTGGTGGCCGGTATCTGCCGTGGTATAGTGTGATGTCTCATCAGTTCACCGACGAAGAGCTCATAGCCCAATTCCAGGCCGGCAATGAAAACGCCTACCTGGAAATCGTGGAGCGATTCAAGAACCGGCTGTTCGCCTTCGTCTGCCGGTTTGTGGGAGATGAGGACCTTGCCGAGGATCTGGTGCAGGACACCCTGATAAAGGTCTATACCCACCGGCACGCTTACCGGGAGATCGCCCGCTTCTCAACCTGGATCTACACCATCGCCGGCAATCTGGCCCGGACGGAGCTGCGCAAGCGGAAGCGCCGCGCTACCTTCAGCATGAGCGCCTTGGGGCTCGGGGAGCGAGAATACGAGCTGCCGTCGGAGGACTCTACTCCCAGTAAAACGTTGGAGGGCGAACAGATCGAAAAACACATCCGTATAGCCCTGGCCAAACTGCCGCTGCACTTTCGCACAGTGATTATTTTACGAGATGTGCAGGAACTTTCTTATGAAGAGATCAGTAAAATTATGAAAATTCCGCTTGGTACCGTGAAGTCCAGGGTCAACCGTGCCCGGCTTAGACTTCAGGAAATGCTCTCAAACCTAAGGATTAAGGGGGGAAGTCACTCTGAATGAATTGTTCTCAGTTTCGTCTCAAAATATCGCCCTATCTGGACTCTGAGCTTTCGTTTACCGAACTGAAAACCTTTAAGGAGCACCCCGAGTCGTGCTCCCACTGTGCCGAACTGATGTCGGATATGGAAAGCATCAGGGTGGCCCTGGGAGAAGGCCTGGAGGCCTCCCTGTCGCCCGATTTCGTGCCCCGCCTGCAGGCGCGTCTCCGGGCGGAGATCAACCGCATGCCGTCCTGGTGGCGTCAACTGGCAACGCCGCGGATCATGGGCTTCTCACCGATCTCATTGAGCGGACTGGCAGCGGCGGCCCTGGCGCTGTTCGTCATTGGAGTAAGCCTCTTCCACCAGGAATCGGCCCCCCTGGTTGATCCGCCCAAAAGCAATCTACAAGGCAATCCACCCGCTATGATGATACCCGATCCCACAGGGACGACCCAGACCGCCAACCCGCTGCTCACCACCTCCCCGAATGATTCCGTCTCTAATCAGCGTGACAGCTCGCGGCGGGACTTCTCCCGACAATTAAAATACGTCAACCAGCCTCGAAGAGAGTAGGTGGGTCTGTTCCTGGAAGGTATCAAGACCTGCCGGAAGCGATACTGACCGAGGGGGCTCCTGCTGGATAAACCTAGATTCTAATGACAGCCCACCGTTAGGAGGCGAAAGGGGGAGAGTAGACAGGTTGAAGGGAAGTATTTCGATGTGCTAAATGTTATGGCGCAACGGCGATTTTTTCGGCACGCTCATCCAGCAACTTCAGCGCATCCTGGATGGCATCCACTTCCACCGCTTCAAAGTAGGGCTCGCCGCACTGGGTGCAAACCCAGGCCGGCACGGATTCGATGGTTAAATGGTACCCTTCACGATCCACCTGGAAGGGCACCTTCCTGCGTACCATTTTACCCCGGCAGTGAGCGCATTCCATTTGTTATTTCCTCTGCTTGATGCCAATTATCGTAAAGGACAGTAGCACTTCACTTTGTTAGGCAGACATATGCTTCTTTATTAACTCCAAAGCACCTGGTGTATAGTCCCAAAATGCCCCTGATCTTTTCCAATAGAGGTAGGCTTGATCCTTTCCTCCATGGGTTATGTATTCCTCCGTAAACCCTTCGGGCTTAATGTGCCGCCTTTTTATTAATTCTACCGCTACTAAGGGAAGGATTCCTATTGCTTCTATTAAGGCTCGTCGACTTTCCTCTAATTTGTCAATTTGCAGTAGAGCTAATGGCCGACCATATAGTACTCCCGCCATTGTATCATCCGGATATTTAGCGCATACTTCCAAGACCTTCTCCGGCTCACTTAAGGTAAAATGACACTCGACAGCCAGCATGCGAACGCCTTGGTTATCGTTCGGATTCATTGCCAGTAAGTTGAGAAAAATAGATCGAGCTTCTTCTACTTCTCCTCTATTTTGATACTCAAGGCCAAGTCCGCAGTACGCTCTCAAGAATGGCCTGTTTTCTAGCAAACCCCATTCAAGCAAGTCAACCCCAAGAGTAAATTCCTTTGGGAAGCAATTCAAGCCAACTTTTACCGCCTCCTGCTCCAGTAAGAAGCTGTCTTGCCTCTTGCCGCGTTCCCCTTGAATGATTGCAAGATGGTGCAGGGCGTCAATATGTTCCGGGCATTCACCGATAATCGAACGAAGGAGTCTCTCAGATTGAGCAATTTGTCCTGTGTCCAAGATGTCCAATGCACCATGGAACTTTTCCATCAGCCTCTGTACTTTTCGTGGTTCCTTAAACCGCCATTCTCCGGGGGATACTTGTATTATTTGCATGGTTTATATAACTCTATTTTTAAATAGATGAGGGTGACGCCGATCACTTAAAGGTCTTTAATACGAAACCTCTTTTCCATAGAGGTCTCAGCAAGCCTTTTAGCTCGATCTTTCTCTTTATAAAAACTGTCCCTATTGTTTTTTGAGAAACCGCAGCCGACGCAAATCCACCTGTACCCTCCTATAATGCGTTGTTTTTCCTCAAGTTTAGTTTTACAATGAGGACATCTTGGCGGGACGTCAATTTCAATTGATTCGATGTCTATCGAAATAAGTGCTTCTTCGTAAGATTTAAAACTTTGCACGGGGGAAGGATTCGGGGCAAGGATTTTCCAGATGACTCCAGAATGCGGGATTTCTCCAACTTTACTATACCCCCATGCAGAGCTAAATACGGGGGTATATATCCCTCTGGACTCACTTTCTCTAATCCCCCTTATCCGTTTACGAATTAATACAATAATAAAACAGCCAATAAAAATGAATATAAAAAGCACCCACATCCAACCATGTGTCTGTTCAAGCCAATTCGCTAAACTACCTGCTTTAATCCAAGAAACAACTCCTGCTATTAAAGTTCCTGAGATTCCCATTATAAATGGCTTCAAAGCATAATCTATCAATATCTTAGAAACTTTTCGCATAGCCTTCGCATACGGTTTGGAGAAAGGTCGACCAAGTCTTTATACAAGATTTTACACACAATCGCCTCCAATGTCCACCCTTTCTCCCATGTTGTACAAACCATTAACTTAGAGTCAAATTAATCCGATCACCCAAAAGGAACCACGCCCATGACCACCCATTGCCCCTCGCCCTTCCCTCTTCGCTCTTCGGCGCCATTGGGAGTTCAAAGTTACAAGTTCAAAGTTCCAAGTTTCTTAATATCCTTGGCGCTCTTGGCGTCTTGGCGGTTAGCTCTTCTCCTCTTTCTGCCAATGCCACCCGTCTTCGTTAGCCGGTGGACTCACTACGCCGGGCAAGCTGCCTTACTGCTCCTGCTACTGCCCAGGCTCGCCGTGGCTACGGCCTCCCCGTGGACGGAACGGCCAGGGCCGAGGCCTGCCACTTGGATGCAGGATCAATGGCAGGCCCCCCTGCCGCCGGAGGTGCCCTGGGACGGCAAGAGCCAGCAGCTCATTGTACCTGACGATGATCCCTGGATCACGCCCTCGGAGCGCACCGGCCTGACCGCCACGCCCAGCTACGAGGAGACCGTGGCCTGGCTGGAGAATCTGGCGGCCGCCGCGCCGGAGCTGCGCATGGTCTCTCTGGGAAAAAGCTATGAGGGACGCGATATCTGGATGGTCGTCGCCTCGGCGGATAGGGCCTTCACCCCGGCGGCCCTGAAAGCTGCCGGCAAGCCCACCCTCCTGGCCCAGGCGGGTATCCACCCCGGCGAGATCGACGGTAAGGACGCGGGGCTGATGCTCCTGCGGGATATGACCGTGAAGGGCACCAGGGCAAAGCTGCTCGAGGGCGCCAACTTCCTCTTCGTCCCCATTCTCAACATAGACGGCCACGAGCGCTCCTCCCCCTACGGGCGCATCAACCAGCGGGGTCCGGTGGAGACGGGCTGGCGCACCAACGCCCGCAACCTGAACCTCAACCGGGACTATGCCAAGCTGGATACGCCGGAACTGCGGGCCGTCATCCGGATCATCAGCCAGTGGGAGCCGGACCTTTACCTGGACCTGCACGTGACAGACGGCATCGACTACCAGTACGACATCACCTTCGGCTATACCGGGGCACACGGCCTCTCCCCCAACATCGCCGCCTGGCTCGACCGGAACCTGGCCCCGGCCCTGAACCAGGACCTGAAGGCCATGGGGCATATCCCCGGGCCCCTTATTTTCGCTGTAGATGACCAGGACCCGGCCAAGGGACTCGTAGCCGGGACCGCCGGACCGCGCTACTCCAACGGCTACGGCGACGCCCGCCACCTGCCCACCGTCCTGGTAGAGAACCATTCGCTGAAGCCCTATAGGCAGCGGGTGCTGGGCACCTACGTACTCCTGGAGAGCGCCCTGCGCACTCTGGCAAAGTATGGCAAGCAGCTGCGCCGGGCCACCGTAGCCGACCGCACGCGGCAGCCGGAGCGGATACCCCTGACGTGGAAGGTGCCCGCTCCGCCAGCCGGTGGACCGGAGCAGGTTGAGTTCCTGGGCATCCAGTGGCGCACAGTGCCCTCCGAGATCAGCGGCGGGGACCGCATCGAGTACACCGGCCAGCCGGTGACCTTGACGGTTCCATACTACAAGTATACCGAGCCGGTGGTGACGGTCACGCGCCCCCGGGCCTACTGGATACCCCCTGCCTGGCCCGAGGTCATCGAGCGCCTGGCCCTCCATAGCATATACATGGAGACCATTGCCAGGCCCCGTGAAGTGGTCGTGGAACAGTACCGTCTCAGTGAGGTCAATCTGGCCGAAGAGCCCTTTGAAGGGCACGTACCGGTAACCGCCGTTGCCAGGCCGGAACGGCGTACGGTAACCTTTCCCCCCGGATCGGTGCGGGTGCCTACCGATCAGCCCCTGGGCGATCTGGCCATCCTGCTCCTGGAGCCGGACTCGCCGGACTCCTTTTTCCAGTGGGGCTTCTTCCTGGGGATCCTCCAGCGCACTGAGTACATGGAGGATTACGTGATGGAACCCCTGGCCCGGCGCATGCTGGACCGGGACCCCGCCTTGAAACGGGCCTTCGAGAAAAGGTTGGCGGAGGACGCCAACTTCGCGGCCGACCCCCAGGCGCGCCTGATGTGGTTCTACGAGCGGACGCCCTACCTCGACGACAGCTGGCGGCTGTACCCGGTGGGGCGGGAGTAGAGATACCCTAAAATAATTGTGTATACAACATAAATGATGTAACTTATAACGCTGTCTACGTTCGTTTACCTGGCTTGTGATAAAGGGACAACCAACCGATGAAAGGTAACGAACTTGTCAAGCTTCTTAAACAAAACGGGTGGCAATTAGATCGCATCAGCGGCAGTCATCACATCATGATCAAAGGCAAAGGAACTATATCAGTGCCGGTACATGGCAAAAAGGAGCTAGGGAAAGGTATCACCGGAGCCATTTTGAAGCAGGCCGGTATTAAAAGGTGATTTACTATCATCTCAAAGTACATAAAGACGGAGACACTTTCTGGGGAGAATTCCCCGACCTGGAAGGGTGCTTCACTGACGGGGCCTCAAAAGAGGAACTGGCCGCGAATGCCGTAGAAGCCTTCACCGGCTGGATCAGCAGCGTAATCGAGCGCGGCTTTAAGATCCCCAAGCCGGCCTATAGCGCTTCCGGTTCTATTCCTATTCTCCTGCCCCTTGCTATGGGGGTGGCCCTGCAGCTCCGCTGGATACGTCAATCAAAGCATCTATCGCAGCAGGAAGTTGCGCGCAGGCTTGGTATCTCATACCAGGCCTACCAGCGCTTTGAAAATCCCATCAAAGCTAACCCAAGCCTTAAAACCCTTGAGAGGCTTTCAAGCCTCTATCAAATCCCCCCGGAGAAGCTGCTGAGCGGCCCGTTGGCGTCTTAGGTAAGCACTTTAGCCTTTAAGTAAAATCCCTGACGGAAACCACCCGCTGGTAAGGCTCCACCGGGAACCATCCCAATCTATGAACCGTTAGCCTATTGCAGCAGAAAAGGTTGTAACTCAAGCGGCCTGTCCTTACATTTCCCAAGGAGGTGGCTTATGGCTGGACATATACCGTTTCGATTGACGCTCCTGCTCGTGAGCGGGTTCTGGCTGGCCGGGTGTATCCCCTACACCGCACACAGGGATGATCCCTATTTTACCGGCTACCACCGGGCTGACCCATCCCAGGGTGTAACCGTCGCTATTACTGATCGGAAAGCGCCCCTCCAGGGTGAGCCATCCATTGAATCCCAAACCGTGCCCACTCCACCGGCGGCGGCGGAAGCTCCCAAGACGCGTGATTACACCTACAAGGATTGGTACCGCAACCGCTACCGTAATGAGGACGCCTTCCAGCTCAACCTCAGCTACCACCTCTACGGCCCCTACTATTACCGCGACTTCCGCTCCCGCTACTGGCTCCAATATCAGCGCCGCTGGCATCGCCTGCCCTGGTATGCCGGCAGGTGGTACGACGACCTGTGGTGGGACTACCCCTATGGGGGCTACGGACTTGACCGGTGGAATGATCCCTGGTATGGTTACTATGATCCCTGGTACTACGATCCCTACTCTTACTACGATGGCTATGGTTGGTACGGCGGTTACGGCGGGTATTCCGGGCGCCCCTGGTATGGAACTTATGCCACCGGCTCAGTCCAAACCAAAGCCACCGAGCGGCGTCCCCGGAACCGGCGTGATCTGCCCACAATCCTGCTGCGGACCGCAGACCCATTAGCCGGGTCAGGCTCCGAATCGGGCCTCAGCACGACCAAGACCGCCGCCGCCCAATCCAGCCAATCTCAGTCTGAGAGCAGCGGCACCGTGTCGGGCAGACAGGCCCGGCCATCCAGCCGGCAGGGGAGCTACACCACTACCGGCACCAGCAGCAGGTCATCCTCGAGCAGAAGCAGCACAACGAGGTCCACTTCCAGTAGTAGCGGAGGCCAAAGCAAGAGCACCAGCTCTGCCCGTCCACGCGGACGGAAGCCGTAGGCTTTCTCTCCCGATCACCAATGGTCCACTATTCAGCCCAGATCCTGCGCCGGGTAGCATTTCTGGTTATTATCACCACCTTCTTGAACGGCCAGACCGATCTTGATGCGGTGCGGCCGTTTACCGGGCTGGGCGGTCCCGGCAGCCGGGCCAGCGGCCTGGGGCTGGCTTTCACCGGCATTGCCGACGACATTACCGCCCTTTACTACAACCCCGCCGGGCTGGGGCACCTGACCAGGGGGGAAATCAACCTGGGACTTACGTACCTTAATGTCAACACAGACGTCAGCGTTCTGGGAGTTTCTAGAGCTGGTACTATCACTGCCACCAGACTAAGCAACGCCGGTTTTGCTCTGCCCATTCCTGATCTGAAACTGACCGTGGCCCTTGGCTACCACCAAGTACGGGCTTTCGAGCGCCTAGTACAAATCGAGACTTCTGATGCCACCGGGACTATAAAAGAATCTCTGACAGAAGAGGGTCAGCTCGGCGCCTTGAGCCTGGGTGCCGGCTACCAGGTCTCGCCCCAACTGGCCCTGGGGGTTGCTGTTGATATTCTTACCGGCAGAAATATATACACCGAGGACATTGACTTCCTCACCGGCTCGACGGTTGATTCCAGTGATTACATCCATATAGAACCCGACTACTCAGGGGTAGGCCTGAGCCTGGGGCTGCTCCTCTCGCCTTTGCCGGCATGGCGGATAGGAGTCCTTCTGCGCAGCCCCCAGAAAATCAGCATCAGCGAGGACTACAGCGACGCCAGTGGTTTCAGATCGACCTATGAATACCAGACCCGCGCCACCTATTACTTCCGCCTGGGATCGTCCCTCACCATAGGCCCGGTTCTCATCAGCGGGGATCTGTCCTGGTTGGATTACTCCCAGATTCGTTTCAAATCCGAGATCTATGACAGTACCCTGGTTCCCGGCAGCGATATCCATATTGATGTCCCCATTAATGACTCCCTCCGCACGCAATACGCCAGCTCTCTTGGTTATGCCGCCGGGGGGGAACTGCTGCTGCCGTGGATTAACGCAAAGCTCCGGGGCGGTTACCGGTACGACCCTCCCATCAACCGGGATTCCCCTGCCAAAATGACCCGGCACACCTTTGCCCTGGGCCTGAGCGTAGTACCGGTGCCGCAGATCAGAATAGACACCGCCTGCAGCCTCACCACCTGGCAGCGGAACTTGAACAGTGATGTAAGTGAGACGACCTCCGCCGGGAATGTGATGGTGAACCTGATCTATAGATTTTGATTTATCGCCTTTCCTTCAGCTCTTTTCCTTGCGACACCATAAACAGAATATGGAGCATCTCAGCCACTTTTTAAAAGGGAGAATAAGTCATGACTGAAAAGATGTCGACCTTTACTGGGAAAATGGGGCTCTGCCTGGTGATCCTGGCGGCTGCATCCGCCGTTTATTCCCAGGATAAGCCGTTCACCATCGCTGTCCGCGGCGGGGTTGCGGTGCCCCATCACTATATGCTGCAGGGCTGGCGCAGGGTCAGCTATGATGCGGGCGGCGCCCCTACGAACGTCAATATTTCCGGCTTCGGCGACGGCGGGGAGGTGGTCCTAAGCGTCAGCTACACCTCGCCTGACGGCAGTGCCTGGCTGATGGAACTGGGCGCCCGGATCCTGAATAATAAAGCCAACCTGAGCTTAGCCCCCGAGGGTAACCGGGAAATCTACGACAATTATTTGAATACTATCTTTCCAATCGCCGTCAGCCGTGTTCACCGCTTCTTCCTGGAAGGCACCAGGACTATCCCCTACCTGGGCGTCGGTGCAGGCTTTTACGTCTCCCAGTGGAACACCCTGCACGATCTCCGGGTTGGTGAGACCCTATACCGAACCACAGAGTCGACCAGGTTCACCGGCCTGGGCCTGCACGGGATAGCCGGCTTCCAGCGACCCCTGTATTATGATATTGTCCTGGAGACCCAGTTCAAGTATACCTGGATCCCCAGCGAGGTAAGGATCGTTGATGACGAGACCGGGACCTGGATCACGCACGAAAACCTTAATATCGGCGGCGTGTCCCTGACGCTGGGGCTGGCCTACAGTTTCTGACATCCCATTACGCGACCGCTTTTGACCAGCCAATCCGTTTGATGGAAGGATCGTGAAGCTATTGGCTGGCGAGACGACCCCTTTCTCTCCCTGGGTAACAGGACTATGGATTACCACTCTCCTTGCGGGTGTTGCATTTTCCCAGGAGCGTTTGCCGACCCGCGAGGAGCTTCTGGAGCTGCGGCGATTGGAGATCAGCGCCAAGCGAGCCGGCCTTGAGCGCCGCCGGTTGATGGAACCCCGGGTGGGCCTAACAGCGCAAGAACGTTTCGACGTCACATATTACAAGCTCAATCTCGACATCGAACCCTCGGATTCAACCATTTCGGGCCTTGTTGAGATGAAAGCGATTACCACCGTTAATGACCTTGATACCGTCGTATTGGACTTATTTGCCAATATGAGTGTGGACAGCGTGAGCGGGGATGCCTCCAGCTATTACCGCAGCGGAGATCTCCTGCTGATCGAATTATCCCCGCCTGTTCCGGAGGGCAACACTTTCACGGTCCAGGTGGCCTACCACGGACCGCCGGTCAGGTACGGCCTCGGGGGCCCATTCGCCTTTGACTATCACGGCGACGATCCCATCATCTGGACCCTGAGCGAGCCCTATGGCGCCCGGGCCTGGTGGCCCTGCAAGGACACACCCGGCGACAAGGCCGATTCGGTGGACATGATCGTCACGGTTCCGACTGACCTGATTGCCGCGTCCAATGGAACGCTGTTGGGCACCACGGAGAACGGAGACGGCACCCACACTTACCACTGGCACGAAGGGTATCCAATTACTACCTACCTGGTCTCCCTGGCCATTACCAACTATGAGACCTGGTCCGAGTGGTTCCACTACCAGCCCGGCGACTCCCTGGAAGTGCAATACTACGCCTATCCGGAGGACTACGAGAGCGCCCGGAACCAACTCACCCAGACCATAGATATGTTAGCCTATTTTCACGAGATCTTCGGGCCGTACCCCTTCCTGAGGGAAAAATACGGCATCGCCCAGTTCGCCTGGGGCGGCGGCATGGAACACCAGACCATCACCAGCCAGGGTGGCTTCGGCACCGTACTGACCGTGCACGAGCTGGCCCACCAGTGGTGGGGCGACAAGATCACCAACGCCAACTGGCACGAAATCTGGCTGAACGAGGGCTTCGCCTCCTACGCCGAGGCCCTGTATTTCGAACATTCGTTGGGGTCGGACTACCTGAAGACCTACCTGCAAATGATGGACCGGTACTATCGCTATCCCATCTATGTGGACGATACCACCTCCGTCTCGCGCATTTTTAATATTACGGTGTACGACAAAGGCGGTTGGTTCCTGCACATGCTCCGCCATATTGTCGGGGACGCCACCTTCTTCGACATCCTGCTGGCCTATTCCAACGATCCCCGGTTCGCCTACGGCAACGTCACCACAGCCGGCTTCCAGGATGTCTGCGAAACCATCTCAGGAGAAGACCTGGACTGGTTTTTCCAGCCGTGGATTTATGAAGCGGGCCGGCCGGAATACTGGGTTGAGTGGAGTGCGGGGGACTCGGCGGGCACACCGGTCTTGAACCTGCTCATCGAGCAGACCCAGGTGCCGGGCGGGGCGCTGTTCCCCATGCCCATCGACATCACCATCGAGACTGCCAATGGGGATACCGTGGTCACTGTCTTCAACGACAGTGCGTCGCAGGTATTCAGAATCCCCCTCGCCGCCGCTCCGACGGGGATTGTTATCGACAGGGACGGGTGGATATTGAAACGGATCGTGTCCCTCTCTGCCGTCGATGAAGTGGGTGACACCCCGACAGAATTCGCCCTGGGGCAGAACTATCCCAACCCCTTCAACGCGGTGTCGCATATTAGCTACAGCCTGCCGGTACCATCCCGGGTGAGGCTGGTGATCTACGACCTGTTGGGGCGGGAGGTAGCGACGCTGGTGAATAAGCCCCTTGAAACGGGCCAGTACACGGCCACCTGGCGGGGGCGAGATAAAGATGGGGTGCCGGTGGTCAGCGGGATTTACTTCTGCCGCATCGAGATGCGGGGACCGGACGGCGGTGGGCTTAACTTCACTCGAATCAGGAAAATGCTTCTCATCAAATAACCGAGGCAGACATGAGCAAACGCATCCGCACCAAACACATCACCGTCAAGACTTATCCCAACCGCCCTGAGGCGGAGCTAGATAAGGCTTATCTGGAATCCAACGGCATCCGGGTAATCCTGCAGGGGGATGACCTGTCCGGTATCGCTTCCGCCCGCCTGTTCGGTGGCCGGGGGGTGCGGCTGCTGGTGCCTAAAAACCAAGCCGAGCAGGCCCTGGAACTGCTTAAGAAGGCCGCCAAGGCTGCCGGTCAGAAATCCACTGAGCAAAAATCAGGCGGGCAGGAACAGGAACCGAAGGAGGATTCATGACGCTCCCCCTGGTGGGCATGCATCGTGATCGAACGAGAAGCAAAGAGACATGAGCAACCACATCTGCATTAAAACCTATCTCCACCGGCACGAGGCCGAAATGGACCGGGAGTTCCTGGAAACCTCGGGCATTGATGCCGTGATCCACGCCGACGATCTGGGTGGCATGATGCCCGGCCTGGCTTTCGGGGCCGCGGGCGTGCGCCTGCTGGTGGCGGAGGAGCAGGCCGAGGAATCCCTGGAGCTGCTGGCGTCCATGCCAGGGACGCTCCCGCCCGGGTGATGACCAGCTCAGGGACCCTGCGGCGGGCTTGATTCCGTTGATTACAGGGCCTCTTGGAACGCCCCTTCGGACTCCAGAGCCGATAGCTTCTGCGTCAATTCCTCGAAAGTGTCCCGCATCAGATAGGTGATGATTTTTTGCTGGCAAAGGTCCAGGTTTATCAGGCAGGCGGCAGTGCCATCTTTCAATGACTGCGTTTCGATAATGCCCTGATCGAGTAGCCGCTGCATGATTTCCTTGCACGATTCGGGAGGCAAACCGAGCCTCCCCCGGAGTCGTTTAAGGAGCTTATCCTGATTGATGGTCTGCATCCCCTTTTCCGCTCCCAATATATCAACCATCACGCTCAACACCTTATGATCCGCGGCCTCCAAGGCAATATCGTCGGGTCCTTTTTTGCGCCGCTCGATCAACAAACTCTCTTCACAATAGTCGGCGAAGTGTAAAAAAGTATCCAGCGACTTAACCATAAACCTCCGGAGCCCGCCGCGTTCCATCTCAAACCCCGCGATTTCGGAGTTCGCAAGGATTTCCATTACTCGTTTCACTTGCTTTTCCTTGATCCCCAGGATGTAAGCGATCTTTCTGGCGGCGTGATCCCAGGGAATGTACGGGTGGCCGGACTGGTTGGTTTCCCCCTTCTGCAGGAACATGGCCAGCAGTTGCACGATCTGGCGGCCGGGGATCTGGCGACGGCGGGCAACGGACCGGATGGTGGTAACCCGCAGCCGTTCCACCACCGTCTCAAACATTGATTGCATCCAGCCTGGCACTTCCGTAGCCAGCTTATCCCGGAACATCGCCTTACTCATGGACAGGCAGGTGACCTTGTCAACAGCCCGGGCGGTGGCCGTTCGGTAGCCTTTGCCTATCAGGGCCATCTCGCCGAAAACGGCGCCGGCCTTCAGATTAGCCAGGGGAACCTCCTCATCATCCGCCTGCTTGGTAATCTCCACCTCGCCATCCTGGATGATGAAGAGTCTGTTTCCCCTATCACCTTCACAGAAAATACGCTCACCGGGTTGAAACTCTATCAGCGCCTTTTCACGTCGGTTCACCAGCCACCTCCATTCACAACACTAATGCACATATACTGACATCCATGCCGCGTCAATGCCCAGCTAGACTTAGTACAATTTAATTGTACAGCATGACAAAATCATTATGTTATTCATGCCACGTCATTGATTCGGCCCTTCATGATGATGACATCTATCACACCTCCAGGCTGACGGCCTGCATGCCCACAATCATCAATGGCAACCCACGGGCGGCCCGCTCACTCCCCGATGATCTTCACCAGCGTCCGCTTGCCAGCATATACCGTACTCGCTTTAGAATGTCGGTTCCCACAGCGCGGTGCAAAGGCGAGATTGGACGTTTTTCCACATTGCGATATTCAAATTTATGACTTATATTCAACAAAGTTAGCGTTACACTTCTAGAGGATCTGTTTTCGCTAGCGTCACAACCAGAAAACAAACAAAGGAGGTTCACCATGCGAAGGCAAACCGTTACCTGGGCGCTCGCCCTGGGGCTTATGGCATCCATGGTATCATCATCCGCGGCCCAGGAGTGGGCCATAAAAGCCGATCACACGGAGAGCTGCAGCTGCAGTCCGGCCTGTCCATGCCTATTCGGTTCTTCACCGACGCTGGGCCACTGCGAAGCGAATGCGCTGTTGGAAATCAAGCGAGGCCATTATGATAATGTCCGCCTTGATGGGCTATCTGTCGTCACGACTCTCCGCGTGGGAGAATGGGTAAAATACTATGTAAGCGAAGCGGCTTCCGATGAACAGGTAGCAGCCGTGGTACCGCTCCTGAAGGCTATCTTTCCACTTCCTGACATGGAAGTTTTAGCCATCGAGAAGGTTCCCGTGTCCATTGAGCGCAGTAAGTCCAGGGTAAAGTTCTCGGTACCGGCCTCCACCGTTGAAATCGAAATGATGACGGGACGGGATGGCAAACCTATCAGGATTAAAAATCTTGATGCGGCCTGGACTCTCGACCATACTCAGTATAAGTCCATCACTAATAGTCACAAGAGTGATGACAAGGAGTTCGCCTATTCCGGGACCAACGGCTTTACCGGGAAGATTAATACCAGTAGCAAGAAATGAAGTCTGGCGATAGGTACTGGCGGCAGGGGTAGGCCGGGCCGTCCCGTTATTCCCCTATGATCTTCACCAGCGCTCGTTTCTTGCGCCGCCCGTCGAACTCGCCGTAGAAGATCTGCTCCCAGGGGCCGAAGTCCAGCTTCCCGCCGGTGACAGCTACTACCACCTCCCGGCCCATTACCTGGCGCTTGTGGTGGGCGTCGCCGTTGTCCTCGCCGGTGCGGTTGTGGTCGTAGCGGGAGATGGGCTCGTGGGGGGCCAGGTCTTCCAGCCAGCGCTTGTAGTCGGCGTGCAGGCCCGGCTCGTCATCGTTAATGAACACCGAGGCCGTGATGTGCATGGCGTTAACCAGGCACAGGCCCTCCCGCACGCCGGACGCCAGCACCGCCTCAACCACCTGCGGGGTGACGTTGACAAAGTCCATGCGGGCCGGGACGTTGAACCAGAGCTCCTTGCGGTAAGATTTCATGGCATATCCCCTTTGGTTGTAAATTTGGGTCAAACTTAACCTTATTGTCCTGCCACTGCGAAATGAACTACCTCGCCCACCTATACCTGGCCGACGGCACCGACGAATCGCTTGTGGGCAGCCTGGTGGGGGATTTTGTGAAAGGGGATGACCACCACGGCTACAGCGTGGGCATCCGCCGGGCCATCCTCATCCACCGGAAGATCGACGCCTATGGCAACGCCCACCACGTCTACCGCCGAAGCAAACGCCGCATCCACAGCAGCTACCGCCACACCAGGGGTATCCTGGTAGACCTGTTCTACGACCATTTCCTCGCCAGGGACTGGGATACCTATGCCGATGAATCCCTCCCACACTTCTCCCGCCGCGGCTGCAAGGCATCCTCACCAAGATGGCCAGCGATAACTGGCTCCTGGCGTACCGGGATATTACCAATATCGGCCATGCCCTCGCAGGCCTGTCCCTGCGGCTCACCCGCCGGAACGAACTGGCCCGGGGCCTGGAGGAGCTGCGGCGGAACTACACCGGGCTGGAAAGCGATTTCCGGGCCTTCTTCCCCCAGCTGGTGGACTGCGTGGCTACCCCGAAGGAGGGTGCACCTTAGCTATGTGTGTGACATTGACTGTAGGGACATGCTAGCCCAACTTCTTGTCGTAGTCAGAATGACTGCCAATCCAGAACCATAGCAATCCTTCTGGAACC
>CAZULW010000039.1:0-19503 GCA_964621455.1 uncultured bacterium
GCTCAAAGTCATGTGCCACCCGGATGGGGAGATTGCCTTCTTCAACGATGCCGCCTTGGGCGTTGCCGCCGGACCGGCTGAGATAGAAGCCTATGCCCTCCGCTTGGGGCTGGGCGAAGTGCCTGGTCCCCAGGAAGGCATCACCTGCCTGCCTGCCAGTGGCTATATCCGGCTTGCCCGTAATGAAGCGGTGGTCATCCTTGATGTGGGGAAAATCGGCCCCTGTTATCTTCCGGGGCATGCCCACGCAGACAGCTTAAGCTTTGAATTATCCCTATTCGGCCGAAGGGTCGTCGTGAACTCGGGCACCTCATGCTATGGCAGTAGCCCTGAAAGGCTCCGGCAACGGTCGACGGCAGCCCACACGACGGTCGAAGTCGATGGGACAGACTCGTCGGAGGTCTGGAGCAGCTTCCGGGTGGCACGGCGAGCCCACCCCCTTAACCTGAGTTACGCAGATGAAGGGCACCAGGGACTGGTCGTGAGCTGCGCTCATGATGGGTATACACGCTTGCCGGGACGCGTGATCCACCATCGCCGCTGGCGCCTTCAGACCGACCGCCTGGAAATCGAGGATCGAATCGAGGGAAAGGCTATCCAATCTGTTGCCCGGTTCCATTGGCATCCGGACATCGCCTCAACTGCAACCTCGGAGGGTAATGCGAAATCCATGTCGTTGCAGCTGGATCAGTACCGAATTACATGGTCCACCTCCGGTCCCCAAGGCGATCTGGAGCCGTCCACCTATCACCCGGCGTTTGGGATGTCATTACGTAATAGTGTCACGATTGCCCCCCTAAGTCCGGCAGGTACCATTTTTTCATTCGTGTGGCGCTAGGATGCACCTGTTATTCATTACGGACAATTTTCCACCTGAAACCAACGCGGCCGCCATTCGGACTTACGAGCATGCACGGGAATGGGTTAAAATGGGTCATACGGTCACAATAGTCACCGGGGCCCCCAATTTTCCGTCCGGCAAAGTCTTCGAAGGCTATCATAATAAACTTTTCCAACGAGAAAACCTTGAGGGCATTCGGGTTGTCAGGGTATGGACCTACATCACGGCCAATGTGGGTACCGTCAAGCGGATGATCGACTTTGCCAGTTTCATGGTGACCGCTACTTTCGCTGGCTTTTTCGTTAAAAAGCCAGATATTATCATTGCTACAACACCTCAATTCCTGACTTCTATCACCGGGTGGATATTGGCCAAGCTTAAGCGCCGCCCTTTCGTGCTTGAGCTGCGCGATCTGTGGCCGGAATCGATCGCCGCTGTGGGTGCCTTCCAGGGTAAACGGCTCTACAAGACCTTGGAATGGGTAGCTCGTTTTATCTACCACCAGGCCGATGTTATTATTTCCGTTACCCATTCCTTCAAGCGAATCCTTATCGATATGGGGATTCGCGGAGACAAAATCCACATCATCACCAACGGCGTCCATCCGGATATCATGGTATCGCCTCAAAATAGGGAGGAAATCCGTACCCAGTACGGCATACCACGTGATGCTTTCCTGGTCGGCTATGTAGGAACTTTTGGCCTGGCCCATAGCCTCGTAACCATTTTGAATGTTGCCCGTCTGACGATGGCCGATCCATCCATTAAATATGTGCTCATGGGCGACGGCGCTGAAAAGGTGCAATTAATTAAGAAATCTCAGGCCGAAGGCTTATCCAATGTTAGATTTATTGAGAGACAATACCACAAAAAAGCCATCGAAGTGCTAAGCGCCTTGGATATTGCTTTAGTGTTACTCCGAGACACGCCCCTGTTTGAGTCGGTTATCCCATCCAAACTTCTCGAAGCCATGGCCCAGGGTAAACCTGTGATATTGGGTGCAAGGGGAGAAAGTCTGAGTATCGTAAACGAGCATCTATGTGGGATTTGTATTAGGCCTGAGAACATTGTAGATTTAGCGGCGGCTATCAGAAAATTGCAGTCAGATAGGGACGCTTGCATAATAATGGGGGCCAACGGTCAAAGGGCCATAAAGCAAAAGTATAATCGAGTAGTCTTGGCCAGGGCCATGATGGGGATTATTCAAGAACTTCAGCCATGATGCCGTCTCCCCCGTATCCTGCCTTAACTAATCCTGGCCAGTCCAATAATAATGACGAGACTTTATGAGCACCAATATGACTGAACCCGTTCGAAAAACTGAGGATGAAAACAGTATGGGAATCCCCCGGGAGAGGGACAAGGGTATATCCTTTTCTGCAATTGTATTGAATTTGGTGCATCACCGCCAAGTTGTATTGGCGATCACCGGAGTTTTCGTTGTGCTTGGGTTGCTGAAGGCTTTGCTGAGCCCATCATTATACACCGCCACCGCACTTGTGGTGCGGGAAGTGGCATCAGGAAACATTTCTCCGGGTTTAAGCGGTCGTACCGATTTCAGTGGACTAGGGATCAGCCTGGGAGACAGAACGGGGGGCGTCACGCCTGAAACATATCCGGATATTTTAAGGAGCCGTGAAGTTCTATTAGCCGTCGCAAAAAGTCCCTTCTTTATCGAAGGCCTGGATATGACCATGAAATTGATAGAATACTATAATCGTCCTCCTGGCCCCTTCAGAAGCTTTTTGCTGGGCCTCAAAAGCGTTACCATAGGCTTGCCGAAGACGATTGCAGGATTTTTCAAAAAAAAGTCACCAGGAAAAGATACCGTTACCGAGAGCGGCGAACGGATATTCTCAGCTGTAGAAGAAGAAAAGATTGCGCGATCGCTTGCTGGTAATTTATCTGTAAACGTTGACCCCATGTCAGGAGCCATGAGTATCTCATACACAACAACGAATCCCAGTCTTTCAGCTCAGATCGCCCAAAGCTTTATCGACCATCTGAAGATACGTGTCCAGGGGATTTATACTTACAATTCAGAGGATAAATTAACCTATTTCCGAAACCGGCTAAACGAAGCCGATCACGAATTAGAGCAGTCGGAAAATATACTGGCCAAGTTCATTGACAGTAATTGGGATCCGAAAACGGCCAAGTTGCAAACTGAGCTTGAGCGCTTGAAAAGACAGGTTACTTTTAAAACAGAGCTTTACAGCCACCTTCAGACGCAATTAGCACAAGTTGAGCTCGAACTGAAGCGAAGCCAGCCGGTTATTACTGTCTTGCAAGCCCCATATCCTCCCACGCAGCCCAGCTCCTCGGGGCGCAGAAGAATTTTGGCGCTGAGCATTATTCTTGGGTGCCTGGCCGGGATTGTTGCTATTGTAGTAATACTCGCCTTCGAAAAACAAATGGCCAATGATGTATCCCGCGCAGAGTGGCTTGAAATTAAGAAAATCGTTTCTCAGAGCCCACCTGTGCGTTGGATGAGACGATTTCGAATCAAGTCTGACGCCAAATAAATCCCAGGGGGCAGGACACCAACGATTGCGGCCAGCAGCCCTTCCGTTACAGTAGCGCGATGAAGATCAGCCCGGGTAGTATCGAGGTCTCTTTGCACTCGCGGCGGCAAGCGCCCAGCCCAAAAAGCTAAAATAGTCTAGTTTCAGATTTGTGAACTACTGTCCCGACGGCAAGCGCAAGATCCTCAGGATGAAACCGGCAAACCTGATATTTATCAGGGAAAAAGTGCGGCCAATCACTGAGGGGCGTAATAAGGGCTGGAGGCGTGGTAAGATGATCGTCATAAAAGATAGGGAAAAGAATAAGAGTATAATGAGCCAATTCGGTAAGGTTGTTGACAGGCTGGCAAGTATGCAAAACGATAAGGTCATGATATAAATGATCAGGACAACGTGTATTTCCGGGATACCCCGGCGAAGAAGCACATGGTGGATGTGGTTCCGGTCCGCCAGGAACGGATTCCTGTTCTGGCTAATTCGAAATGCCATCACATAAAGTACATCAAGTACTGGGAGAGCCAATACCAGTACAGGTTGGGTAAATGAATGGGCATCTCCATTTCCAGCACCGTAGATGACGCTTAATGATCCCACGATGAATCCGACGAATAGGGATCCTGTATCTCCCAGAAAAACCTTGGCAGGGGGCAAATTACTACGCAGGAAGCCCAATGTAGCACCGGCCATGATGATGGAAACCAGGAACCCCCCGGTGTGACCACCAAGATAGAGAAGCAGCGAAAAGACTGCCAATACGATAAAACTAACACCCCCAGCAAGGGAGTCTAGCCCGTCGATGAGATTTATGGCATTAATAACCCCCATCATCCAAACGATGACAAGCGGAAAGAAGAGATATCCCAAATCCAGCGTGAATCCCACGATTGCAACCGGTTTGGCATGCTGTCCTGAGATTACGAGGAACAGAACCACAGCGATAAACTGGACCGCAAACTTGAAGTAATAGGGCACACCTCGGGTATCATCAATAATACCCAAGCCAACGATGATCCCGCCCCCTACAATGAGGCCAGACATGGCTGGTGTTGGATCAACGAATAACAGCAGGGGTAAGATTATCGAGAATATTATTATCAGTCCTCCGACACTGGGGATCGGCATCCCATGCCATTTGCGGCCGCCGGAGTAATCCATTATTTTGAACCTTAACCCGATGAAATAGAATAACGGCGTAAACAGGCGCGTAAGCATTAGGGCTATGAAGCCTCCGATGATACCCTCTAGGAGCATGGATTATTACCCATTTCCACAGACAGGTACGCTGACTGGTTATCATCCCCGGAGCCTAATTGGCCGGTCAATGAGTTAATTTCGTAACAGGATGTATCGCTGGACTCCAAGTCCAATACAGCGACGGATTGCTGGGATTGGGTGAAGATTGAGGAGAGAGCGAATATCCAGGAAGCGAGCATTGCCCCTGGAATCAACCAACAGTCAGGTAATCGCATGTCATATACCCCTGTCATAGATAGTCAACTACACTTCCGGAGACAATATTAACCCTATCCCGGGACAACGACCATGATTGAGATCACACGAATATTTAACGAATGAGAATCATGCCCGACGATTCCATCATCTTGTCCGCTCTTGAACCCAGTAATACCAATATTAAGGATTGCGGATGAATATTAAAAAGACTTTCAGGTTCGTCCTTGAGGGCTTTTGGTCTCAGTAAATTAAGAGGGACCCTAGAGGTAACGGGTCAATAGCAGCACAGTCAGGACGCTGGTGAGCAGGGCCATGCTTTCGCCCAATATCTCTTTCAGATCGGTTCGATCCTCAGGCTTGATTTCCTCCTTGCGGGTGACCAGGATGGTGGCCCCATCTTCCACTATCGGGTTTTCTCGAAAAAGGAAGAAACGGCGCTTTAAGCGCAGCATGGCACCGTTGGCCTGAGTGAGGTAGATAGCCTCGGTGTCTGGGTTCAGATTTCCGGCTTTGTCCAGGTAATAGTTAACCCTTTGGTTGGGCCAGAACTTGATGAGGCCCTGCAGGCCCACATTCCCCTCCACGAGCACCATATTGGGCTGGGGCGGGATGCGGATGATGTCGCCGCCCAACATGATAACATCTGCCTTGGATTTCCCATTCACAGCGTCGGCAATGTCAGTTACTATCCGCCGCCCGCCGCGTGTTAGCAGTCCACCTTCAGCATAACCCGTGGGGAGGATGCCGCCGGCGCGTCTGATGATGGAGGTGAGTGTCTCATTCTCAGAATGCAGGCTATACCAGCCGGGAAACAGTACCTCTCCTTCAACCTTTACCTGCTCCTGGGGTGAGAATTGTGGATCAGCAAATACAGTCAGTATGTCCCGGTGACGCAAAAGGTATTGGCGAGCCGGGCTGTCGGGTGGAAAATCCATGCCCAGGGTGTCGTCAGCATGAGTCACCAGAGAGATGTTCTCAATTTGAGCTTTTATCTCTCGCGGAGCATCCTCTTCCGGTTGACGGGAAACTTCCGCTCTGGCCCTGTGGGTGCCTTCCAGAAAACCCCCTGCCAGGAAGATGAGATCGGCCGCAGTCATTCCTATATGCAACGGATATGTCCCCGGCTGCTTCACTCGGCCCTGGATGGAGACGAACTCATTTACCCTCAGCTGATCAATGCTATAGATTCGCACCCGGTCTTCCGGTTGTAGTAGCATATTATCAGGGAGGCGATTGGCCATGACCACCCTCAGATCCACCGTAATCAAGGTTGTGGAAAGATCAGGGTGAAGACGGAGGATATCTGCCTTACCCGGAAAAGCCCCCGAGAAGAGGCCGTCGGCCGCCTCAAGCAAGTCTTTCAGGTGCATGCCTTTGGAGATTTCGTACTGGCCTGGCTGTTTCACGGCCCCGAAGATATAAACGGCGTTGCTTTGTAGATTAAGGGTGGACAGGATACGTACCACGTCACCATCATGGAGCTGGACTGTCTGCTTGCCGATTAATAGAGGCTCGAATTCCAGGTCGATTACTTCCCTGGCGATGGAAGGATTCTCGCGCTCAGGGAAAGGGATGATGCGCTGGATCTGAGCCCGCTTGGTGTACGCCTGGGGAAGCAAACCTCCAGCGAAGGACAGGAGATCCTTCAGTGTTTCGCTAGTTTGTAGCTCGTAAGCGGCAGGGCGTTTTACCATGCCTGCCAGGGTCACTGTCTTGCCCCTTAAGGGTATAAACAGATGGTCGTTTTCTGCCAGGCGCACCTCCTGATCGGAATAGCCGCGCAGTAGATAGTCGTACAGATCAATTGTGGCAACCTTCTTGCCTTCCCGGATGAGGCTGATTTCTCTTAGCGAACCGGAGGTAAGGGGTCCCCCTATACTGTACAGGGCATTGAAAATGGTTGAGGAATTCGCCACAATATATCCGCCTGGCTGGGGCACCTCGCCCAAAACGAAGATCTTGATGGGTCTCATCCTGGTGAGAGTCAGGTCCATAAATACAGTGGGGGGGTCAGTTGTAAGGCCATCAATGCTGCGCGAGAGCCAAAGGCGCAGCTCCTTCCGGAGGTTATCCAGGCGCTTGCCCGCCACGGTAGTTTGCCCCACTTTGGGGATGTAGATCCGCCCCTCTCGATCCACCCGGAGGTCATACTGAAACTCTGCCGCGCCCCATACCGTTAAACGTAGTTCATCACCGAAACCGATCCGGTACGCGTCATTTACCGGCCCTATGGCACTGGGCTCAAAACTGTCTGGAATATCGGTGAACAGGTTATAGCCGAAATAGGGTATCCGGGGGCCAGTGGTTGCTCTGGTTCTAGCCGTCGCGTCTTCCGTGAGGTCGACTGCCTCTTCTGACTCTACTGGCAGCTCTTCCGGGGGAGCCGTTTCTCCTTCGGTTTCCCCTTCTTGAATCTGTCCCAGCAGCTGTTGGATCTGACTTTCCGGCAAACCCAATTGGCGAGCTCGGGCAGCGGCCTGCTGAGGATTTGAGAGATCGATGCCCAACTGAGCAGCCTTCATTACAGCTTCCTGGGCGGTCATACCGCGGGATTTGAGCTCCTGCTCAATAACTTGCGGCAGTACTTCTGGAACAGTCTCCTGGGCCAGCAGAAGGTTTGCCGTAAGGAGCAAAGCGAAGGTTTTCACCACGGATAATTTTTGATGCTGCATGCGCGCTTATTGGTTTTTTAGGAATGATAAAGCATTAGTACTATATTGGGGGATAAGGTACTACAGAGTCAACAACCAATCCAAGGGGTGTGCGGGAGTATCCGGATTGGAAGGAGTGGGCAACGATCCTGGAAGATGAGCTGGACTCGAGAGGAGAGCCATATACCAAGATCTCGTGGTAATTGCATAGAAGAAAAGCCCCACCGATCTCTCAACCAGTGGGGCTTTTCAGGCAGTAAGGTCACGTTTTGGTCACAGTGGCTTCGTAAGTATCTGTTTCTTTGCTACTGGCCGGGGGCTCCTTACCCTCCAGCAGTAGCGAGCGGGAGCAGGCTAGCACCTCCTGGATGGGCTCCGACTCCAGGTGGTTGTAGATGGTGGGGCCTTCGCGGTGGTTGGCGACCAGGCCGCCATCCCGCAGCCTGCGCAGCTGGTGGGATACGGCCGAGATTTCCATGCCCAGAATATCCGCCAGATCGCAGACGCAGAGCTCTTTCGCGTGAGCCAGGCTCAGGAGAATTTTCAGGCGGGTGGGATCACCCAGGAGCTGGTAGGTCCGGACCATGGCGGGCAGCTCGTCCCGCGATTCCAGATGCCGCTGGGTGCCCTCCAGCACCGGCAGATTGACTTTGGAGCGGACACATGACCGGTCGATCATGGCGATACCCTTTCGAATTGTTTGGCAGGTAAGGTTGACCTACCGCGTGAACCTGATCGTCAGATTTATCCCTCTGGTCGTTTGCTGAGCGCCTCTCAATCTCGCCCAGACTGGGCCGGTGAATCTAATTACGCTGGAGATCACTTCGGTGAATTCCAGGTCCAGCCCGGCACTGGCTTCAAGAAAGAGGCCACCAGAATTGGGCGCCGGTGTACCGGCCCAGATATCTCCCCCTTCCCACCGCAACCGTAAGATCAGATAGGGAAATCCTTTCCACAACCGGTAGGCCTGGCCGATGGCATGCAAGTCTACCTCCAGCCTGGTCCCCGGCTGAAATCCCGGGGCACTCTCCGTCAGGCTTGGGGTGTAGCGTGCCAGCAAGCCTGTGACCCAGGGAAACTCGGACCGATGCCACCATTCGCCATATAAAGTAACCACGGTTGTGCCGGTACCCAGTGCGAAATGGCGATGCTCGACTGTGTCCGCCCCTTCAGCGAAAGGATTAACCTTATAGCTTGGGGCGGTAGGTAGTGTCAGGTTCGCGCCTATAAAGAGACGCTCACCAGGGCCAAACCGGGTGTTGGAGAGGATATACCGCACCCCAAGGCGCAGGTCCTGGAAACCCTGGATCGTTTCGGTGCGGTGGTGGGCGTCGGCTTCTTCGGCAACCTGGGACCAGCGGATATAGGGCAGCATCACCAGGGCATTAACACCAGAGGCCACTCCCACCATGCCGAAGAGGTTCACCTGGTGGGTGGTGGCGCTGCCCAGGTGTTCCCCGCCCGATCCGTATTTCGGTTTCTCGAGGGCTGGCGAAAGGGCATTATAGCCATAATCGGCACCCAGCAGGATGCTCCCTTTATCCAGCCCGATGCCCTCGGTGGCGCTCCCGACCGGAAGCGTGGGGTTGCCTCAGAGCGGTCACTGGCCCCATAATGGGCTGAGGAACAGGATCAGGACTAATAAAGGGGGCAACCATCGGGTACCCCTAATACCTTGTCCGGAACGTAGGAGGCCTTTGTTCACACTGGTGCTTGGTGTGCTGTCTCCAACTCGCGGTAAGCGGCCCGCACGTCTCCCACGCAGCACTTACCCTTGGGATTTTTCACTTCGCAGCTGCACAGTCCCGCGGCCACCTTCTCGCGGATGTCGGCTTCGATGGTGGATTCTCCCTGCCGGAGGAAGTCCTGCTGGATTTCCTCCCTGGTATGCTCGAAGCAGTAGCACACCAGCCGCGGCGGCTCGGCTTCTTTGAAGCCCACCCGGACCGTCACATCGTCCTTGCTCAAGGTTTGCCCGCCTTCCGGGAAAAAGTAGAGGGTGGGGTCGTCAGGATTGGGGCAGTAGTAACCGTCGGTAAAGCCGCCTGTTGGCTTCAACTCGGGCCGTACCAGAGCGTTAATGGTTTCAGCGCCAACCGGCTTGCCCTTCTGTCCGCAGGTAGAGCAAACATTGGCATCAGACGCGCTGGTTGGTGGTACTGCGCAACATGCATCCGACATAATAAGCTCTCCTTTCCTTTTTACAGTCTGATTTCAATGGGGTTCGGGATTATAAGCTGCATAAGCAACCTATGGCCGTTTGTGGCCCAGATCGTAGATCACCAGCCCTGAAAGACCAAACGCCGGTGTGATCTGCAGGCCATTTACATTCTGGAACACTGGCAAGTCCACCGAGAGAACCGTCGAGAACCGCGTCGGCCAATTGACATGAATCGCTGGCGCGATGTAAGCCCACAAGCCACCTGTCGCAAATAGCACCCTCTCAGTGTATCGATCCGGGGTCGCATAGCGGCCTTTGAACTGTAAAAACAAGCTGGAGGAGAATCTTTCCCAGCCAATACCGACATTATAATCCAGTTTATGGCCCATCTGATAACTGGTGGGATTTTTAGTGTTCAACAAAAGGGAAGTATTGGTGAAAAAAATTAACGGCTGGGACGTCCATCTTTTGAGGTAATAACCATCAAGAATAAAGCCGTAGCCTCCGGTGCCGGGCTGCATGTCGATGGGGAGCAGTGCGTTATCCTGGGTACGCTGGTAGCTGCCAGTAGGAAGTTTTACCCCGATGCCGATGATGGCTTCCTTCTTATTGACAAAATCAAAAGGTACGACCACGAGCCTGCTACGAAGCGAAATATCGCTCATGCCACTGGCAGAAAATCTCACAGGGAGGGGTTGCCCTCCTTCATCGCTTACAGTCAATGTTCGGGCCTTCCCGACAATCCCACCTGACAAATGAATTGAGAACCTTGGGGTGATCCCATAGGCGAACTCAACGTTAGTTCGATGGATAAAAGTTGATCTGTTCTCAGGATCGGTCACCCTGCGACTGGTCTGGATGGCCTTCGAAATATCGGTGAAATTTTGAGACAATCCAATGAGCAACTGCTCTTGACGCATGGTGCCTATAATAGGTAGACCTGTAGGGGTCCCAAGAGATGAAAGCTCAATTGAACAGCACCCCTGAGGCCTGGCCTGTGAGGCAAGTCCCACGAGGAGAATCAGAACGCAAAAAGATCTTGGCTTCAGGTTCTGCATGGGGTTACCTGACTGTCACCTGAACAGAGGCCGACACTTTGTGGTCGTTGCTGTCGCTTACCACACAAGTAATGGTGTTTGTCCCTCTACAACAGCTGGAAGCTGAGTATCGTACCTGACTGCCGGCACCGATAAAATATCCAAGACTTGCGATCCATTGATAGGTGAGGCCGCCCTCCTGGTTTGTCTTAACGGTGATTAGAGATGCCGAGCCTACTGCGATGTTATCCAGATCGGCGGTCATGCTGAGAATCTCCAACTCGCCCGGATCGCTGGTCCCAAGCCCTAAGATTTCATTACTGCATGCTGTGGCCAGCCCGACGAGCACGATAAGCACTGGGACTCTTGATAGCCTCTTCCATCCAGTCATCATTTCACGCCCTGGGTGCTTTGCACTAATGCGCACCGTCTGAAAGTGTGTAGTTCGGGCTTTGAACCATCAGGTGGTCTCTGAACTAATGAATCGCCATAGCCCCCCGCAGTCTTCATCTTTCAGCAAATATTGGCTGAGAACGCCCAGGATCAACCCGAAAGCGATGTGCGCGGCAAGGGTCAACAAAAACAGCTGTGGCCAGGCGTAATTCTTGCCAAACAATCCTACCATGGGGCCCATGGGTGGGCCAGTCATCATGCCAAGTTCCACGATTAATAGCCAGATTACAGCCCAGAATATGGAGTGGAAGTAACTCTTCTGTTTCCCCCAAACAAAAGTAAAAAACAGGCCAAAGCCGGCTCCGTTTAGGAAGTGGATAATATAGCCCACGGGGTAATAGAATGGGAAGGACCTGCTCCCTGTCGCCATTTTTCCGAACATGGCTGGCGTATCGCCGGGTAACCACCCGTTTATAACCCCCATCTCCCGAAAAAAATCCAACCCTACCGTTGCCAGGGTACCCACACCCAACCCGATGACGATGCGCCTGAAGAGATCGCGATAGCGCGTTTTGCTAAAGGTAATAATCCCCAAAAGGACAACAATGGACGGAACATAAATAAAGGGGATATACACTTTCGCAAACTCATGAGCTGTCATGATCACCTTGGGACCCATGGAGACCTGTTGGATGTACTGCGCATATCCAAATGAGAGCGTGACGAGCTGAATGGGTGCGGCACCGCCGGCAAACAGGGCCAGCAGGATCAGAATGGTTCTCCGCTTATCCATATTTGCCATGATTGTCGCCTACTCCTTTATTGAGGAAGCGATGTCTGCCACAAGGCTGTCCAGCTCACTGCCAATCTCTTCCAAACCCAAATACTTGCCCAACAGAAAAGACGGTTTAATGTACCGTACCATCACCTTTCCGTCGGGTCTTTCCATAATAGCCACTTTAAGTGGGGGTTCAATAGATCCTTGCCGGTTGGTTTCGATAATCCTCTTCATAAACCTTGGGTGGAAAAATAAAAGTTGCTTCATCCCTCCAATCTTTTTATTCACCATTTTCAACATTTTCTGCGCGTCGATTTCTTTGAGGACCATCATATTTTCCTCTTCGATAGCTGCTGTCAAAATCTCTACCGTGTCGTTAAAATCATAAACGGATGCCATCATAACTTGAGATTCTGGCAGATCCATCACCTTAGCCGCTGGTTGCTTTTGTGCAAATAGCATCGAGCCTACAAGCAACAGGGCTCCTGCGAAACGCATTAAGATCCTATTTCTATTTGAACTCATGACTTTTCCCTTTCCTTAAGATATCTGCGTTATCGTGACGAAACTGAACTTTCATGCCTTGATTGCCGGGCCGCCATGTGGGCTGCCGGCAGGCCGCCCTGTCCCGCGCCGATGATGGCGACGTCATAGTGGGCCACTACCTACTAACCCCCGTTGACGCGTGTCAATCATCCCTTAACGGACAAGGAATTTCTAGGCCACATCGAGTCAGGCCCTATCACCGAAGATGCTCCGGTACTGTAGTTCATTTTTCCTGGCCCCAATTTTGTAAGCTTCCTCCAGCGAAAGGATCAGCATATTCCCGGACCTATCACTCCTGGAAATCCACGCCGCAGCAGTCTCTTCCGAACTAAAGAAATGGACATAATGGCAGAAGCTCTTAATGACATCGGCGCGTATCTGCTCGGTGTTCGGCATCATAAATGATATGACGGTACCGGCCGGCTCAACCGCCAGTACGCCTTCGGGTGCAACCGTGACCCGGATGCTCTCCTTGGTTTCCGGGTCAAGAGACTCTACATGGGCAGTCTGCCCGATGACCTGGGGAATGAATAAAGTATCCCAGGCGCACCAGGTGTAGAGTGCGTGGTCGTTCACCCGGAAGCGGTGCGGCATTTCCGTCACGCTCAAGCCCCAGTAACCGGTGATCTTTCCCGCATCATCAAAAAAGAGGCCGGACCAACCCTCGATAATGCTTTTGACATCGTGGAGGGACATATCGAGAGTATCGGCAAGTTCCTGGATCGTAACCGGCTGACCCTCCGCCAGGAGGCGATAAATCTGGGCGGAGATCTCCTGCTCCTGTTCGGGCAATCCCATGAATTCGCTCGGGAAAGCACCCAAAAAATCCCTGACTTTTTCTTCGTCCATAGATGAAATAGTTACCCGTTCACTCATTCTTTCGATTCCTTAGTCATGATCGATTTTTACATATTAGCTGCGATCAGGACCTGCCTGACGCGCGGTATCCGTCCGACGGGCCTTGAAGCCGTACTGGCTGACCAGAGAGGGAATGTTGGCTTCTTTGAGTTTATTACCATCGGTGACGCACCCCATCTGACGTTCATCGAAGCTCACCTCACAGGCCAACATGCCAGATTCAGCCGCCAGAGATGCTTCCAGACCCGTGGCACATCCGGCGCAGGTCATGCCGGTGATAGCCCAGGTGCTTTTGGCATTACCGGGTTGGATAGCCGTTGAATCCACTTCTCCGCCTGCCAGGGAGGTACCCAGGAAATAGGGAAAGGCGAGCAACAAGACAATGGTCGGCACTACTGCCAACAGGACCCGGCGTTGGCGGATGAGCGCTGCCCGCTGGTCCACTGTGCAACAGGCGGCCTTTGCCTGAGGCCGGTAGCTGCGCCAGAAAGCCCAGCCTATCAGTCCTACCGCGCCGATGGAAAGGTAAGGACGAAAGGGTCCCACCCAGGCGAAACTTGCCAGCGAGGTAGCTCCCAGGGATGCCAGCAGGATGGGCCCGGTGCAGCAAAGAGTGGCAAAGGTGGCGGTCAGTATGGCGAGCAATGAATTACGCATAATTCCTCTCCTTTTTTGACATTTGAATATATGTTCAAATATTGAAAGGATCAAGCCTTTTCGTAACACCTACACTGGCAGATGTGAAAATGGTGAGAGCTACAACAGACTGTGGTCCGCGAAGGAGAGGTAATCGTTGCCGCCGATGATAATGTGGTCGTGGACCTGCACGTCAATGCTCTGGCAGGCCTGCTTGAGCCGCTTGGTGATGCGGTGGTCGTCCCGGCTGGGCGAGAGGTTGCCCGAGGGGTGGTTGTGCACGAAGATGACCGCCGCCGCGTCCCGCTCCAGGATTAGCTTCACGACCTCCCTGGGGTACACCGCGCTGGTGGTAAGGCTCCCCTCAAAGATGGTCACCGCGTCGATGATCTGGTTGCGTCCGTTGAGCAGGATAATCAGGAACAGCTCCCGGTTGCGGTTCTTCAGGTAATGGACCAGGTAAGTCAGCACCTGGTCAGCCGATTGGATGTAGTCCTTGTCGATTACCCCTTCCTTAAGGTAGCGGCGGGCTACGGCCTGGATCAGCCTGAGGCCGAAAATGTTCTTATCGCCCACTCCCTTGACCGCCTTAAGCAGGCTCGGGGGGGCTTCCAGGATACCGCCCAGGGATTTGAACTTAGCCATGAGGGCTTTAGCGGTCGGCTTGTGGTCCGGTCGGGGATCGGCCAGCTTCAGCAGCAGTTCTGCCACCTCGTAATCAAGGAAGCCGTCCAGTCCGTCGGCCATGAATCGCTGCCGCAGACGCCGATAGTGCCCCTCAGGTGAGTGTGTTTCAGTGGACAATGCTTGTCTCCCGCCCTTTTAGTATGATTAAAGCGACGGAATAAGTTGCACGCTTTTAACGGGCCTTTGCAACTCTCAAAAGGGGGGCATAAATTCTGCCCTGATGCCAGATCCAGATTTTCAACTGCCCTTCCACATCCTCCGGAGCGAGCAGTCCATTCTTGTGCGCACCGAACTGCTGATGATCCTGTCGACCTTTGTCAAGGAAGGGCTGGAGTCGTTGTCTGCCCGGGAAATTCCAGGATAGGACTGGTATGCCGAAAATCATATCATACCGCAAAGGGAAAGGCATCAAGCGCACGACCAGCATGCGGGTGGTCAAACGCTTTCGGTGGAGCATGGCCCACCGCCTGACACACGGCTATCAGGGCCCCTGCGCCTCCCTCCACGGCCACGAGTACGAGGTGGAGGTGACCGTGGCGGGGGAAATGGACGCCATGGGACTGGCCGTGGATTTTGCCGACATCAAGCGGGCCTGCCTGGGCTGGATCAAAGAGCACCTGGACCACACCACCATCGTTTGCAGCGAGGATGCCGCCCTCCTGGACTTTCTCCGGCGGGAGAACCAGCGGCACTACGTGGTGGATTTTAACACTACCGCCGAGAACCTGGCGACCCACCTGCGGGAAGTCCTCCAGAAGGAGCTGAACCGGTTACTGGACCGGCCCCTTTCCGTGACCCACATCCGCCTGCTGGAGACGCCCAGCAGCTGGGTGGAGGTGACGTAGCTCAATTGTCGATTGACGATTGTCGATTGACGATTGACAGGAGTTTCCCCGAAATA
Organism: uncultured bacterium; assembly: GCA_964621455.1. Taxonomy (GTDB): domain Bacteria; phylum Fidelibacterota; class Marinisomatia; order SCGC-AAA003-L08; family TS1B11. The sequence continues at coordinate 15,467 of CAZULW010000039.1, forward strand.
ATGGGCTGAAATTCGGCGATGACGGGCCGCCCAATTGCGTTGATTCAGCTTAGCCCACGGTTTTAACCGTGGGAGTGGGGAGGTAAAACAAAATATGAACCCCATCAGGGGTCTTCTCCTTTCCTGAATCACGGAATTCCCAGGCGTCGTCCGCGCGTGTAATGTGCGTCATAGTGGCAATAGTAAAGACAGCGTATATTCCAACCGGATTGTGAGTGAAGCAAACGTACGGGGAGGATAATCAGAAATGAGTAATACCACGAAGCTTCTTTCACTGACCGCTGCGGTGGCAGCTTCGGTGGTAATCTTCACGAGTTGTGAATCGCTTTGGAATGATAAAGACGGTACTCTTTCCGTCCTGCTGACCGATGCCCCCTTCCCGGCGGATTTGGTGGATAAAGCTATCATCACCATAGATAGCCTTGATATCCGGGAAAAGGGTGCGGTCGGAGAAGCCGGTGCAGGTGTCAGCCCTCTCCACGTGTCCTGCGGGATGTGACCCGGATCACATCTCCTCACTCCACGTGATGTAGGTCATATTACTTAGCGGATTTTTAATTACCTTGTAGTATATTAATATCGTGATTTCGGCCATGTGCCGAAGAGTTTATGAAGTTGATGCATTACGAAATAGGAGGACAAACTAATGCTAAGGACTATGAAATTACTGGTTTCCATCATCGCTTTTTTTCTCTTCCTCTTGGGATGTGAAGAGACACCGGTAAACGGGGATGGCGATGACCCATTGGCGGCTGTGGCGATGGTGGATTCGGCCATCAGCGCCCTGGAGGACGAGTTGTTTGCTCTCAGCACGTTAGAAGTCAGCCATCCCGGGGATATTGATTTCAGCACGTCAAACGCCCTGTTTAAGGAGGCCCTGGCGCTCGACGCTGCGAATCTCGATGCCAATTTTGGAGCGGGCCTGACCGAACTGCTCGTGTTCAGCCAGGACGCTGAGGTGCAGGCGGTCTTTGATGCCTGGGATGCCTTCCTCGAAACCGGGAGCGCCTTTGTGGCTGAAGATCTCGGTTCATCCGCCATGTCGTTGGGCTCGTTATTGCCAGGCGCACTCAGGCAGTCCCCTTTCCAGACCCTTAATGAAAAAGAGATGGCCTATTCCTACCTGAACCTGTTTAAGCTGGTGGTCAGCGATCCACCCACCATCAGGGACATCCAGGACGTGATCGAGATTGTCTTCCTGCCCAGCCTGGACTACGCCCTTGAGCGTTTCGATGTCGTGGATGATAGTTCCACCTATTCGTTCATTATCACCCCCAAAATGCAGGGTGACTTGCTAGAGGACCCGGTCGAGTTTGACCTTACCGAAGTGTACGTGCTGGAAGTAGCAATGAACCTGCTTCGTTCCTTCTGCAGTGTGGCCGTGGCCTATAATGTCGGCCCCAGCGCCTACGACAGCGCGGCGGTCATTGAATTCCTGTCACAGGGCAGCGGCTTCCTCAGCCTGCGCACCCCCAATGGCGCCACACAGATGGCCGCGGCGAAACAGTCCTTGTTGGACGCCTCCTCCAGCCTGGACAACGCTGTTAGTTTTCTCAAGGCCGAGACCGATGATCAGTCGGATGACATCATTACCATCGACCCGGCGGACGTTGCCGAACTGGATTCGATAACGAAGTACAATGCGGAGTTCCGCGATTCCCTTGAAACCGGATTGACCCTGACGGAAGACTGGGACGGCGATGGTCCACTAGGTCCGGAGCCGCTCACCTTCAACTTCGGTTCCCTGTTTGACAATCCCATCCAGGACTTCAAGTCCCTGCTGCCGGCGTATACCGTCACCGTGGGCCGGGACACAGCGTATGAATATGGCAATTGGCAGCAGATGGACATCACTGGTATAGTGGTCATCGTCAATGTCCCCGCTGATGGCTATTATCGGTACCACCGAAACCACCGGTGGGACAGCTGGGAGGAATACGAGTACCAGGATATTGATACCAGTTTCTCTATGCCTCGATTAAACGTGATCTTTGACAGCCTGCTGGCCATTTTCCGGGCGGCTGATACCCTCGGCAATTGGGATGTCGGGACACACTGGGAGGGCGATCTTACCGCGGGGGATAATGAGATATGGACTGGCGTCTGGTATGGCTATGAGCCTCGCTACCCGGACTGGTCCTACTATACCGGCATCCTCACCTTCGTCGCGACCACGTACGACCAGTGGATTTTCCTGAACCCATCTCTCAACGGCTTCCTGCCGGACATCGCCACGGATCAGCAATTCAAGGACACATTCGGCATCACCCCAGCGGACTTTGACGAGATTAAGGGGGAGAAGCTGATCATCCCCTTCGAGTTCTTCTCGGGTGGTATAAAGAAAATGATGCCGGCTCCGCTGGCTCGCACCAGGCTGATTCCCTGGGCCTATGTGAACCAGCCATAGATCGGGCCGTTCCGCATTTCCGTGCCCAGGCGGTTCATCAAAGCCCCCAACACCATATGGTGTTGGGGGCTTCTTGTTATGCTCCTCGCCACACCTGCCCATTCGCAGGTGCTTCAAGGGGTGTTCAACATTGATACACGGCACTTGTTTACATCGTCTGACCTCACACAGGGCTGGTGGGAGGAGGGAAGGATTGATCCCGTCATGCTCCCATCCGTCTCCGGCCTTCGATTCCGGACAGTCTCTATCTACGATGACGTGTACCGGGAGACGGGTACCCAACGTCGGAACCAGGTAAACAGATTTGAGCACGCGTCTTATCTTGAGGTACCCCTTGGCGCGAGGCAGGGTGGGCTGGGTATAGAAGTCAGCCACCTCGCTGCCAACGTCCGTAGTAATCCATCCTCGGAGGAGAAGAGCTACCTGGGATGGAGTATTCAGCGGCTTAGCGCCGGGATCGGGCGGCATGTGTGGCAGCGCCGTCTGACGGTAGGCAGTCGGGTTGGTGTAACTCGCATGGCCGGCAGTTGGCTGCCCGCCGGCTCACTAGCGCTGATCATCCGCCCTCACAAGGCCGTGTCCCTGACGGTACGTGCCGGGCGACGGCCCGATTTGAGAATCCTCGATTGGAGGATTGAAGGGGAGCAATATCATGCTGAGGTAAAGCTCTGGCACAGCTGGTGGGCCACCGACATGGAGCTCCGCCTTTCACCCCGTCTGCTAATGGGCGTGGGGTACCAACACCGCCGGGTCTATGCCCCGGCCAGGTGGTATGAGGGAGACGGCTTCGGGTTCAATCCGGAGATACCGACCAAGGTTGTCAAGGCGGCCATCCAGCTCAACCCAACCGATGGTACCTCCCTCGTGTTGCGCTGGAGCACTTTCTCCATGGACGGGAGCGGTGAAGCATTTTATAACAACCAGCAATTCGGCAAGCTCACGGGCTTCGTCTTGGATGAAACTGATGTGGAGCTGGTCGGAACCTACCGGTTCACCAACTCGACACAGGTAGCCCTCACCTACGGCGACTATCGCGTTACCAGCAGCCAAAAGGGTCATATAGATCCCTGGCCCTTTTCCGCCACCATTTTCGGCCAGCTTGTGCGCATCTATTACCGGGGATCGGGAGAGGCCCGTGTGAACCGGCTCGCCGCGCGGTATACCGGGGACAAAGATGCCCGGGAGGACTGGACGTTCCAGGTTGGCTATGTGTGGCTGACGCCGGATTTTGAATTGCGTCAGGATCAGAGGAAATTGATCATTTTTCCCGGTGAACTTGTCCGGTCATACCTTAACATCCTCCATGCCGAGTTCCTGGTGCCTGAAGTGCGAAAGACATTTGCCCTGGGGGGGATGACCCTCACCTACGCTTTTGCCAAAGCCATCCCCACTCGGATCAGGCTGCGGGAGGCGCCACCCCCGGTAGAGCCACCCGAAGAAAAAGTAGAGGCCAGGGGGGGCGGTTTTCACCTGCTCAGTCTCTCCTATGTTTGGTAGGTCGCCGGGTACTGGACCGGCCTCTCTCCGTGACCCATATACGCCTGCTGGAAACGCCCAGCAGCTGGGTGGAGGTGCCGTAGCTCAATTGTCGATTGACGATTGTCGATTGACGATTGACAGGAGTTTCCCC
>CAZULW010000040.1:0-17408 GCA_964621455.1 uncultured bacterium
CACATCGACGGGGAGGTTTGGCACCTCGATGTCGGCTCGTCGCATCCTGGGGCTGGAGAAGGTCCCAAGGGTTGGGCTGTTCGCCCATTAAAGCGGCACGCGAGCTGGGTTTAGAACGTCGTGAGACAGTTCGGTCCCTATCTACCATGGGCGCAGGAAATTTGAGGGGCGTTGTTCCTAGTACGAGAGGACCGGAACGAACGAACCGCTAGTGTACCAGTTGTCTCATCAGAGGCATCGCTGGGTAGCTATGTTCGGCAGGGATAAGCGCTGAAAGCATATAAGCACGAAGCCCCCCCCAAGATGAGATTTCCCTTCCCGCCTTCGGGCGGGACTGAAGGCTCCCTGTAGACGACAGGGTTGATAGGCCACAGGTGTAAGTCCGGTAACGGATTCAGCCGAGTGGTACTAATAAGCCGTGAGACTTGAACAATCTTCTTTGCTTTGATCCAGACCCGTCTGGTGCAGCTTTTATTCTCCATTACCTTTCCGGTGACCATAGCGTAGGGGAAACACCCGATCCCTTTCCGAACTCGGAAGTTAAGCCCTGCAGCGCCGATGGTACTGTCCGCTTGCGCAGGATGGGAGAGTAGGTCGTCGCCGGAGCCCTTTTTCTGAAGTCCCCTGAAAGCAATGTTTCCGGGGGACTTTCTTTTATCCATTCCAGGAGTTCCCCCGAAATAATGGGGTAAAACTCAGGGTCTCTCATAGGGGTGTCTTCTTTGGTGGCTGTAGGTAGAATTTTTTAATAATACGTCCTTGGTAAAAAACCGCTAAAGCGGTTGCTAATATTTCGTATCATCGTGTTAACCCACGACTTAAGTCGTGGGCTGTTAATATGCCGGATAATGGAAACCGTTTTAACGGTTTATATTGTTCCCCAAAATATAACCACAAATTAAAAACAACCGTCTCCACTTGCCAATCCCTGCATCTCTCAGTGTATCAGTAGCTTAACGAAAGTTAGTATCTATTTTCGGGGGAACTCCTGTTATCTATTATCCTTGACTTAATCTGTGACCTCTGATACATTTTCATCCGCCAAGTATTGTTAATATGACATTGAAGTGGAATAACGATGGCTGAAGACCTTTACAAGTCTCCTCTTGGTGTTTGTTGCCGAGGGTGAAACCTTATTCAAAAGGGAGGGGAAAATGAAAAAATCGATTTGGACCGCTCTAGCAATGATTGCTCTTACCGGCCATGTTCTGCAGGGGCAAATGACCATCCAGGAGAACTTCTTTAATGAGTTCATAACCTTCTACGTCAGTAGCATTGACGTCAGTACCGGTGCCCAGGATGTCGAGCTGTTCGAGTTGGAGATATTTGCAGATCAGTATCCCGTGCGCGATATTGAGATAGAGTTCAAGATCAGTATCAATTCCATTCCCCTGGGCCTGGACTACGATGACGTATTCTTAACGGTGACTACGATGCCCTTTAATCTGGAAGGGCCTATCAGGGTCCGCAATACGGAATTGGACATGAATACAACCCAATTAACTTATTCCGGGCCACCTTATGGTGTTGTCCGAGTATCGATTCCGAGCAGTAATATCAGCTTTATTGACATCCAGGATTTGGAAGCCATGCAGAGCCTGATCATGCAGACCGGCCGGCTTCCCGACGGCACCTATCGTTTTTCGTTGGAAGTAAGGGTGCCGAGCGGCGAACCTGTGGGCTGGAATAAAGTCATTATCTCGGCCCATCCGGTCGCCCTGGAGCTGATATCCCCCGGCGGGCCGCTCGCTGACGTCCAGAATCAAACGGTCATGACCACCTATCCTTTCTTCCAGTGGCAATCCGACCCGTGCGCCATCTGCAGCTATCGGATTCGAGTGGCCAGGTTTATCCCGGACGAACACAGCTCAGCGGAAGATGCCATTGAAGACCAGACCGTACTTCCCCTCGAACAGGCCCTGGGGTGGTACCCCGAGAAGGACACGGATGGAAAATTCTTGCGTACCACCTCATTCCAGTATCCCCAATCCGGGGCCGTTGACCTGGAACCGGGAAACATATATGTATGGCAGGTGCAGAAATCCATTCCGACTTCCGTGGGGGATGAGTTCATTAACAGCTTTATCTACGCCTTCATGATTGAGGAACAGCAGGCGGGGTATGATCCGATCAGGGAGGCTGTGCGAACTGTGTTAGGCGATGAGAGATATGAGCAGCTTTTTAATGTCGGCGGAGAGCTGATGGGCTTCGTTGGCGATGAGGAGGGCATTTCAATCAGCGGTAGTATCACCATAGGAGGAGTCGAGCTGGAGGCGGGAAATATCGATGTAAACGCTCTCCTGCAAATTGCTCGATTGATTGAACAAGGAGAGATCTCCGTAACAGAATCGGAGGTGCAGTGATGAAACGGTTAGCCTTTTTCCTGTTAGTCATTTCTGTGTCCCTGGTCTGGGGGGCAGAGAAAATTGCTTTCACCACCAAGGTCAGTGGCCAGGTGAACATGGTTAATCTTGAAAAACAGACGGTGCCACTGAAGCGCGGCACGGTGCTTAACGCCGGTGAGCAGATTGTAAGCCTCTCCGACGGTCTGGCTGTTATCATGTTCATTGATGACAAGAGTATCCTGCGGATACAGAAAAACACCACCCTCACCATCGGTGGAGAGCGTTCGGCCACGGCTATCTCGAAGCAGATCGACATGCAGTTCGGCAAGCTCCGGGCGCAAATTGCCGAGCAGCGCAGGGGTGAGTTTATAATCTCCACACCCACCTCGGTGGCGTCGGTGAAGGGGACCGATTTCTGGGCTACATCGGACCCGGTCCTGGGGGATATTTTCCTGGGGATTGAAGGACTCATCGAGGTGGAGAACCTCATCAGCGGCGGGGTCATTGAAGTCGGCGGCGGCCAGATGGGCACCTCCGAGCCGGATGGCACCACCGAGGTCACGACCTACGTGCTTCTCACGGGTGAGCTCCTGAGCGCCTCGGACAACGCCCTGACCATGGAGCCGGCCGAGATAGGCGAAGGTGAGGATCGGATGCAATTTAACGGGCAGATAGCCCTCACAGCCCAGACCACCTACGCGGGTCCTGACCCCGTAGTGGGCAGTACAGCTGCCGTCGCCGGCACCGCCAACGACGACGGCTCTGTTACCGCTATCCAGGTCGCTGTTGAAGAAGTCGAAGAAGAGCTTGAGGAAATTGAAGAGGGTGTCGAGGAAGGTGAGGCCGAAGTGGAAGGAGAGAGAGAAGAGCTGCGCATAAGGTTTATAAATCGGGACGGTGTGACCAAAGAACTCATTATTATTTATCAATAATTCCGATTAATTTTCATCTTATTCTGTAACACTGGAGGTAAACGGAAGGTGACTATTCGAGTCTGTCGTATAGCGCAGGGGTTTCTATTATTGGTGGTAGGTCTGTCGGCGAGCGGTTATGCCGACGGCACTATCTACCACCAGGCGCCGGCGGAGGCCGTTGCTCAGGGACCACTGACCCTGGAAGCCGTGATTGAAGTAGAGGATGCCGGCGTGGTGTCGGCCAGCATCTATTACCGCCTCAGAGGGCAGTTGACGTACCAGGAGATTCCCATGTCCTCAGCGGGCGGGAACCTTTATTTCGGCACCATACCGGCCGCCGATGTGACGGAGCCGGGGTTGGAATATTACCTCGTTGCCTTCCTGGATGATGAAAGTATCCTGGCGTACCCGGTGGATGACCCGGAGGTGAACCCGGTGTTTGTAGCGGTAAAGTCCGCCGCGGTGGGGATTGCTGGTGCCCAGGAGCCCCTGGAGGCCGCCGCGGGCGTCGAAGAGGCCGATGTATTGATCCTTTCCCCTGAACCCAGGGAGATGTATCTCCCCGAGGACGTGGTGATAGCAGCGTCCCTCTTCAACGTCCAGGACCTGGACACTTCATCCATCCGGCTCCTGGTCGACAGGCAGGATGTGACCGCCCAGACGGATGTGACCGCCGATCTGGTCACCTACACTCCACCTGCCTTGTCAACAGGAGCACATCAGGTTGAAATTCATATGAATCGTGCTTCCGGCTCTCCGTATATGCCGGTGGCGTGGCGATTCCTGGTTTCACGAGTGGCGTCCGTGAGCACCGAGCGGGCCTTCAGACAATCCGGTGCTGTCACCCCTGCCTTCCGACGGGATAACATCGACGACCAGCTGCTGGAGGTGAGCAGCATGAAGCTCTCTTACCGTGGTGGATGGGATTGGCTGCAGTTCCGCACCAAGGTGAAGCTCACCACTCAGGAAGACCCCTTCAAGCCCCCGCGGAACCGCTATTCAGCCAGCTTTCAGACACCGCTGCTGACGTTAGGCATCGGCGACGTTACGCCCCGGCTTGATCGCTTTACCCTGGACGGAAAGCGGCTGAGGGGCTACGACGCCAACCTCACCCTGGGGCTTTTCAACCTGCGGCTGGCGCGGGGGGAGCTGGAACGGGTCATTCAGGGGAGACCCGAGGCCGCCTATTCAGTGACTGATTTCGATTCCAACGCCGACAGCCTCACCGTTTCGCGCTCGGGCTATACCTTCCGGCGGGACATCACGGCCATTCGCCCCAGCTTCGGGTCAGGACAGCGGTTTGAGCTGGCTTTCTCGTTTATCAAGGCCAAGGATAATATCGTCTCGGTGGAGCCGATTGTTGATGACGGTATTATTCAGATTGATACCAGCGATGTGAAGCAGGACCCTAGCGCCTTCGCGGGTGCCAACTGGATTGACCAGTCCTTGGGCACTATTGCCTATAAGGACCTCAAGGAGCTTTTCGGCTCAAAGCTTGGACTGCCCGAAAAGGACTGGAAAGGGAAGTCCCCCCAGGACAATCTCGTTATCGGCTCCAGCCTCTCTTTCGCCCTGAACCAGCGCCGGTTCGTGGTACAGTCGGGATTCGCCCTGAGCATGCTCAACAAGAACATCTGGGACCCGGTATTATCCCTCAAGGAACTGGATACGTTCGCGCCTGGAGATACCGTGGAAGATGGGAGCATCGCTGGAATTATTGACACCAGTGATATTCCCATCAATCCGGGCGATCTGGAAGATTATTTCCATATTAATTTGAATCAGGTGCCCCTGCTGCCCATTGACGTCTTTGCCCTGAGTGAAAACCCCTTGCAGGCAGTGCTGAAGATGCCTTCCCTCGCCTACCACGCCACGGCCAAGTTCAACTACATGCGCAACTTCATCACCCTGGAGTATCAGCAGGTGGGGCCCGAGTTCAACTCCCTGGCCAATCCCAACCTGCAGAAGAACGTGCGTATCCGCTCCATCTCCGACCGCGTGCGCCTGTTCAGCAACAAGCTCTTCATCTCGGCCCTCTACCGGGCCACGGACGATGACATCGTCAAAGTGGAAGGCGACCCCATCACCACCACGAAGATGGTCAATCTCAGCGCCAACTTCAACCTGGGCCGGGGGCTGCCCTCCCTGGTCCTGGGACGGAGGACGTATCAGCGGGACAACGGGGTTGACACACTTTCTATCAGCCTCGATGCGGAAGATCTGCCCATTGATACCACCGACAGTCGGGAGGAGATGCTGACCAAATCCACGAATCTGGGCCTGAGCTACCGGCTGCAGATGCTGACATCCACCCACGACCTGAACCTGAACCTGGCCAGTACGGTCATCGGCGATGAGATTGACGTTCGCTACCCGGAACTGGGCTACAGGTCCCAGACCGCCAGCTCGAACATCCTCTCCCTGGCGGCTGTTTCCAGGTTCTCCAGCGGGCTGGAAACCATCGTTGTCGTGTCCACCAATAAATCGGAGATCGGCGAGGAAAAACATCTGATTAAGCAGTCCATTTCCAGCCTGAACCTTACGGCCCGCTTGCTGTTGCTGAACGGGAAGCTGCGGACCAGCGGCGGCATCACCTTCAGGAGTAATGATACCAACAAAGGTGATGACCCCAGTGCCGGTGAGAATACCGAAGCGCCGGCGTCATTTACCCAGTTCGGCATCAAGGCCGGGGCGAGCTTCAAACTGATTGAAAACCTGCGGCTGGTAACTGCTTTTGAGTTCCGGAACAAGACGCTGGAAGTGGACGGCAAAACGGAGACACTGCCGAGCTCCATCATTTCCGCTAACCTGGAATATACGTTCTAGCCAAGCGTCGAATTGAACCTGAAAAAACTCATCTCAACCTACGGCGCCGGTCTTATCTGGGCCGGCGTTTCCATTACTCTGGTTACCGCCCTCTACGCCGTGGGATTGTTTGATCGGCCCGACTACATGGTACTGGACTTTGCCTTCACCCGTATTCGCGGTCCTCTGGCTGGCCTGAGCGCCCGCCAGCCCATTCCAAGGGACAGTCTCAAGATCGTCCTGGTGGATGTCGATGACGAATCGTGGCGGTTGGTACCCTACAAATGGCCCTATCCCCGGGATGACGTCTGGGCGAAGGTAGTGCACAACCTCACCGACGCTGGCGCCCGGGTGATCGCTTTCGATATTGAGTTCGACAGCCCCGACTTCAAGTCGGATTACCTGGAGAAACTGAACCTTGCCGGCAGCAATATCCCCTTCCGCCACGGCGATGAAGTGCTTGCCGACGCCATCCGGTACGCTCATTCCAAGGGTACTCGGGTAGTACTGGCCTCCAAGCTGGTGAACGAACCCACCCGATTGCCACCGGAGTATATCATGTACCCCGTCCCGCGCATCATGGATGCCGATCCGGAGCCGGGACTGATTAACGAAATCAAGGACAACGACGGTATCACCCGCAAGTACGCCCTCTTTTATATGATGTCCCATAAACCGGACGTCTGGTATTTGCCGCTGGGACTTAAGGTGCTGAAGGAATACTGGGGCATATCCGACACTACGCTGCTGCAGCCGAATTGGGAAAAGCACGAAATTATATATGGCCCGAAAGTCATCAAGACCTACGGGAGAAATAACAGTCTTTTAGTGAATTTCTACGGTCCGCCTTCCGCTTCGTCGCTGCCGGGTGAGGAGGCGTGGAAAACCTTCGACCGTTTCCCGCTCTCAAACGTCCTTGACGACGCCGAGTTCGACCTGCGATACATCGAAGAAGATTCCGACTGGATGGACTTTTTCAAGCTCGACGGCGATCTGTATGGCATTGTCGGCGAGAGCCCCTTCCTGGACAAGATCGTCCTTATCGGCGTCTCCGTTAACGTGCTCCTCGACGTTAAGCCCACCCCCTATTATAGTTACGCGGGCTTCCTGCAGCTGATGCCCGGAGTGGAATACCATGCCAACGCCATTCAGACCCTCCTCGATGATAACTACATCAAGGTGGCTGGCGGTACCTTGGAGCTCACCGGAGAGTCGCTGAGAATCAATCTCCTGATCATCACCCTGCTTGCCCTGTTCACCTATGTTTTCATTCGGCGCCTCTCTCCGATTCTGGGTGGCCTGGTAGTCATTCTGGAGATCCTGGTGTTCATGGATATTGCTCTGGGGTATTTCACCCAGGATGCTTTGTGGCTCCCGAAATTTATAGGCCTCTATATCATGATGTGGACCGGGGTGGAGTCTGTGCCGGCGTTTTTTGCCATCGGGACGCCGGAAATAGGCGCCTCTTTGTTCGTGCCGATTGTCCCCGGGATAGCATCGATCATCTTTACCTATGGCAGCATCGTGCTGTACCGGTTCCTGATGGAGCAGAAGGACAAGCATTTCCTCAAGAACACCTTCGGAACCTACATCTCTCCCGAACTCATTGACCAGATGTACGAGACCAAGCAAATGCCCGAGCTGGGGGGCGAGTCGGGCATCCGCACCGCTTACTTCACCGATATCGCCAGCTTCTCGGCATTCTCGGAGATCCTCACCGCTTCGCAGCTGGTGGCACTACTAAATGAATATCTCACTGCCATGACTGACATCCTTCTCCATGAGGGGGGCACCCTGGACAAGTTCGAAGGCGACGCCATTGTGGCCTTCTTTGGCGCACCCATTCATCAAGATGACCATGCCTACCGGGCGTGTCTGGTATCGCTAGGGATGCAGCAGGAGCTGGCAAAGTTGCGGGAAAAGTGGGCCTCGGAGGATGACAAGTGGCCCGATCTGGTTCCCCAGATGCGCATGCGGATCGGCATCAACGCCGGAGATCTTGTCACAGGGAATATGGGAACCACCAACCGCATGAACTATACCATGATGGGTGACGTGGTCAACACCGCCGCCCGCCTGGAGGCTTCGGCCAAACAGTATGGCATTTACATCCAGACCACCATCCCCACCCTGGAACTGGCCGGTAAGGACAAGTTCGAGTGGCGCCATATCGACAAGGTGAAGGTGGTGGGGAAGCAGGAGGCGGTGGATGCGGTGGAGATCATGGCCCTCGAGGGACAGCTGGCGGATGATCTGGTGAAAATGAAAAGCATCTACGACTCGGGGATGGAACTGTACCGGCAGCAGCAATGGGACGCCGGTATCGAGAAGTTCAAGGCCTCTGAAGCGCTGGAGGAGGTCTTCCCCAAGAGGCCTGCCACCCCCAGCCAGGTCTACATCGAGCGTTGCGAGTACTTCAAGGCCAACCCGCCCGGCCCCGATTGGGACGGCTCCTGGACCCTGACCACCAAGTAGCGGGCCCCCTTAACATATATCAGGGTTCCCCAGGAAGTTTGCCTCACCAGCTTGAGACCTCACCCCCTTCCCGGCGCTCTGGTCGGGACGTGGCAATCTCAGTTACTTCATCATCACCAGTTTAATCGCCCTGGTCTCCTGGGGCGTTGCCAACCTGGCGATGTATATCCCTGTCGGCACCTCACGGCCCCCGGCGTCCCGGCCGTTCCAGACTACTGCCTGCCAGCCGGCATCACGGTAGCCTTCGATTAGCCGCACCACCTCGCGCCCCATGAGGTCATAGACCAACAGCGTTACCTTACCGGCCTCAGGCAGGCCAAAGCGAATAGTCGCCGTTGGGTTGAAGGGATTGGGGTAGCTATGGATGGCCAGTTGCCCGTCTTCGGCCGTAGTTGAGGCGGTATCACCCGGAGCATAATCTGCCCCCATATCTTCAAGTTCAGCCTGGGCGGAAAGGGCGGTGGGATGGTCTGGGTACTCGGCGATTACCTGCCTGAAAATATCCGAAGCTTTTTCTAAATCATTAAGGTAATATTTGTAAATGATTCCTTTACCATAAATAATTTCGACCACTAGATCATCATTGGAATACTTTGCCAGTATCTGGTCCGATAGTTCAAGCGCTTGAGCTGGGTCCTCTTTGGTAAGATAATAGGAAACAAGCAGACGGAGCGCATGAGGATGTAGAGATTTGAATTTGACATCGAGAGCAATGGAACTCAGGTAATCGAAAACCGCTTCTGGACGCCCCAATTCATAATAGCATGTCTCGATATATTTTAGCGCTTGAACGGCCTGGTTTGATTGCGCACTGTCGGATATAACCTGTTTAAATAACTTAATAGCGTCGTTAAAATCCTTCTCATATCGTTCAGTATGAATATCATCTTCCACGGCTAAATCATACAGTAATTGTTGAACAATATTGTTATATATTGTAACAGCTTGGCGGTAGTCATCCCAATCGGTCTGAAGGTTTTTCAAGTTCAGGAAAGTCTCGTCCCCATCCTGCGCAAGATAAGGACCAGAAATAGCTTTTCTAAGGCCGCACCATTCCCAATCCTCTGGATCTGGAAGGTTGACATCGCCATAGATACAATCCTCGGGGTCCTCAGCACTGAAGACATTGCTGTCGTAAGCGTCTGAATCGTAGGCACTGCTGATGGCATAAATATCCCAATCATTTTGACAGAAATCCAGACCACTTACCGTGAAAAAGGAACGATATCCTACTTTAATAGCTATGCCCTTGTTTTTTATTGTACTACAACAGATATTCGGCCCGGCGTAATCATGGCCATAAATAGAAGGTTCAGCGCGACTATTAGTAGAAGTATAATGGGTAATGGGAGAGTAACTATTGACTATGTCCACCCCATAGGTGTAATCGTACTGGTAGGTCGTAACATATTGTAAGTAATGATAGCCACCGTTAATGGAAATACGCTTCTTGGCCCGTACATTATTTATGACATTATTATTTCCACCATTTATAGTGATCTGTTTATTTACAGTAACTTTCTTAAGATCAGACGTTGTATTGGTAAAAGTAACTGTTCCGTTAATTATGGTTGAGGCGGCGCTAGCGCCAATAACATCCACATTGCTCTTCATGTTGATATTTTCAGTATACGTCTTTGCTGCCAAATATACAGCTCCGGATGATTTGCGGTTTATGGCCTGTTGAATTGTTGGGTAGTACCCATTTAGGGTCGTCGGCACTGTGTTATCAGGGTCAAGCCAATCTTTTAGACGGGTTGATGAACTCCCTCCATAACTCCAGGACATTGAAAATTTGCCATACCAATCTGCAGAGTCAGGATTTGCACAGCTTGCCCAGCCCCCATGTAGCTGTCCAACGATTCGATGATTTGGGTCCAACAATGGTGATCCGGAAGAACCACCTTCGGTCGTGCCGTCATCCCAGATAACTTTCCAATGGGAATTAGGTAGGCCAGAATACCCCAAGTATTTGTCTGATACAGCAGGATCGTCATCAAAGGAGACCTTTTTGATGTCTACTCTGGGATGGTGTATCCCAACCGAACTGGAAGGGGCGCTACTACTTCTCGACCAACCGGCATAATAAGCCTGATAACTCAGTGGCGGATCTTCCTGAAGCTCCAGCAGCATAAAGTCAGATGCGCTGTTTCTTGCCCTCAGTGTTGTTCCCGATGTTGTTTGGGATGTACTGGGTTCACTCGGGGGATTGGAACATCCACTGGCTTCATAGTTGAACATCACGATCCATGTGTTATAATCGCCTGAATAGCAATGGTTAGCTGTTAGGAAATATGGCTTCATATCTTGACGCACATTATTTACCATTGCACCAGAACAAAACCGGGATCCACCTGAAGTAAGAAGCATACCAACCGACCTAATCTGTTCAGTCCAATTTAGCCCCTCACCACAGTGGACGTTATTATTGCACGCCCCTGAATCACCAAAGCCTTGAGTTTTACCAAGCAATCCACCTATTGTGCTTCTATCAAACATGTTTCGATATCCATGCACAATCCTAGATATAGTCAGAAACCCAGGCTGTCGTACGTTGGCAGGCTCATAATATTCTAGGATACTCACCGGACTTTTCACAAGTCCAGTTGCAAATTGACCATGCGATTTGTTATTTTGCTCAGTAAAAGCGCCGATGACCATACTTTTATCTTCATTGTAGATGAAAAACTGGGCACCAGCCGGAAGCCAGAATTCACTGTAAATCAAGTTAATTGAAAATGCTTCGGGCGATACAATGCGCAGGCGCCAGAGCCGACCGCCATCTGGCAGATCTACCCAGGTTCCTGAATTGTAGAAGCTATATTCCACATCAAATCCAAAGCCAAATCGAAAAGGCACGCCTTCAGCCGCTTCCCTCTCGTCCTCAGCCAGGAGGGAGTCCACATTAACAGGTAGGGTGGAGACTGTATTGATATTTTGAGGTATGTTACTCGTAAAACTAATCGGTGTCCCGCCAGCGCTTACCTGGGCCAGGATGGGGGTGGGATAGCTCATGTATAATATACTCAATATACCTGCAATCGCTTGAAGAAACCGGTATATCTTTCCGCTGTTTTCTGTTTGCATTTTGGCTTCCTCCCTTTTTTGGATTGGCGTTGCTATTCGTCGCTAGGTTTTTGTTTTATTACTGTGGGGTTGCAGTTTTCTCAATAGTTCCACCACATCGATTTGTCGCGCCAGTCTACATCATAGCCATAGACACGAATAACAAGTACTGGCCATTTGTCTTCGCCCAACCAAACTTGCTGAAAAGATGCCCGGACTGACTTTAGGTCGAATAAAAGAGAAATACGTATTTTTGCCTGGCGGGAGTCGTTATCAGCGTCATGCCCAAGGTACGCTGTAAATTGTGGTGGATTTGACTTTGCAATTCCGGTAGAGGTCAACAAGCTAAAGGTATGTTCGCCACAACCGCCAGGATACTCCACAGTTAATTTTAAGGTGTCATCTCGGATTTCTCCGCTCAATATGGTAACCGTATCTTTGGGCAGACTATCATAATGCGCGGCAAAGGAATCTGGATTGACAACGGTGATGGGTATTAGATCGTTCGTAATCTCTCTCGCCAAGCCGTTCTCTTCAGTTGCATCTATTCTTTTCTCACATCGGGATAGAGCCAATCCAATGATGGCTAAAGACAGCAGGATTATCCGCGCGTTCATGGTTCGTCTCCTTACAAATGCTTTAAAAAATACTGCTCTGTAATATTTAACTTGAGAAGATGTAGAGTTGACCATACGCGCATCAGCCCTAGCTGGCAATCGTAGATTTGTGAGTATATTTTCAGAAACAGCCATAAGCACCTTCCTCATTTTATTAATGCCTATGGTAAAAACACCCATTCAGCTCCCAAACGTAATCAGGCTGTGAGGGAGCGGTGTAAAAACAAGGTATGCACATAATTACTGCTATATCAAGCAAATTAGGTATCAGGCTTGTAGTACAAACTACTATTTTCCCGTTAGTTGTTTAGACTACGGGGAGGTTGCTGTTAGTATTGCGGTGCGGCGCCGCCTATGGCGGGTAACAAGCAGCATGATGAGGATACCGCTGCTGAGGGCTGGCCCTTTCCGCCGTTACGGGTGGAATACCCGCGGGACAAACCATGTCCATGCCATGTCTCACTGACCACCCTAAATGAGCCCCGCGACCCTGCGGAGAATCCATTCCAGGCCCAGCAGCATGACGGGTACCACCCACAAGTAACGGAACCGCCACAGGGAGAGGTGATACTCCCTGGTAACCGTTCTGTCAGTGTAGGCCAGTTCTGAGACGAGCTGCTCCACGCCCTGCAGATCGGTATACCGCCCGCCCGTGGACCGGGCCAGCCGCTCCAGGCCATAGCGATTCTGGGCCAGGGACTGCAACTCCACCCGCCCTACCTGAACCTGGAACGCCGGGCGCCCGGTCTCCTCGCCCGAACCAGCCTCATCGTAGACCTTTATGCGGTAGGCGCCGGCCTCGCCCGGCCAGAATTCGCCCTCGTACTCCCCGGCCTCGAAATCATAATTCAGGGTTGCCATGGCAGTACTTTCGGGGCCCTGGACCTCCAACGTCAGGATCGGCTGGAGCATTTTGGTCCCGGCCCGGTCGCGCATGATTCCCCTGAGAAGGACTTTTTCACCCAGATGATATTGCCTGCGGTCGGGTTGGATCACGTATGGCGAGAATCCCCCCGGTTCCAGCTCCCATTCAACAAGTGCCTGGAGGACATCCACAAAGTAATCTTTCCAGCCTGTGCGGTTGAGCTTCAGATGGGTCGATGCCAGGGCGGGAAGCAGCAGGACGCCCTTCTTGATGCCGTTCACTTCCCCGTAGCTGATGACCAGCCGTTTCTGCTCATCCAGCACGAGAGCCGCCAGGCCGCGGTTAGACCGGGGATCGAGAGTATGAACCAATGCTGCGGGTGGGAAATCAACACTGTAGCGGCCCACTACCGCACGCGGCAGCCCTTTCAACGCAGGCTGGGGTACCGGTGTGAGCCTGTGCAGAGAACCCTGCCCCTCCCCCTCCACTGCCACTTGCAAGCCCAGTGACCGCATCATGCGCACAAATTCACGGTTGAGATTGTCCGGCCCCTCCACCACCAGTACCGGCGTTTTATCACTGCGTAATTTGGCCAGCAGGCGATCAGTATGCCCCTCCGGGAGTGTGGTGGTGGGGTAGTTGTCCAGAACCACCAGGTCCTGAGGCGTCGACCAGAATACGGATTCCTCTCCCTGCCAGACACCTCGCAGGAAGATGAGATGGTTCACCACGGCGTGTTGGGCCCGTTTCACCACCTGCCCGATCAACGAAGTATTAGGGGAGAGTGCGCCGGTAAGGAGGGCGATCCGCCGGCGACCGGGCAGCACGTCAATCTGAAACTCCCGCCGATTGTTGTCAATATTGGCCTCTTCCGGAAGTACCATCAGTTCCACCCGGAAGCGGTGGGCATCCAACCTTCCCACCACCGACGCCTCGAATGACTGGATATATTCCCGGGAGGTGATCTTGATTTGCTCCGAACGGATCAATTGATCTTCGTGAAAGATAAGCAGACGACTCCGCTTATCCGCCGCATTGCTCCCCCTTACCGTGATCTGTATTGTACTCTGCTCCTGGTCCAGGAGGGAAAGGGGATAACGGACTTCGAGAATACTCAGGTCCAGGCCGGCAGTGGTGTCCCCGACACCCACCGGATAAACCGGCATCCCGGGAGAACCAACGATAGCGCTGGGGTCCATGCCTGATGTGGCCACCCCATCTGTGAATAGAAACGCCGCCTGAAGATCACCGGTCTGGCTTATCTCCTCCAGGGGGCCGAAATCTGTTATGCGCTCGTCAGGTAAATACTCGAAGCGGAGGTTGGTTCTGGGGGTCAGCTTATCGCCGAAGGTCATGATTATCGGCTGATAGTTATGCTCATCGGCCCATTCAACGATGGAGGCGACCTGGGAAAAAACCGTGGTGGCCGAAGCCTCCGGGTGATTCGCCATACTGAGGGAGTTATCTAAAAAAATCCCGATGCGGGGTGGCACCAGAATCTTTCGGGTCCACTCGACCCTGGGATCGAACAGGAGGAGCAGAACCACCACCAAAAGCAAGGCCCTTAAAAAGAGGATCCATCCTCTGTAGGTCCTGGGGAGGGCCCGCATCCAGACCCTGTAGACGACCAGAAGGGCCGTCAGGCCCAAAAACGCCGCCAGCGCCAGACCCCAGGGTAGCGCCGATTGCAGCTCAACCCTGGGCATGGCCCAGCCGGCTCGCCCGTTGGGCTACGTCCAGAGGGGCTCGGTCCGCAAGGCTCAAATTGGGATTTACCTCAAGATCAAGGCAAGATCGGTCTCCGGCTCGAAGACGTACATAACCGGCCATTGCAATCATGGCGGCGTTGTCGGTGCAGAACTCCAGGGGCGGATAGGACAGTGCGAGGTTTTCTGATTCGGCCCAGTCATCCAGCCGGCTGCGCAGGCGGGCATTTGCCGACACGCCCCCGGCGATACAGATCCGGCTCAGCCCTGTCAGGCGTAGCCCCTGGCGCAGCCGATCCAGCAGACTGTCTACGATAGCTTCCTGGTAAGCAGCGGCGATATGGCGCCGACGCTCGCGCCGGTCGGATTCACCGAGACCCTGGAGATAGTGGTAAAGCGACGTTTTCAGTCCACTGAAGGAAAAATCACACTTCTTTGAACCTTTCATGGGCCGGGGGAAATCGACGGACTGTGGATCCCCACCCCGGGCGGCAGCCTCAATGGCAGGGCCACCTGGATACCCCAGGCCCAGCAGCCGGGCCCCTTTGTCAAAGGCCTCACCGGCGGCATCGTCCAGAGAACGCCCCAACAAAGTATATTGACCAACGCCGTCGACCTGCCAGAGGTGGGTATGTCCCCCGCTTACGAGGAGGCAGAGGTAAGGATAGCTGTCCGTCGTGGGCAGCCCTTGTAGAAAATTGGCCCACAGATGGCCCTCCATGTGGTCCACGCCGATGATGGGGAGGTCGAGGGATTGGGCTAATCCCTTGGCGAAATTGAGGCCCACTATCAGGGCACCGGCCAGCCCTGGTCCGTAGGTCACGGCGATGCCGGTCAGGTCGCGGAAGGAAATACCGGCGGCGGCCAGGGCTCGATCAACCACGGGCACAATATGGCGCTCATGGAGCCGGGAGGCGACTTCGGGCACTACCCCGCCGTACCGTGCGTGATCCATCTGACCGGCGACGATGCTTGAGCGCAGGGAGCCATCCGCCACCACCGCCGCCGCTGTCTCATCGCAACTACTCTCAAGGCCCAGCACGATCATGGCGCCCGGCGGGTGGCAATGATCTCCAATTGCTTTGGGACCAGGTCCCGGTATTCCAGGAGGTTCTTATCCAGTCGAACCTGGGGTTCCACCAACAGGTTCTCGGGCGACCACTGGGTCTGGTAGTCTATAAACACCTCGACCACTTCATCGTCCAGGTTTAAAAGATAGTCCTCTCCGCCGGTGACAGTCAGGGCCACAGTCGAGGGACCTACGATAACGTTCAAATTCTCAGGGATGTTCAACACTTTCACCGGCACTTCGGTGAGTCGGCGCTCGCCAATCCTCTGGACATCTACAGTCAGGGTAACGTTCAGGGGTTCGATGGCCAGGCCCTTTCCGGGATCCGGGTCCCAGAGCCCGACCGTGATCTCAAGGAGATCGGCAACGTTGTCGTATGTGCGGCGGCTGGTAAGCACCTCGGTCACCTTATCCACCGCCTCCACCGCCCCCTTGACGAGGACCTGGGGGGGCGTTACTATGATCCCGCTCACCTGGATGTAGCCGGAAACAACATCAACCGTGATCTGGGGCCTGACTGGTACCCGCTTTTCCTTATAGTCAGCCAACACAATCTGGATACTGTCGGGCCTCACCACTTCTATGAACTCGAGGCTCTCCTGGATGCCCGGGATGGGCATGGAAATACGTTGAGGACTGTTCCGGAGATATTCGTCCAGATAAAATACGTGGCGCTGTTGCACCCGCTCCAGATCCAGCACCAGTTTCGATTTGAAGAAAGGCATGTAAAGATAAAGTTTGGCCAGGGCGCGGCCTGTTCCCTTGAAACGCAGAGTAGCGGTCTGGGGCGCTTCTTCACTGAGAACCTTGCCCTCCCGGATATTCCTGATCTCTATGGGAAATTCGGCGTTGGCTTCGAACTGGCTGTTGCTGATAGAGAAGAACCAGAGGATGATTGCCAGCCCCACAGCCCCCAGCTTGTAGATCAGATCACCGTATATGGATTTTCGCTTATAAGCAGTGCGCGCCATGCACTTCTACCTCTCGCTCAGGGGAACAGCTCACGGGAACTGGGCCAGATGAAGCTCAGAGTGGATTGTGGTCAACTTCCACCGGGGATCGATTCCCAGCTGCTGCGTCGTCAGACTACTCGCTTTCTCCCGTGGTCCTCTTATCACTGCTTTGCGCTGTCTTTTCTTCCACACTTTCAGATGGCTCCACTCTGGCTTCCTTTTTGGCTTTTGATGCAGTCTTTTTCCTGCTTCCCTTCTTCGCCGGTTCCGTAGCGGTCTCAGGACTCTGCTCCGCTACTGTCTCCTCACTGCCTTTCACAGTGGCGGTCGTTTTTTTCTTCCGCTTGGGAGTAGCCTTCTTTTCGGCCTTAACCTGATCCGCCGGGCTCTCCTCAGCCTTCGCCGTTTCGTCTACCGGTCTCTCCTCGGCCTTCGCCGTTTCGTCTGCCGACGCCTCCTGGGCTTTTGCCGTTTCATCCGCCGCGACCTCTTCGGCCTTGGCGGTGGCCGCTTTCTCCTTCCGCTTAGGCGCTGCCTCCTCCTCGGCACCGGCCTGCTCCGGCAACCTTTCCTCCTTACTTTCAGGTTGCACC
>CAZULW010000040.1:17508-19466 GCA_964621455.1 uncultured bacterium
CTCCTCGGCACCGGCCTGCTCCGGCAACCTTTCCTCCTTACTTTCAGGTTGCACCGCCAGAACGTCCGACATAAGGACAACCTTCTTGTCGTCAATACTGAGCTCCTGGACAGTTACCTCCATGGTATCACCAGGTTTCAGGTACTCGGTGGCCTTCCTCCGCTCTCGCTTGGGGATTTCCCTCAGGGGTATAATGCCCTCTATATCCATTTCCATCTGGAGAATCACCCCCTTGTCCAGCACACGGATAACATCACCTTTCACCTGTTTACCGGATGTAAAGTAGGCCTCAATCTGATCCCAGGGATCTTCCGCTACCTGCTTGAGCCCCAGGGCAATGCGCCGATTCTGGCGGGAAACATCCAGTACCCGGACGTCCACCTCATCACCCTTGCTTAAGATTTCCCTCGGGTGGCGGACATTTCTGGTCCAGGACAAGTCTGTGATGTGGATAAGGCCGTCGATGCCCTCTTCCAGTTCCACGAAGGCACCAAACTGCGTCAGGTTGCGCACCAAGCCCTTCTGGATGGTACCCACCTTGTACTTATCCTCGATCTGATCCCAGGGATCGGGCTGCAATTGCTTAACACCCAGGGAAATTTTTCGCTCAGAGACGTTGACATTAAGGATCTTGGCCTCAATGGCCTGACCCAGGGAGAATATCTCAGACGGGTGGCGAACGTGCTTGATCCACGACATCTCGGAGACATGAATCAGGCCCTCTACTCCCTTCTCGATTTCCACGAAAGCCCCGTAGTTGGTCATGCTTACCACCCTGCCCTCAATTACCGAACCGATAGGGTACTTGGCCTCCACGCTTTCCCAAGGATGGGGCTGGAGTTGCTTGAGTCCCAGTGAGACGCGCTGTTTTTCCGGGTCAAAATCGATCACTTTAACGGTGATAAGCTCGTCCATCTCGACGATCTCCGAGGGATGGGTTACCCGCCCCCAGGCCAGATCGGTGATATGGAGCAGGCCATCCAGTCCGCCCAGATCCACGAAGACACCGAAGTCGGTGACATTCTTCACGCGGCCCTCGAGAACCTGTCCAATATGGAGATCGGCGATGAGACTGTTTTTTCGCTCTTGCAGGTCGGCCTCCATCAGCTCTTTACGTGAGATGACGATATTCTTCCGTGCCTCGTTGATCTTGACGATCTTGAATTCATACTCCTGGCCAATGAATTCATCGAAATCCTGAACGGGCCGGATATCGATCTGTGATCCGGGCAGAAAAGCGGGTACGCCACCCAGATCCACTATCATTCCTCCTTTGATACGTCGGGAAATTCTACCGGCGATGTTCTCGCCGGTCTGCGCCTTCTGACGTATCTCGGTCCACCGCTGCATGAAATCCGCCTTCTCTTTGGAAAGGACCGTCTGACCGTAAGCATCCTCCATTTTTACCAGATAGACCGAAATCTCGTCACCGATCTGGGGTAATTCTTCCGGATCGAACTCTTCCCTGGGAACAATCCCTTCCGATTTAAAACCGATATCGACCAGAACTTCCCGGTCATTCATGCCGATGACCCGGCCGTTAATAACCTCATCCTCACGGATATCGCCCAGCGAGGACCGTACGATCTCCTCAAGGGAAGTATCCCTTTTCACCACTTCCGATTCCTCCATGGCCTTCAGCTGCTCGGGAGTAACGGTGGTGATTCCATCCAACATAACCGGCGCGAGGTAATCCACATCCACCTCGGCATCCGTATCCGCATCTGTCTCGGTCGCACCGCTTTCGACGACCTCAGAATCGATCGCCTCCACTTCGGTTGTTTCCGGCTCCGCCTCTACGGGTTCCCGTGCGATATCCGTTTCGGTATCGGGTTCGGGGTTAGGGTTCTCCTTATCACTCATGCTGAGTTTGCTTCTCCTTTTTTAATATCCTTTCTGTCTCCCTGTTTCTGGGCGGCCTTCACCAGGGTAACAATAAAATCGACCTGGGCCGGGAT
>CAZULW010000041.1:0-18900 GCA_964621455.1 uncultured bacterium
TAGGGTATCCCATGGTAACCGTCACCTCAGCCCGGACCACTCCTTCCCAGGCCTGTCCTGAGCTAGCCGAAGGGGCCTGCCCTGAGCTAGCCGAAGGGGCCTGCCCTGAGCTAGCCGAAGGGGCCTGCCCTGAGCTAGCCGAAGGGGCCTGTCCTGAGCTCGCCGAAGGGGCCTGCCCCGTATCGGTGCTCAAGCCGGTGGGCAGGTCAATCGAAAGCACCGGTCCGAAGAATTTATTGATGGCCTGTACCCACTGGGCCACCGGTTCCCTCAAGGGCTGATCAACCCCCACCCCCAGCAGCGCGTCGATAACCAGTCCATGCTCCGACCACTCGACCTTATTGGGCAGGACCAGCTCCCTGACTTGAACTCCGGCTTGCCGGTAGGTGGCAGCCACGACTTCGTCCATCTCCTCGATCTTACCCAGCAGGACAACGGTGCACCCGTAGCCCCAGGATGAGAGGAATCCTGCCGCCGCGATGCCATCTCCGCCGTTGTGTCCCTTACCGCAGACCACCAGCGCCGGCCGGCTCGAATCTCCCCTGAGCAGCTTCCCGGCTTCGACAGCCACGCTCCGGCCGGCGTTGCGCATCAAGTCCACCTCGCTAACGCGTCCCTTGCGTACGGTGTAGCGGTCCAGCGCCCGGCTGCCAGCCGTGGTCAGAAGGTTAATCACCAGGACTCGCCAGAAGGATCACCACGTAACAGGACCGCCGTGGCCACTGCATAGTGGGTAGTATGGCTGATGGATACCTGGAGCCTGCCATCCACCCCGGCGAGATGGACCAGGGGCGCTCCGTATGGATCGCGGTCGAGCTGGATCTGCCTGAATAGAACCGGCTCCAGCTGACCAGCGGAATAGAGCGCCTTCTTCACCGCTTCTTTGGCCGCGAACCGGCCGGCGAAATGCAGTGCGGGCCGGACCTGCCGCTGACAATAAGTGATCTCATCACGGGTGAAAATACGCACCAGAAAGCGGTCTGACCACCTTTCCATCAAGGCCTGAATGCGATCCACCTCCACGAGATCGTTACCCACGAAGATCACGGCTGGTTCCGCTCCTGGACGATATCGATCAACTGGTAGATGTCCGACAGGTCATAGTCGGCGCCCGATTCCTCCACCCCCAGGGTGTCTCCATAGCGGGCAAAGGCAGTGGTCATGCCCACCTGCTTTGCTCCCACCATGTCTTTTTCGGGCCAATCGCCTACCATGAGGGCCTCATCGGGCCTAACCTCGAGCAAGTTACAAATTTTATCGAAGGGCTCGGGGGCCGGTTTATATACCCCAGTATCATCGAACGTAACCACTGCATCGAAGAGGTGGTGGAGATTGAGATAACACAGGCGCATCCAGGCCTCCCGGCTGGGGGCATCCGAGACAACCCCCAGTTTCAGTCCCATCTTGGCCAGCGTCATGAGTGTCACATTCACCCGGGGATAGAGCATTAGGGAGGCCTCCTTGGCCCGGCGATAGGCCACGACGGCGGAGGCCAGATATTTATAATCCACCCTGCCGGAATGCTGCCGCAGATAGTCGTCCAAGACCTCCTGATACTCGTACCCCTTGGTGCTGTAGATTTCCATGATGGCCCGCACCGCCTCCTCTTTCTCCACCGCCAGGCCCGCCTCTACCATAGCATCCACCGCGGAGCGAATAGCGGCATTCTTCATCTTCATGAAGTCAAGAAGGGTATTGTCCAGGTCGAAAATGACCGCTCTGATGCGTTTCGGCATGCCTTATCCAACCAGGATGGGAAGCATAAAGCCCCGCCCTGAAGTGTCCGGAGCGGGGCTTAAGTGATCCAACCGGAACAAGTCTATCTGCTGGAAGTTTCCAATTGTTTCAACTCATATTGAGATCTTTTGCGTATGCTGGCATCACGACCTTTCAGAGCGTTTTTGAAAGCCTCAATTGCTGCCACCCGGTTCCCAAGGGCTTTCTCAGCAACTCCCAGCTCGTACCAGCCGTATTCGAAGGTCTTTTTCAAGACCGTGCTCCGCTTGCCCATCTGTCTGGCCTTCTCATACTCCCCCAGGGCGTTGTAAACGAAGGCCAACCGCCAGGCTACCACATGGTCCTTTGCCTTGAGCTTCACTGCCTGCTCCAGGTATTTACCGGCCTCGGCCCATTTTTCCTGGTCACTGTATATCTCGCCCAAGTACTCAGTGGCGTCACCATTCTTCGGGTTGACGGACAGGGCAGACTTGAAAGCTTCGACGGCCTCAGCCGGGTTTTCACTTCTCACAATGGCGCCAAGTCCCACCCAGGCCTTGTCGGACTTCGGATCAAGGGAGAGGGCCTGGCGATAGACCGCTTCGGCTTCCTCCGAAAGGCCCTCCCGTTGCAGGATATTACCTTTCTCAACGTAGGCCACAGTATAATCGGGTTTTATTTCGATGGCCCGGTCCAACGTCTTCAGGGCGGCCTCGTTGTCGCCTAACATCCGGTAGCTCCGGGCCATCCAGTAATAGGTCTTCTCAAAGGTGGGATCCAGCTCAACGACCTCTTTGTAGATTTCCAGAGCAGACTCCCAATCGCGGCCACGGAGAAGGCGGTTCGCCTCATTGAACTTGTCAGCCACGATCTTGCGGAGGGCACTGGTGTAGCGGGCGTCATCGGGGTTGTAGGTTTGCGCCTTGCGAAAAGCCTCCGCCGCCTGGCGCAGATCGCCTTCCCTGGCAAAGGCCATCCCCATCCCGTAGTAGGCATTGGCGAAAGAAGGATGTTTCTCAAGCACTTTTTCATAACGGGCAACCGCCCCCATATAATCCCGCTCATCATACGAACGTCTGGCATCACTCATGATCGAGCTGAGTTGGGCAACTTTTTCAGCCTCGGCACGATACTCCTCATTGCGGGGATCATTCTCGATGGCCGCTTGAATGTTGTCCTGGGCGCCTTTCAGGTCGTCCTGGATGAGGGCTATCTTGCTCAGTTCAAAATAGGCCGGAGCATAGGCACTGTTATATTGTAAAATTGTCTGCAGCTTCTGCCTGGCACTGCCGTAGTTTTTCGCCGATATCTCCTCCCGGGCTTCCGCCATGAGGTCGCCTATATCCTGGCCCGTTGCAGCCGCCGCCAGGATGGCGGTGAAACCTGCAATCAGAGTTGTTCGAAACCGATTCATCTTACCCACCTAATTATTGCCTTTCAAATTCAACGTTACCATGTTGTATAGCCTCCAAGTAGTGAATTCCCATCACCAGCCATCGTTCGTACTATCACGCCCCATGCTCTTTGTGCAGCACGGATACGAACTTACCCTTCCAACCTGCTCGCCGGAATGGCCTGCATGTCGGCAATCTCTATGAATATCCCGGCAGTTGAAACGGCTCGTGCCGAAGGCGGGACTCGAACCCGCACAGGATTGCTCCCACTGCCCCCTCAAGACAGCGTGTCTACCAGTTCCACCACTTCGGCGATCGCTGCTGCCAGCCTTTTAAGGATTTGAAGGCTCATCCTTCGCAGGAGGCAGAGGCAACTCAACGGGGCTGGCTGCCTCGGGCAGTTCCATTTCAATCACCGGTTGCAAAGGAGCTGTTTCCCGCTGGACGGCCCTCTGCCGTACTACACTGTCCCCGGTACCCATTCGCGGCCTGCCCGCGACGGAAATTAAAATCGCCAACACCATAAAAGCAGCAGCCAGACTGGTGGTCAGGCGAGTCATCAACTTGTCCGCGCCCTGACCCCCGAACATAGCTGTGGACATGCCACCACCCAGGGTGCCGGCCAGGCCACCTCCGCGCCCGGACTGAAGTAAAACGACCACAACCAACAGGATTGAGACCAATACATGTAAGAAAATTAAAATGCCGTAAATCAAGGTTTCACCTTTGTTTCTACCTGTGAAATTTCTGCAATTTTAACGTATTCGTCAACATCCAAACTCGCCCCGCCAATGAGAAAGCCATCGATGCCGGGGATCTGAATAAGCTGGGCGGCATTGGCGGACTTTACACTACCGCCGTACAATATCTTGGCGTCATCACCGGGCAATCCAGGAAACAGCTCCTGAAGAATCGCCCTGACCTGGGCATGGGCCTCCCCGGCTTGCTTCGGGGTAGCCACTACACCGGTGCCGATGGCCCAGACCGGTTCGTAGGCAATGATCAGCCGGTCAGCCGGAAAGGTTTCCATCCCGGCCAGATCATCCTGGAGCTGCTGCCGGAGTACTTCTTCCGTGGAGTCGGCCTGCCGCTCCTCAAGGCGTTCACCAATACACAGGATCACGTTGAGCCCGGCATCCAGCGCAGCCGGGATTTTCGCGCGGATACCCGCATCGCTCTCGTGGAAGATATGCCGCCGCTCCGAGTGCCCGATGGTCACCCACCGGCAACCACAGGCCGTCAGCATGGGAGCCGAGGTTTCTCCCGTATATGCGCCCTCCTGGGCGGAGTGCATATTCTGACCGCCCAACTCGATAGCGGTGTCCTTCAGAGCCTCCTGAATGTGAAATAATCCTGTTGCCGAAGGGAATAAGATAAATCTCACACCGGGTAGATTCAAGGCCTTTGTGACCAGCTGCCGGGAGAACCGGTACCCTTCCTGGGGGGTCTTGTGCATCTTCCAGTTAGCGGCGATGATGGGCCTGGTGTCGTTCATGCCAGGGCCTCCAGTGCGGGCAGGACATTCCCGCTCAGCAGCTCCAGGGATGCGCCGCCCCCGGTGCTGATATGGGTAAAGTGCCTGTGTTCAGCCAGCTTTTCGATGGCGGCGACCGAATCTCCCCCGCCTACCACTGACACGGCTCCCCGCGCGGTAGCCTCAGCAATGGTGGAGATTATCATTTCCGTGCCAGTCTGGAAGGCGCCCAACTCAAATACCCCCATGGGGCCATTCCAGAAGATGGTACGTACACTCTCGAGTGCCCGAAAAAATTCGGCGCAGGTCTCAGGGCCGATGTCCACGCCGATCTCATCGGCGCCTAGCTCATCCAGGGGCACCACCCGCCAGGCTGCTTTATCAGAAATGCTTTCCGCGGCTACTACATCCCTGGGCAGCAAGACCTGCACATGATGAGACTCGGCTGCTTTCAGGATCTCCCCGGCTTCCTCCAGGAGGGACTGATCCACCAGGGAACCACCCACGTTGATTCCCTGGGCCTGCAGGAAGGTGAAGGCCATGCCACCCCCGATAATCAGGCGGTCCGCCCTGGCCACCAGCTTGCGGATGAGCTCCAGTTTGCCAGCCACCTTGGCCCCGCCCAGAACAACAGCAAAGGGACGTTGGGGCTCATCAAGCTGGTCACGGAGAAACTTCAACTCCCTGGCCATTAGAAATCCGATGCCCGCCTGATCAAAGTGGGAGACTACTCCCACATTACTGGCATGGGCGCGGTGGGCGGTGCCGAAGGCGTCGTTGACATAGACCGTTCCGTGGCGGGCTAGACGGGAGGCGAAGCCGGGCTCGTTGGTCTCCTCTCCGGGGTAAAAGCGCAAGTTTTCCAGGAGGTGAACGTTCCCCGGCTTGAGCCGCCCGCTCACCTCAACGGCTTCATCCGAGATACAGTCCGGCGAGAAAATAATGTCATGCCTGAGGAGGGTTTCCAGTTCCTCGGCCACCGGCAGCATGGTCAACTCGGGGACAACTTCGCCCTTGGGCCGGCCCAGGTGAGACATGAGAACGACGGCGGCGCCCTGGTTCAGGCAGTACCCGACAGTTGGCAGCGCCGCCTGAATGCGAAAATTATCCTCGACTACCCCGTCATCCAGAGGAACGTTGAAATCCACGCGCATAAGGACTCGCTGATTCTTAAGGCTCAATTGCTCGATACTCTTCACAGCATAATCCGCTCTATTCCAATATAAGTTACTTCTCTTTCAACGGTGTCGCTACCGTTAAGACGGTAACCTCAGCAAAGCCGACGGCCTTCAACGCCAGGGCGCAGGCCGAGGCGGTGGCCCCGGTGGTCAGCACGTCATCCACCAGCAGCACTTTCCGGCCGCCGCCCGGCCCGGTAGCTCGAAAACTGCCATCCACATTCGTTCGGCGCTCCTCCACCGACAGGCCCGTCTGGGACCGGGTCCAGCGGTGCCGCACCACGAGTCGTTCCATCACCGGCAGGCCGGACTGCCCTCCCAGGGCACGGGCCAGCACCGCCGACTGGTTATAGCCCCGCTCCCGGCGCTTGGTGCGGTGCAGCGGGACCGGCACGAGGGCATCAAAGCGGCCCCAGGAAACCTCCCCTTCCAACTGGTGAAACAACGCCCCGCCGAGACGGCGCCCGACCCGGCGATGCCCACTGTACTTGAACAGGTGGATCAGCGACTGCATGGTCTCGTTATACCAGAAAGCGCTCCAGACCTCGTCCAGTCCTTCCCGGACGGCAGTCTCTTCCAACCAGGGCCCCAGGCCGGTGGGCGCCAGGGTCTCCAGGCAGGGAGTGCAGACGGCCTTCTCGCCGTCAAGGGGCGTGGTACAGAGAACACACAGGGACGGAAAAAAGATCTCCAGCAGGTCTGGCAAGCGGACCGGCACCGGAATCATTCACCCGTCATGGGAACCTGGCTGGCCGCGCCGTAGAGGGCCGCCAGCCCCCCTAACTTGGACGGCATCACCTTGAGATTCTCCCGCGGCAGGGTGAAGATATGGCGGTGCAGGGTTTCAAGCATAGCCGGACTGAAGTGTTCCCAGGCCCCGGCCATGGCGCCGCCCACTACCACGACGTGCGGGTCCAGCAGGTTCACCCCGTGGCTCAGGGCTATTCCCAGAACGCGGCCGTATTCCCGCCAGGCCGCCAGGGCCGTCGCATCCCCCTCGACCGCCAGCCGGCTCACCTCTTCCGGCGAATCTGCCGCACCGCCACAGTCGCGGTAGACGCGCAGCAGTCCCCGGATGGAGATGTCGTCCTCCCAGGTGTGGCCTTCTTCCCGCCAGACGGACGGGCCGTACTCGGCGGCGGTGCCCGTGGCCCCGTGAAAGACACTGCCGTTGATGACAATCCCCCAGCCGAACCCGGTGCCCAGGGTGACGCCCAGCACGTATGGATAACCCTTGCCGGCCCCCTCGTGCGCCTCACCCAGGACAAAGACGTTGGCGTCGTTGTCCAGCCACACGGGGACGCCCGCCGCCCGGATCATGCTGTCCCTGAGGGTAAAGTTGTTCAATATGGGGGTATTGGGTGATTCGATAACCACCCCCCGATGGATATCCAGGGGGCCGGGAGAGCCGATGCCGATCCCCGCCAGGCCTGTCCTGAGCTCGCCGAAGGGGCCTGTCCCCGACAAAATGTCGGGGCCAGACGGGCCGGCCAGCTTGCCGCCCAGCTCCGAGATGCCGGCGTCGATGCTGGCCAGGACACGCTCCACTAGCACGTCTCCCGATGGCAGCGAGGTGGTGTCAACGGTAGCGCAACGGTGTACCAGTTCCAGGCTGGTGTCAAAGAGCCCCGCCTTAATCGACGTACCCCCTATATCAATACCAGCTGCGAACCTGGCCATGGCTTGCCGCTCAGGGTGTCCTGATGGTATCGATCAGCGCCGGTTCGAGCAGAAGGGTGTCGGCGGCGGTGGTGTCTACGGCAGTAGTATCGGGGGGTACCAGCTCGACAGCCGCAGAGTCCACCGCTGTAGTATCCGCGTCCACTTCCGGTCCAGGGGCGACAAGAGTGTCAACCAGGGCTGGCTCAGCCAGAGCGGTATCGACGGGAGCGGCCATAGTGTCAACTATAACAGGCTCGACCTGAGCGGTATCGACGGGTGTGGGCGCCTTGCCTTCTTCCTCAACCTCCGCAGCCGGGGGAGCCACAGTACTCACCGGAACGGGCACCCAGGGAAGCTCGCGGCGCCAGTTTTCGTTCCGCACCGCACCGAGGACGGTGGCGTGAACCAGCATAAACTCGCCATATCCCTCACGATCCATGAAAACAAACTGGCCTGTCCCCGACAAACCGTCGGGCCCCGACGGTTTGTCGGGGACAGACGGATCGGTGCTGTCCGGGTAAGTGAATGTCCAGACCTGGTGCTCCCGCAGGGCACTGGTTGCCGGGTAGGTTTCGATGGTGGCGGGCGGCCCGTAAAGGAACATGGTGCGTCCCTGCTCCGTCAGCCGACTGCGACCGCGCCAGTCCCGGTCATAGGCCTTCACGTGGCCCCAGCGATGGAGCAGCTCGCCCAGGTTGAGGCTGGAGTCCTGGCTCAGCCCCCGCGCGACCTTCCCGGCAGCGTCCCTTATGATCCGGCGCTGGCCGGCACTGTCCAGGGAGCGGAAGGCCTGGATGTCCGGCTCCGGCTGGAGCAGGCTCAAACCCCTGGCGAAATCAGTCAACTCGGCAGTGGAGAATGCCGCCAGTACATCGCCGCTGTCAACGGCGGCCGGCGCCTCCCGCACCACCCGGAACGGCTTCATCGCCGAGGCTGTGTCCCCATCCATGCTGACGGTGATCGTGAGACAGTAGTCGCCTGGGGCCAGCGCCGACAGGTTGACCGCCCCCCAATCGCAGAAGACCAGGGACGGGGAGGGCGCCCGCCTGGGGGCCTGGGAGATCACTTCCGTACTGTCCCGCCAGACCAGGGTGCGTATCTCCACCGTATCGAGTGGTGTAAGGCCGTAGACCTCGGCGTAGTGCCAGAGGAGCGGCCGGTCATCATCGTAAACGGCAGCGGCGTTGGGCCAGACCGTCAACCCCCGCTTGTAAAACTCCTTCCGCCCGGCGGATCGCCTTATCACGCTTGCCAGCTGGATGGTGCTTATCTCAAGCTCCAGGCCCCCATAAGCGGGCACCTCCACCCGCAGGGTGCTGTCAGACCGGTTCCCCTGCCCGTCTTCCACTACCACCAGGAGATCGTATGATCCGGGCTCCAGGCTGAACGTGGCCTGCTTGGGGATCACGCCGTGCGGGCCATCATCCAGGTGGTCCACCACGTCCTCGATGGCCATTTCCCGGAAATCAATAATCTGCCCCCGCTGCTTGAGCAGAACCACCCCCGCCATATGGGCCGCATACCGACCGCGTTCCCGCTCATAAGTGATCTGCCGCCGGTCGATTCCCAGGTATACTTCCAGCCGGGAGCGATTCCCCGCAGCCCGGAACAGGCCCAGGTCCAGATCAAAGGGAAGTTCCCGGGCCTGGAGGCCGGTTGCCATCAGGGATAGTCCGGCAAAAAGAAGGATCAGGGATTTTCTACCGGGCATATTCCCCGAGATCCACAGACACAAGGTTAGACAGGCCCTCTTCCGCCATAGTGACGCCATAAAGGTAATCGGCGCTCTGCATTGTCAGCTTGTTGTGCGTGACAATGATAAACTGGGTGTCCCCGGCGAATTGCCTGATGACCCTGGTGAACTTCCCGATGTTGACATCATCCAGCGGGGCGTCCACTTCATCGAGGACACAGAAAGGGCTGGGCTTCACCATGTAGACGGCGAACAGCAGGGCAATGGCGGTGAGGGCTTTCTCACCGCCGGAAAGGGAACGGAGGGAGCGGGTCTTTTTCCCGGGCGGCTGGGCAATGATCTCGATGCCGGCTTCCAGGGGGTCGGGGTCCCCCACCAGCCTCAAATCACCCTCCCCTCCCTCGAAGAACAGTCGAAAAGTCTGCTTGAAGTGGTGGCGAATCCTGTCGTAGGTCTCACGGAATTGGCTGCGGGCCTGGTGATCAATCTTCTGGATGGTCTTCCCAAGACTCTCCTCGGCTTGCAGCAGGTCGTCCCGCTGTTCTGTCAGGAAGTCCAGGCGCTTTGATTCCTCGGCGTATTCTTCGGCCACGGCCATGTTAATGGGTCCGATACGCTCCAGGGACTCCCGCAGTTTCTCGATCCCGGCGCGCAGGGTCTCCTCATCCTCCTGCTCCCCCACGCTTTCCTCTTCGGTAATCTCCTCCTGATAAATCTCCCGAATGCGCGAGCGGATAAGCTCCTCCTCCTTCTTTAAATCGGAGAGCTTGAGTTCCAGCTCCTGGTGTTGGGAGAGGACGGCTTCCCGTCCGTGCTGCCGCTGGCGGATCTGTTCCTCCAGGTGGGATATCTGCTCCCGGGTCTCCCTGGCGGCGGTTTCCTTCCTGCCGCTGGCGGCGCGCTGATCGTCGACATCCTTCTCCAGGCTCTTACGGCGCTTCTCCGCCTCCGCCACGCGCCGGGTCAAATCCTGAATGGCCTGGCGGGCCTGCTCACGCTCCGCCTCCAGCTGGGAAATACGCTGGTTTGAAGCTGCCAGGGCATCCTCCCGGGACAGTTTATGCCCCGCCAGGTTCTCCCGCTGGTTCTCAACGGTCAGGAGCTCGACGCGGAGATCCTGCAGCTCCTCCTGCCAGGCGTCCCGCTTCGCCTGCACTTGCTGGTAGACCGCTTCCGCCTGCCGGATTGCCTCCTCCAGCCGGGATTCCTGCTCCTTCAGATGATCCATTACTTTGTCGTGGGCGGCCAGGCTTTCCTCCAGGCCGCGGATGGTTTCATTAAGTGTGGGAACCTGGGACTTCAATTCCGTCAGGTCGCCGGTCATACGCTGCAGCTCGTATTCCAGCTGGGACAGGTCCCGGTTGCTCTGGTCCACCTCGTCAAGGACCGTATCCGCTTCTTCCTTAAGCCCATGATACCGCTGCGTGATTTGGGAGCGCTGATCCTTGACCTCCCCCAGCCTCGCGTCCAGTTGGTCGGCCTCCTGTTCAGCCCTGGTAATGACCTCCCGCAAGCGATCCAGCTCACCGGCCCGACCGACAACCCCCCCGCTGCCCAGGTAGCGGGATGTATCATCCCGGTCCGGTTTCCGGGAATCAAGATGGGTCAGGAACGGCACCGCTCCAACCAGGTGGCCCGCCGAGGTTACAACCGTCACGCCGCTGGGAAGGCCGGTCTGGCCCGTCAGGATGCCGGACAAGCCGCCGGACAGGTCTTCGGCGGATACTGTCTGCTCTTCTCTCGGAAGGGATCCTTCGGATGCCCAGTAAAAACCGGACAGGAGCCGGCGGTAAAGCCCGCTGAGCGTGCCGGGCACCTTGATCAGCTCCATAAGCGGGATACCGGGTGCCGTTTCCGGATTCGCGGCGGAATCATCCCCGGTCGTCACCCGGTCAAGGGGAATGACCGAAAGGCGGCCCAGACCGTACTCAGCGGCGTAGGCCAGGAGCTGCCGGGCCTGCTCGACAGTCTCCGCCACCAGGCAGGTGGCGAACGGTCCCATGGCCGTCTCCACTGCCATGGCATGTACCGGTTCCACCTCTACCAGATCGGCCACCGTCCCCAGGAGGCCGGGAAAGCGGCCCAGGTCGGTGAGTACCTCACGGGTGCCGCCGGGATAACCTTCGTGGCTCTCCACCAGCTCGGTGAAAATCTCCAGCCGGGATTGCAGCACCCTGAGTTGGGTGGTGACCTGCCGGTGCTCTTCACGCAGGCGGGACTCCTTCCCGTCCAGTTCCTGAAGTTGCGCAGTGATCCCCTCCTGCTCCTTCACCAGCCCGGCCAGTCGGGTTTCCAGTTTATTCCGGTTTCGGGTGAGAGTATCCCGCCGTTCCTTCAGGGTCCTGATGCCCTCGCCGCGTTCAGCCGCCGTCTGTTCCAGGCGTTCCAGTTCCTGACGCCTTTCCCGTATCATATCCGCGGTGCGCTGCTGCCGGGCTTCCTCTTCTTGAATCAGGTGCCGGTGATTGAACTTCCTCTCCCGGGCGGATTGAAGTTGCTGTTCCCCGCGCTGGAAATCAGCCGTGACCGCCTCTTCCTCCGAACGCCGGGCCTCGAAAGCCGCCTGCATTTTCTCCAGAGTCGGCTCCAGGGCCCGCAGCTCCTTTTCGAGCCGGGCAATCTCCGCCTTACAGCTGCCGGTGCGCTGGACCTCCGTTTCCCGCTCCTGCTCGAGTCGCTCCAGATTACGACGGGTCGAGTGCAGCTGTTCACCCCAGACCAGCTGCTTTTCCTTCAACTCGCTGAGCTGGCCGGCAGCTGCCGCCAGGGACTGACGCGCAGCCTCCAACTCCTGCTCCCGCCGGCTGAAGGTTGCCTGGAGCCGCCCCAGTTGCTCCTCGTCCCGGGCGATACGGGCAGCCTCGGCCTGGTGGCTGTCACGACTGGTCTCGAGGGTCTCCTGGAGGGGCGCCATTTCACGGGCCAATTCCTGGATCTGCAGCCGGGCCAGGGCAAGCTCCCGGTTCTTCAGGGCGGCGGTGATCCGCTCGTGTCGCGCAAACCGCTTCAGCTGCAGCCGCAGGGCCCGAACCTGGCTCTCCACCTCTCCGATGATGTCGCTGACCCGTTCCAGGTCCTGGCGGGTGGCCTCCAGCTTCCGTTGGGCTGACTGACGTTGTTTCTTGTACTTATTGATGCCAGCCGCTTCTTCGAACATCCGGCGCCGGTCATCCTCCACGTCGGATAGAATGGCCTCGATCATCTTCAGCTCGATGACCGAATAGGCGTCGCTTCCCATACCGGTGTCCATGAACAGGTCCATGATGTCCTTCAGCCGGCAGGGATTTCGATTGATCAGAAACTCGCTCTCACCATCGCGGTAGAAGCGGCGGCTGATCTCGATGTCGGTGTACTCCAGGGGAAGCGTGGCCTTGTTGTTATGGATAGAGAGGGTGACTTCGCTGAAGCTGGACGGCTTGCGGTTCCTGCTGCCATGAAAAATGACCTCATCCATGCGGGAGCTGCGGAGGATGCTCTGCTTCTGCTCTCCCAGAACCCAGCGGAGGGCGTCGACGATGTTGGTCTTGCCGCAGCCGTTGGGGCCTACTATCCCTGTTATGCCCTCACCGAAGGTCATGCTCGTCCGCTGACCAAAGGACTTGAACCCGTGGAGGACCAGACTAGAAATATACATGGACGCGCCACCCTGGCATAATGGCACCGGCAAGGCACACTGGTTACAGCACCCCTGAAAGTATGGGCTTAAAACAGTACATGGAAAGGGTATCGTACCCTTGAAATTAACTCCCTTAGGGCGGGAAATGGGTAAATGAACTAATTCTCAACGGCGAAATGTCCGGCTCACAGCCTGCCGGACTATGGCCCCCTGAGCCACCCGAAGTTAGCGGCAAAAGCCTCGCCGGGTCAGCACCTATCGCGGTTTCTGCCCGCTTGAGACGACGATCTTCAGATAGGCCCCCTGGTATTCCGGAAATGCATCTTCCGGCAGATAAGACAGCCTGGATATAGTGGATAGATACCCCATCTCAAAGCGGTAAATGACTGTACCGGTATAGACGGACGCTCCAAACCCGGCCTGCAGGTATGGCACCCAGCGCAGCGAGGCCTCCCGGAATAAGCTCCGCAGCCGGCCGAAGCGGGCGACATACCCCGAAGCGCCGCCCTCAATAACAGTGTGGGGAAGAAACCCGCCTGCCATGCTCTCCCGGAACCACAGACGACGCCAGCCCCATCCTAACTCCAGGTAGTAGTCCTGGGAAGTTTGGGGATAGTAACCGTACGGGTCGCCAAAATAGCTGGGACCGCCACCCTCTTCTTCAATGTGGAATCCCGCCGCCAGGTAGGTATGGTTGGTATGGAAAGGATTGGTCGACCGGGTATAAAACAGGGATTGGCCGCTGGAAAAGGAAAATCCAATCCCGGCGTCGTGTACCTTCTTATCGTTGTCCTGGGCACCGGCCATCAATGGCAGCAGGACCCAGAACAGGAATGCCAGGCTGTATCGTTGAGTGGTACTCATCATACACCTCTAGAAGTGATTCAAGCCCTGTTACCTGGAAACGTCACTACGACCTTGCCGCGATGCCGGCTTTCCTCCAGGTAGCGATGCGCGTCGGCGATTTTCTCCGGGCCGCCGTGTTGATGAATACGAACCGCCAGCACCTATTGAATCCTGCAAAAAGATAGTCCTATTACAAACCGACGTAGGGGCGTAGCCTCGGCATAGCCTACGGCGAGCCTTGCGATACGCCCCTACAGGCCGGCCTGTTTCGCAGGGCACGGCGCGCGGCTCGACTTCCCAACGGAAAGGTCGGGGCCGTGCCCCTACCGCCAGTGAGTGGGGCGACCGGGTGGTAGGGGCGACTCAGCGAGGCCTCCCCGTGGCCGGGAGCCTCGGCGTAGCTGGAACGGCGAGCCCGGCCAGGGTCGCCCCTACATGAGGACTTTACTTTGGCAGGAATCAATAGTCGTCCCTGGTTACGTCTTCTTCGGTTACGTCTTCAAATTCAGCATCGATGATTTTATTATTGCCCAGCGGCGAAGAGCTTTTCCGGGGTTTACCGGGCATGACCTCTTTCAGCGTGCGGCTCAAACGAAGGATCAACCACACCAGAAGAACCCCTAAAAGGATAATGAGCAGAGAACGCAACACAGCTGCCTACTCGCTCCGGGCTGGATTGAAAAATCGGGTACCGGTAACCGGCTCACGAATAAGCGCAATGATCTCCTCGAAATCATCCGGCTGATTGACGAAATCGAGATCGTTGGCGTTGATAATCAGCAGCGGGCCGCGGTCATACCGGAAGAAGAATTCGTTGTAGAGCTGGTTCAGAGCATCGAGGTACTTCCAGTCCATGTTCACCTCGTAGGACCTGCTCCGCCTCCTGACATTGGCCATGAGCCGGTCGGTGTCTGACTGAAGGTAGACCACTAGGTCCGGGTTGGCAATGTCCCGTTCCAGCAGGCTGGCGACACGGTCGTACAGGGCCATCTCCTTGTCATTCAACGTGAGGGAGGCAAAAAGCCGGTCCTTCGTGAACATGTAATCGGTTACCAGGAGGGGCGAGAAGAGGTCCAGTTGCCGGAGTTCCTGCTGTTGCCTATAGCGCGACAGAAGGAACCAGAGCTGGGTCTGGAAAGCGAACCGTTCCGGGTCCCGGTAGAAGTCGGCGAGGAACGGGTTTTCCTCAAACTCTTCCAGCACCAGGCGTGCATCCAGGCGCTGGGCCACCAGGCGGGCCAGGCTGGTCTTGCCCACGCCGATGGGACCCTCAATGGCAATCATGTACGCTTTGCCTAGCATGGCGCCCCCTGGAACCTGTCCCGGCGATGGATAGCGGACGTGTCCGGGCAATCCTCCAGCAACTGCTGGATGGTGCGGCCCGTGCGGGGATCACGGAAGCCAGGCAGCACCTCCACCAGGGGTACCAGCACAAACTTTCGCCGGGTATATCCGGGATGCGGAAGGACCAGGTCCCCGCTGCTGTATATGAGCGAGCCGTAGGAGATCAGATCAATATCGATGGTGCGCGCTGACCCGGGCGCATGATCCCTGGGACGGCCCAGGAGCGCCTCAATCTCCTGGCACAGCGCCAGCAGCCTGGTTGGCGACAGCCGGGTAGAGACAACCACCACCTGGTTGAGGTAATCCTCCTGGGGGTTCGGGACACCCAACGGGGGGGTTTCATAAATGGTACTGGCAGTCACCAGCTGAACCGCCTTCTCATGAAAGAGTAGTTCCACCGCCCTCAGAAGATGGTTCTCCCGATCACCTGCATTGGAACCCAACCCCAGCACCGCTATATCCGGCCCCGACGCGCGTTCGGGGACAGGTCTGTCCAGCGGCTCCGGCTTGACGGACTGTTCAGCCACCGAGTACCTCTTCCCGGCGGCGGGAAAGCTCCACCTCTGCTGCATCCAGCACCCCGTCTATCGGAGTGGACGGCTTGCGGATACGAACCGTGATTTCCTGCGCTGGAAATTGCTGGAACAATGCCGTCATCACCTGCCAGGCAGCGTGCTCCAGGAGTCTGCAGGCAGGGGTGGTAAAGGCGGTGGCAGTCACGTGGTAAACGGCCTCATAATCGATGGACCGGGCGAGCTCATCCTGGCGGGCGGCAGCGGAGAGGTCCGTGCCCAGCTCAACATCCAGGAAGAATTGCTGCCCCAGGTCCCGCTCCAGCGGCGAGACACCATGGTGAGCGAAAAGTGAAATGTTGTTCAGGCGGATGGTGTCCATTGTACTTGAGAAAACTTATTCCAAAGAGATGAATATGTGCAAGGAGTTAGCGCCCTGCCATTGTAAAAAAAATCCTCCTGGATTTAGGGGAAAAACCCGGGAGGGCCAGCTGTAAGATCAGGCGGCGCCGGGGATCAGAACAGGGATTGTTGATCGTCTGTGCTTACTCGATAGGGCAGCCCGATGAATTCGGAATGGTATTGCCTACCTATATATACGCGCCAAGGAGGTGCAATATACGGAGACTTATGCCAATGAATCCGGGAAGTCTTGTCTGCGCTACTCTTTTCCTTCAGGTTGACCAGTCCCTTCTGGCGGCAATTCCTCGCGAAGATGTTGACCGATCTGTCTCCTGAAATACTCGTTAAATACGGCAAACCTGGCCAGCTGTTCGTCATTCAAGAGGTCTTTCATACCTTGAAAACACCTGGTTCGCAGGTCGATGAGGGCCTTGTCCAGCCGGGCCGTCTCAGCAACATACTGCTCCACGTCCCCGGCCTTGATTCCCCCGTCGTCGATCTTCTGCTGGAAATCCTCGTAATGCTGCCGCCGCTGCTGGACGATTTTATCGATCTCTTGCTGATGTTCCCGGGTCCGCGGGAAGAACTTCTCGGCCTGCTCCTCGGACAGGTCCAGGTACTCGGTGAGCTTCCACATCTTCACTGTGCTGACCCGGTCCCGCATCTTCTGGGGATCGGCCCGTCTCCTCTGGGATCGCTGAACCCGCTTTTCACTGGTTTTGGCCGTACCGGGGGGCTGGAGCCGCTGCTGATCGATGCACGTCGCGGAGGGGTCAGCGTGCAGGCACAGCGCCACACCAAGCCCTATTTGTCCAGCAAGCTCTCCGGTACCGGTCATGAAGACCAACAAAAGGGGCAGAAGGTACTTGATGCTGGCTTGAGATTTCATGGGTCTATCCTTTTACGTTGATGGCTTGAATCCATTTCTCGCCTCCCTCAAGGCCGAGAATCTCTTCCAGGAGTAGGTCCAGGTCTTCTTCCTGCAGGAGAGACTCCAGGTACAGCTCCCAGGTAAAGTCGTCCAGTTCCTGGGTGTCCACCACCACCTCCATTTCGCTCAGGATGTACTCTTCCCACAGATTCTCATCGATCTGCCGCTGAATGGTGGAAAATGACAGGACAAACAGGAGCACCGCGCTGGCCGCCGACGCCGCCGAGGCTGCGAAGGCCCGGTGCCGCTGCCGACGGCCCAGGCCGACCCGCAAATTCCGGAGGAAGTCCTCTCCCCCGCTGAAGTCGGGAAGCGGGGATCGGTCCCCAGTTTCCGGCAGGAGGTTATCAGACATCTTTCAGAAGCTCCTTCAATTTCTTGCGTGCTGTGTGATAGGCCACCTTCACCACATTTTCAGAAGTACCCAGGATACTGGCTGTATCGGCCACCGACAGCTCCTGCAGGCCCCTCAGGATGACCACCTGGCGCTCCTGGGATGATAGCCGGGGCAGGCGGGCCAGCAGCCGGCGGAACCGATGGTCCCGGTGGTCGCCGGGAGACCGGGAGTCGGGGTCTTCCCTTTCGCCCAGGGGCAGATAGGACCGGACGCGCTGGCGGCGGAAATGGGAATTGAGAACGTTAACGGCCACCCGGTAAAGCCACGTAGAGAACTCGCTGCCGCCGCGAAACCGGTGGAGGTGGTTGTAGACCTTGATGAAGACCTCCTGGGCCAGGTCGTTGGTATCATCCATGTCCCCCGTCGCCCGGTACATGAACTGCCGGACTTTTTCCTGATGCCGCAGAACCAGCTGGTCGAAGGCCCGCCGGTCCCCGCGCAGAAACTGGGTAATGAGTGTCCGATCGTCCTCCATACATGGCATCTGTTCGACGCTGGCCACATGTAAAGGTTAACGTTGTTTTGCCTCCGGGTACACTCACTTTCTGCCAGTTCCCCCTTGACTCTCGTTCATTCCTTACTAACCGCTACTGATCACCATCAGCCCTGCCATGCCTCGACGTAGCCCTCTGGCCGTAGCCCTGGCCCTGGGCGTACCCGCCTCGGGGAGTCCCGGGCAGGCCAACCCTGGCCGTACACGGCGCTACGGGGAGGCCGGGCGAGGCCGTCTACGGCGAGTCCGGCGGGCTCAGCCGACGAACTTGGTCCCTGTCTCCTAACGGGGGGCGGGGGCTTTGTTTTTTTTGCAGCACCAGGGAGAGCTCATCGCCTTCCCCGACTGTTATCCCGCTGATATGCTTTACCAGCGCATGCCCCGACCCCAGCGGTGACCACGGTAGCCCATACCGCGACCACGCCCGAAGGGGCGGGCCTCGAACATCTGCTTCTGCTCGTCCGTGAGGAGGGCGCGGACATCCAGGCGATTCCCTACCTGGAGTTTCTCCAGGGCTACCTTCTCGGCAGCGATCTTGTCCAGGGTCGCATTGATGGCTCTCCTGTTGGGACTATCAGCCCGCAGCTGCTCGTTGAGCTCCAGGCGGAGCTTCTGCTGGTTGGCACGCAGGTCTATGGCCTTGGTCTGGAATGCCGTGCGCAGTTTCTGGATCTGTTCCACCTGCTGGGGTGTAAGTTTCAGCTGGTCGTCCAGGCCTGGATGGACCGCTCTAAAGCCGTGCCCCGGCTGGGCGATGACGACGGTTGTCATCAGGAGTATTGCCACCAGGAGTTTGTTAATCATGGTCAGGTTCCTTATTCATTGTAAATGTTCGTTATTAATACCCGTTTTGCTGTTCACACCTTAGACGCACGGGTAGCGGTGAGGTTAACGCCGCTGCAGAAGATTAACCGCCGAGGCTTGTCCTGAGTCCGCCGGT
Organism: uncultured bacterium; assembly: GCA_964621455.1. Classification (GTDB taxonomy): domain Bacteria; phylum Fidelibacterota; class Marinisomatia; order SCGC-AAA003-L08; family TS1B11. Next base: position 18,599 of record CAZULW010000041.1, read on the forward strand.
CCCAAAGGGACTCCTGTGGAGCTGGCGGACCGAACCCCGCCGATGGCGGGGGATGGAGCGGCGAGAACGCAGAGGTATTCACCTGATAATATATGTCTTATGATGCTTCTTCTCTCCGCGGTCTCAGCGTGCTCTGCGGTTTTCTTCGCTCTTCCTTGCCTACTGCTACCCGGCTACGTCTTGGCGGATTACGCCGAGCAAGCTGCCAACTGCCAACTGCTACTGCCTACTGCCACTGCTACTGCTACTGCCACTTTCCCCTTTATTCACCCCGGCCCACCTCCCCATTGACTCCCCGCTAT
>CAZULW010000042.1:0-18594 GCA_964621455.1 uncultured bacterium
TTGATTCAAACAAAATTACTACTAATCTTAACTATGAGTAACATACAAGAGGGCTATTTGGCCTACACAGGCGGCTTGCACCCCGCCAACGGCGGGGTAGCCGTCTTTTTTTGATTCAGCGAACTCATTTATGGGTTCGCTGGGGGCTTGGGGACTTGGGTATTGTCAAATGTCGAATGTCGATTGTTTATTCTTTGTCTTTCTTGGCAAGAGTCTAATCGTCGCAAATTGCAGAGTGCTGACGGCTATAGATATATGGGTTTTCTTTGCGTCCCTTCGACTTCGCTCAGGGCAAGCCTTTGCGCCCCTTCGCCGGGCTCAGGCTTCGTCGTGAGCTCAGCCGAACGGGCATGCTTGGCGGTTAATCTTTTCTTGGGACCAGGAACTCGTAACTCGTAACTCGTAACTTAAAGTATAATCCATGCGCACCATCATCCACACCGACCACGCCCCGGAGGCCATCGGCCCTTACAGCCAGGGTGTCTGCTGCGGGGATCTCATCTTCACCGCGGGGCAGATTCCACTCGACCCGGCCAGCGGCAAACTGCTTGACGGCCCCTTCGAGGAGCAGGTCGACCAGGTCCTGCGGAACCTGTCGGGCATCCTCGTAGCCGGCGGCAGCGGTCTTGACCACGTTATCAAGTTCACCGTCTACCTAACTGACCTTAGTAACTTCCCCGTGCTCAACCAGGTCTTCGAGAAGTACTTCCCCCAGGACCCCCCGGCCCGCTCGGCTGTGCAGGTGGCCGCCCTGCCCCTGGGAGCCGAGGTGGAGATAGAGGCGATAGCCGTGAGGCTAGGGGCTTGAGGCTTGTATAATGTTGAATGTCGAATGTCAATTAATGATCGTCCGTAGTAAGAGGCTGATCGTAAATGTCTGGTTGTTGACCACAAAAGGCTATATACCTATAGTTTTTCTTGGCGTTCTTTGCGTCTTGGCGGTTAATCTTTACTTGGAACTTGAAACTTGAAACAGATTCTCGTCATCGCTAATCCAGCCGCGTCACGGGGTGGAGCGGTCAAAGCGCTGGAGAAGGTGCGCAAACTCACCAGTGAGCACCGGGACTGCTGCGATTTCGATTTCATGGTCACCGAGAACCCGCAGCACGCCACCGAGCTGGCCAGGACCCACGCCCGCGACTATGACCTGGTGGCCGCCTTTGGGGGCGATGGAACTGTCAACGAGGTAGTGCAGGGAATGGTAGGGGGCACTACGCCATTGGCGGTCATCCCCTTTGGGACGGGCAACGACTATGCCCGCAGCGCGGGGATCCCACTGGCCCTGGACGCGGCTATGGATTTGCTCTGCCAGGGGACTGCCGTGCCGTGCGATGTGGGTTTTGTAAATGGACGCTACTTCGTTAATGCGGTCGGCATAGGCTTTGACGGCCGGGCCAACTACGAGGCCGGACAGATCAAGTGGCTCAGGGGACCGCCGGCCCTCCTGCTGGCCATTTTCCGTACGATGATGTACTGGGATTCCGTGCCAATGACCATCACGGTGGACGACCGGACTATCTCACGTTCCACCTATCTGGTGGGAATCGGTAACGGGCCCTTCATCGGCGGGGGACTCAAGCTTACCCCCGCTGCCCGCGTTGACGACGGGAAACTGAGCGTCTGTCACGTGGATGATATTTCGCCCCTCAAGATCATTCTGAATTTCGGCCGTCTAAAAACGGGCACCATCGACAAATTGAAGGAAGTGACCCAGCTCTCCGGGTCCCATGTCATCGTGGAAAGTGAGCTCCCTATGCCGGTGCACGTCGATGGCGAGGTGATGGGTCTGGATGTCCACAAGCTCGATTTGCGGATATTACCCGGGGCCATTCAGCTGGTGCGGAACCCTTAGTGAGAACACTTCCCTGCCTGCTCCTGGTGCTGGTGCTGGTCTCAGCCCTTCCTGATTCCGTGAGGGGACAGACGGAATCTACATCACCGGCACAGCCCGACACTTCCCGGCGCGTCCCTGATCCCCGGACGGCCCTTCTGCTGGGCCTCATACCCGGTGGCGGGCAGCTCTACAACGGAAGGTGGCTGAAAGCCCTTATCGTGATGGCCGTGGAAGGTTATTATATCTATCTATTTCAGCAGAACAGGGACTTTTATAATCATTACGATGAATCGTTGCCCTTGAGCAGAGATAGGTACCTGGAGGAGCGAAACAAGTATGCCTGGCGGTTCGTGTTTGTCTATATTCTAGGCTTGATGGACGGCTATGTGGATGCTCATTTGAGTACCTTTCCACCAGATACATCCTATCAGGTGCAACCACCATTGGGCCAGTCTGTTGAGGAGAGTCCATGACCAGGACGCGTGAACACTGGGGCAGCCGCATCGGCTTCATTCTGGCAGCGTCGGGGTCCGCTGTCGGCTTGGGGAATATCTGGAAATATCCACATATGGCCGGCGAGCATGGGGGAGCTGCCTTCACGTTGGTCTACTTGATCTGCATTTTAGTGGTGGGGCTTCCGATCCTCCTGGCCGAGTTGGCCATAGGACGGCGAACTCAGCTCAACCCGGTCGGCGCATTCTGGACCCTATCCGGTTCTAGGAGGTGGAAATGGGTTGGATTCTTCGGTGTGGCGGCGGCGTTCATCATTCTCTCCTTCTACAGTGTTGTGGGCGGTTGGACGATCAAATACACCTTTCTGGCCTTGACCGGCGCCTTTGCCGATCTAAACCCGGGTAGCGACGTGGCCGCCCGGATGTATAGCGGTTTCATCGATAAACCCTTCGAACCGGCCCTTTGGCATCTACTTTTCATGGCGCTGTGCATCCTGATCATCGCCCGGGGCGTGAAAAACGGTATCGAACGCTGGAGCAAGATCCTGATGCCGTTGTTGATAGTTATCCTGGTGGTCCTGGTTATCCGGGGCATCACTTTGGAAGGTTCCATGGAAGGGATACGATTCCTGTTTCAACCCAAATGGAGCGACCTGGATGCTAGTGGGGTAGTGGCGGCCCTGGGACACTCTTTCTTCACCATCAGTCTGGGTATGGGGACCATGATCACCTACGGCAGCTATCTGCGGTCCGATTCGGATCTGCTCAAGTCCGGTTTGGCTATCATCCTGCTGGATACGGCCGTTGCGCTGCTGGCCGGGATAGCCATTTTCACCGCGGTTTTCGCTTTCGGTCAGAATCCGGCCGAAGGTGAAGGTCTGATTTTCGTGGTGTTGCCAACCCTTTTCCCCCAAATCCCTGGTGGTGCCTTTTTCGGCATCCTGTTTTTCTTCTTGCTTTTCGTTGCGGCTCTCACTTCCGCTGTTTCGATATTAGAGGTGGTCACAGCATATTTCATCGACGAGAAGGGCTGGGGGCGATCCCGGGCCACCTTCATCTTCGGCGGGATTATCGCCTCCGTTGGCGTGCTCGCCTCTTTGTCCCTGAGCGGCTATAATATCCTTTCGCCGCTAGGCGACATCACCTTCTTTGGCCTGCTAAATGCGGTGTCCTATAAGTACATGCTCCCCATAGGCGGCTTCCTGACTGCCGTTTTCGTGGTCATAAGTTGGGGAGTGCCCCAGTTCATCGAGGAACTTAAAACCGGTATCTCGTGGCCCCGGGTGCCAGCACCGGTGGTGACGGCCTTCTTTGTGGTAGCTGGCCTTGTGGTTGCTTATATTCTCTTAAGCGAAGTCTGGGTAGTGGTAAAATCATGGTTTGCCTGAACAGGATATACTGGTAGCTCATCCCAAAGGGATCCATTCGGATGTGTGGCATCATCGGCATCTACGGCAACCCTGAGGCCGCCACCCTGGCCTATCTGGGCCTTTATGCCCAACAGCACCGGGGACAGGAGGGCGCCGGGATCGTCTCATACGATGGTGAGCGGGTACACCGGCATATGGGACAGGGCCTGGTCGCCGACGTCTACGCAGACCCCGGTATCTTGAAAGAGCTGCCAGGCTCGATGGCTATCGGTCACACGCGCTACTCTACAACAGGTGGAATAGATGCCAAAAACATAGGCCCGCTGCTGTTCAACGTCGAAGACACACCTGTCTCCATCGCTCACAACGGTAACCTGGTGAACCTGAAGGCCAGGCGCCGGCAGCTGCAGAAAGAAGGGGCCATTTTTCAGACCGCCACGGATACTGAGATCATCGTTCATCTCATGGCCCGGGCTTCGGGCAAGAGGATGGCAGACCGTTTGTCGGTGGCACTGGAGCAGGTTGAAGGGGCCTATTCCCTGCTCATCCTCACCCCGGAGGGGCTGATCGCCGCCCGGGACACCTACGGATGGCGGCCGTTCGTGCTGGGAAGGCTGGGTTCCACCTGGGTGGCGGCCTCCGAGACCTGCGCCCTGGACCTCATCGGTGCCGAGGTGCTGCACGATGTCGAGCCAGGGGAAATCCTGCTGATCGACGCTCACGGCCCTCAGACCGTTCACCGCCTGCCGGAGCGTACCCCCAAACACTGCATTTTCGAGTACATCTACTTTTCCCGGCCTGATTCCCGAATATATGGAGCCAACGTGGACAAACTGCGCCGCAAGCTGGGCAAGACCCTGGCAGAGGAGGCCCCGGCTCCCACGGCCGATATCGTCATCTCTGTGCCCGACTCCAGCAATACCGCTACCCTGGGATATGCCTCCCGCAGCGACATCAAGCACGAAATCGGCCTGATCCGCAACCATTACGTGGGCCGGAGCTTCATTCGACCCGAGCAGGAACTCCGGGATCTCACCGTCAAGCTCAAGTTCAACACGGTGAAAGGTGTCCTGGAAGGTCGGGAAGTGGTTATCGTCGACGACAGCATCGTGAGGGGCACCACCATGCGTAGTCTAGTTCGCCTCCTGCGTCAGGCCGATGTGGCCAAGGTCCATGTAAGGGTCAGCTCGCCGCCCATCCGTCATCACTGCCAATTCGGCCTGGATTTCCCCACCGAGGAGGAGCTCATCGCCAACCGGCGTACCAAGGAGCAGATCGAGGCCTACCTGGGCGTGGACAGCCTGATATACCTGTCCCTGGAAGGGATGCTCGCCAGCATGGACCTGCCGCCGGATCATTTCTGCACCGCCTGCTTTTCCGGCGAGTACCCCATTACCCTGCTGGAGGAGAGCGGAAAGGATGTATTTGAACAACCCAAGCCGAAATCCGGTGATAACTGATTATTCTATTATGGCAAAGACGAATTCCACCCACGCACAAACCGAACCAAGCAATTTGAGAGGGGTCTTTGACCGCCTGCTGGACCGATTTTGTCCCCGGCTGGACTGGCTCTTCCTGCTGCGGCCGGTCATCTTTATTCCCGTTTGGACGACCGCTGCCGCTGGGCTGGGCTTGGGCCACTGGCTCTCCCGATCCGACCTTTTCTGGCACGTGACCTGGAATTGGGGTATTTTACTGCTGTTTATCGGTGTCACCTTGATCGCCGGGGCGGCTTTCATCCGGGTCCAATTACAGGCAGGCGGGGAGACGGAGATCAAGGGCTACCCGTTGGTACTGGATGAAGGGAACCTGTCTCCCGCTGTGGCCCGGCGCCTGTTGTGGATCGGCCTGGGGCTTGGTCTGGTGCTGCTTTTGCCAGGGGGTTGGCTGGCCGTGCTGGCGGGAGCCGCGCTCTTTATGGTTTGGGGTCTCCTGTACGGTACCACTTCCTTCTTGTGGAAAGGCCGGCCGGCTGTGGAGGCCATTATTCACGCCCTGGCCGGCGCCGCCCTGTTCTACCTGGGCTGGGCCGCCAGCGGAGCCCCACTGGAGGGCAGTCTGAACCTGGCCGCGCCCTACATCCTGGCTTTCGCCAGCGTCGGTGCGCTGACAGCCATCACGCCCGGCCCCCGCCATCCCGCCGACAGGCCCCGGCCGGGCGCCGTAACTATCACCATCGCCCTCTCTGCTGCTGCCGCTATGGCCATCATGGCAACCGTCTGGGGTTATCGGAACGGTGATCCGGTGATCTCAACAACCGCCGTCCTCACCCTGCCCTTTTACGCGGTGGCCCTCATATATCGGCGGGAGCTGGACGTGGTGCGAACCAGCCGCTATTCAATCTTGATTTTCGTGATATTTGTAGGTGCCCGCTATCCCCTGCTTTTCATACCGGTCATACTCGACTTCTACCTTTCCCGTTACTACTACCGGCGGCGCTTCGGGTTCTTGCACCCCGCCTTTCACGCCGAGCACGAGTAGTCTTCTCGATTCCCTTCTCCATCACCCGCCCCAGGCTGGTCAGATTCTCGATGGTGATGGTATAGACCCCCCAGGCTTCCTCCACCTTCCCGCGGATGAGGAACAGCCGCTCCCAGCGCACCAGGTCGTTGAATAGCCGGTACTGAGCGGGGAAGAGGACGCACTCAAACAGGTCTGTCTGGTCCTCGAAGGTGAGGAACTCCATGGGTTCGCCGGCCCTGGTCTTCACCGTCTTGGTGGTGAGGCACACCCCCGCCAGGGTGATAGTGCGCCCCACGCGGCAGGGGATATCCCTGGCCGGGGTCACCCGTCCCTTGAGGGTCTCCTGGAACGGCCCTAGGGGATGCCAGGAGATAGGATAGCCGAAGGATTCCACTTCCATATCAAACAGCTGCCGCCGGGTAAGGGGGCGCATGGCCGGGCGGTGTCCGTCCCCGCTGCTTGTCCTGAGCCGGGCCTGTCCTGAGCGGGGGCGAAGGGTCGAAGGGCCGGACCCCGGAGGGGTCCCCTTCGGGGACAAGCCCGTCTGGCCCCGACGGTTTGTTGGGGACAGGCCGCTCAGCTGACTCTCCATCCCCGCCAGTACTCCACCGGAAACCTGGGTACTGACATTGGTGGGGGCGTGCTGCTCCATGAGCTGCAGCAGCAGGTCGGGGCGGGACAGGTCCGGTTCCAGCTCGTCAAAGCAGCCGGCGCGGATCAGGGCCCGGCTGTCGGCAAAGGGAATATCGCAGCGATCCAGGAAATTGGCGAGGGAGGCGAAATCGCCCCGCTTGCGCTCGTTGAGCACGGTCTCGATACTGCCTGCCTGGAGGGAGCGGATTTCCATGAAGCCCACCCGGATTTTACCCCGGTGTCCCTTCCACTCCCGCAGGCTGCGGTTGATGTGGGGCGGGAGGATGGTCGCGCCCAGCCGCCGGGCCTCGCTCATGTAGGCATACGGTGAGTAGTACCCGCCCCGGTTGGAGATCACCGCCGCCAGAAACTCCGCTGGATAGTGGGCCTTCAGCCAGGCGCAGGTGAACGACAGCATGGCGTAGGAGGCCGAGTGGGGCTTGCAGAACGAGTACCCCTTGAAGCTCTCGATCATGTCCCATACCTGGTGCACCATATCCTCGGAGTAGCCGCGACTAATTGCCTGGGAGGTAAACTTCTCCTTTAACTCAGGGATCAGGGGGCGGAGGGATTTCTTGGTCCCGATTTTGCGCAGGTTGTCGGCCTCGCCGTAGGAAAAGCCCGCCAGTGCCAGGGCCGCCAGGAAGACCTGCTCCTCGTACACCATGATGCCGTAGCTCTCATTCAGGAAATCCAGGTCGGGGTGCAGCAATTCCCAAGGGGCGCCGTGGATGCGCTCGATGAGCAGGTTGATGTACCGGTTGGCGGCGGGCCGGATGATGGAGGAGTAGATGACCACGTGCTTGAAGTCCACCTTGCCGGCCCTGGCCAGCAGCTGCCGCGTGGCGGGGCTCTCGATGTAGAAAACCCCTATGGTGCGCCCTTGACGCATGAGGGCAGTAGTTTTAGCGTCCCCCACGGGCCGGATGTGGTGGTACGACAGGTGGTCATCGGGCGAGCGGTAGAGGTTAATGTAGCGCAGGGTGTCCCGCACCACCGCCAGGGAGCGGTTGCCCAGAAGATCAATCTTCACCAGCCCGGCGTCTTCCACCTGGTCCTTCTCCCACTGGACGATGGGCACCCCCTTGGGAGCGGTGAGCACCGGTACGTACTTGCGAATCTCGTCCGGCACCACGATAACACCGCCGGAATGCACCGACGGGTAGTGGAAGACCCCCACCAGCCGCATAGCTAGTTTGAGGACGCGCCGCAGGGTGTCATCCAGGTTGAGGGCGGGGGCTGCAGCGGTCTTCAGGGCAGGAAGGCCGGCGGTGTCCAAGCAGAGGGGGTAGATATCCCGACCAAAAAGATTGGCATGCCCCGCTTCGGCGAAGATCAGGGCGATACGCCGGGTGACGGCCAGGATTTCCTCGTTGGAAAGGCCGAAGACCTTGCCCACCTCCCGTACGGCAGCCCGGGGCTGGAGGGTCACGTGGTTGGCCACCATGGCTGCCCGCTCACGGCCGTACTTCTTGAAGACGTACGCTAGCACATCGTCTCGCTCGTCCCAGGCGAAGTCCACGTCGATGTCGGGCAGGTCGGTGCGCTCCTCGTGGAGAAACCGCTCGAAGGTGAGACTATAGCGCAGCGGGTCCACCTGGGTGATGAACAGGCAGTAGCTCACGATGGAGGCGGCGCCGCTTCCCCGGCCGATGGTGAGGCGGTTCCGCCCTATCCCAAGGGGATCCCCCGAAAAGGGGTCCCTCCGGGACGCCCGGACAATGTCGGCCACCACCAGGAAGTAGGGCGCGAACCCCTTGCGGCCGATAAGGTCCAGCTCCTTTTCGATGCGGGCCGCCACCTCGGGAGCGAGGGGGGAGGGGTAGCGTCGTGCGGCCCCCGCATAGACCAGCTGCCGCAGGCGCGTGTTGGCATCGCTGCCCGGTGCAGCTCCTGGGAAAATGGTGGCGGAGAAGTCCCACTCGGTCTGGCAGCGCCGGGCCAAATTGGCCGCGCCCTCCACCGCCTGGGGGCAGTGAGGATAGCGGCGGCCCATTTCCGCCTCATCGGCAAAGTGGTGGGCGGAAGACTTGAGCTCCCACTCGGGCAGGTCGGAAAGGCGCTCGTTGCGGTCGATGGCCCGCAGGAGCTGGTACAGCTCGGCGTCTTCCGGCTCCAGGAAACAGGCCTCGGCGGTGGCTACGGGCTCCAGTCCCAGCTCGGTGCAGGCGGTCAGGAGGGGGGTGCTGTCCCTCCCCGGACGCAGCTCGCCGTAAAGGTGGTCAGGGGACAGAATACCGGCGAAGCGCCTGAGCAAGGCTGGATCGGGGCACAGCACGAACAGGCCCTCCCCGAAGGTCTTCAACAGGGGCAGCACGTCGCTGTCCGGTTCATCGTGGACTTTGGACAGGAGGCGGCAGAGATTGGCGTACCCCGCCTGGTTCTCCACCAGGAGCACCACGTCCTGGGGCGGTGGTGTGTCGGGGCCGCTGCCCATCCCGCAGGGGTCCATTCGGAGCAGCACGTGGGCGCCGCAGATGGGATGCAGGCCGGCCTGGCGGGCCAGCTGGGTGAAGCGCACGAACCCCCACAGGCCGTTGACCTCCGTGGTGGCCAGGTGGGTCATGCCCAGGCGCGCGGCACGGTCCACCAGGGCCTCTGCCGGGGCTGTCCCCCGCATGGGGGAGTAGTGGGAGTGAACGTTCAGGTGACAGAACATTTCAGGTCGATGCGCGATATTGTGATGAAAAATATTCACACCAGAGGCTTGCCCGTTCGGCTGAACCTTCGGCCCGTTAGCCAGCAGCTCTGGGCGAGCTTGGCGGTTCAGTTTCTTTTTATTCGTGCCAATTCGTGTCAATTCGTGGCTAAAGTGCCGTTGTGTTTTTGGTTTTTTTGCCGCAGATTCGCGCGGATTATCGCTGATTTTTTTTCTTATTCTCCCGTTTTTATGAAAAATGATCCTATGATCTCTTTTTATTTCTATCCGTGCCCATCTGCGTAAATCTGCGGCTAAATAATCACTACTACTGCCTACTCCCCTACCCGGACAGCAGCGCACTGAGGGGCAGCACCTGCCCGCTCCCGTACCGCTGGCGGATGTGGTCCAGGGCCTGGGTGAGGCGCTCCTGCTTCTCTTCCCGCCGGGATCCGAAGAGGGCCAGCTGCTCGGCGAAGGGCTGCAGGTTGCCGGCATCCACCGTCAGGGCCCGCACCCGCCCCCGCCGCCGGTTGGCCCGTCGGTACAGCCCTACCAGCTCCTGCGCCACGGTGATGGCGTCGTTGCGCGCCAGCCGGCCGGTGGCACGATGCTCGTAGCCGTCGGTGTAGTGTACCTGGAGCGTCACCCGCCGGGCCGAGCGCCCCGACCGCCGCAATTGATATCCCACCGTATCCGCCAGCAGCTGCACGGCCCCGTGAAGCCGGTCCTCGTCGTTGGTGTCCTCCGGCAGGACGTACCGCTCGACGATGCTATTGCTCCCCGCGCCGAGCTGGGCGGGCTTTACCACCGAGGTGTCAATTCCCCGGGCCTGGGCCGTTACCTGCCGGGCGAAAGGACCGAACGCCACCTGCCGCAGACTCTCCCGCACGATCAGCCCCTGCACGTCCTGGACGATCACCAGGTTGAGGTCCACCAGGGTACGGCGTACGGACTTCTCCCGGGCCACGGGCAGCATAGTGCTCTCCAGGGGAGCCAGGAACACCGGCTCGTCCCCTTGGGGGACCTCCAGCACCGGATCGTCCCAGGTAACTCGCGTGGCGATGGCGGTCACCAGCTTGTTGCGCCCGATGCCCACCCGGGGCGTCAGGTCCAGCTGCCCGGCCACGTCCCGGGCCAGCAGGTGCCCCGCCTGGTCCAGGGAGCGGTAGATGCCCGTCATGCCGCTCATGTCCAGGAAGAAGCTGCCGTAGCCCGCCGGCTCCACCGCCGGAGAGAACCGCACTAGGCGACTGAACAGCATTCCCTGCACCTTCTGGTACAGGGGCGCGTTGAAGGGCAGCAGCACGGCGGTCCGTGAGACCTTCCGGGCCAGGGACACCCGCATCCCCTTGACCAGCCCCTCCGCCCGGGCCTCGGACGAGAGCGCCAGGATGGTACCGTTCTGCGCCGGGGAGGTGATCACGGCGAAGGGACGGGTGGCCAGGGTGGGGTCCACCAGCCGCTCCGCCTGCACGGCGAAGTGGCTCAGCCGCGTATGGAACACCCGCGTAAGCACCGTCCCTAGAAGTTGCGGATGACCCCGATGGCCACCCCCTGGATGCGGAAGTCGTCCTCGGGACCGATGGTGATGACCGGGTAGTTGTGGTTGGCGGGGTGCAGCTCCACCTTGCCGCCCTGCTGCACCAGGCGTTTGAGGGTGGCCTCGCCGTTGATGATCGCCACCACCATCTCCCGGCTGCGGGCCTCATCCACCCGGCGCACGATGATCACGTCCCCGTCCAGGACGCCGTCGCCGATCATGGAGTCCCCCTGCACCTTGAGGGCGTAGTTGTCGGGCTCGGCGAAGGTAGGGGGGACGTCAACGGTCTGGTCATCGGGTAGGGGCTCGATGGGCTTCCCCGCCGCGATGATCCCCGCCAGGGGGATTCCCCAAGGCGTATCCGGCGCCTGAGGCACCACTTGCAGCGCCCGCTTGCCGTGGTAGCCCCTGGTGTTGACCAGATACCCCGCCCGGGTCAGTCCCCGCACGTGGTAGGTCACCGTGGACAGGGACCGCAGCCCCAGCCCCGCCCGGATCTCCCGGTAGGAGGGAGAAACGCCGTCGGTCTCCAGGCGGGTGCGGATATAGTCGAAAACTTGCTTCTGTCGGGTGGTTAGCATGGCCTTGCGTCTCCTTTTATAAATAGAACATTAATCGTACATTAATGTAATGAATCGATAGGGGAAAAGCAAGGGGAAAGGGGAACTCACCGGCTGCTACCTCACCCCCTTCGTTTACCGCCTGTGCAACCTGGAACATGGGTAACACTTTGATCCGAGGACATGGGTTACAGGTTGATTCTTTTTTCAACATCTAATCGATTTGAATTTTTTATCTTGTTCCTGGTAAATTGCCAGTTGGATAGGACCGAAGTCGACGCGCCATTGACCGTTGTCGATTTCGATCAGCCCCACCCATTGGTCCACCAGCGCCTCGCTCAAGTAGACCAATCCTCTCTGCCACCTAATTTCTCCGTTAGACCGGACTCGGCGCACCACGTAGCCAGGGGCGTATTCCAACTCTTGCAAGCGTTCCGGAAAGGGCCGCAGCGAGGGCTGGTAGCGTTGGGCCGGGGTCTGCATTGCCAGGGCTTCATGGGGCCGTTCCTGGTTGTACTCGGTCCGGAACCGGTCAAAGGCCCGTTGTTGGGTGTTGGGGGTGGCTTGGGGTGGCTGGGCGGTGGCCTGCTTCAGGGTCCGGTGCATCCTTTCGTGTCGGCCATTTTCCTCGGGATGTCCCGGCCGGATGCGCTCTGGGCTGATACCCAGGCACACCCACCATACCGACAGGCGCGACAGCCCGCCCAGGCCCACCGAGGCGAAGGGCGGACCGTTGTCGGTGCGAATCGCCCGCGGCAGGCCAAACTCCTGAAAGGCGGCGGTGAACACTGCCTGGACAGCCGTTCGGTTCGGCCGTACCAACCCCTGGCAGCGCAGCAGATACCGGCTGGCCACGTCAGCGATGGTCAAAGGATCGATCCGGGTTCCATCTTGCGTCCGAAACCATCCCTTGAAGTCAGCGCTCCACACCTGGTTAGGCTGGACACCCTCCTGGAACGGCTGATTATCCCGCCTTTGGCGGGACTCAATCCCGCTGGAAGCGGGGTAGGGCGGGGTGTGACGTTTGCCTCGGCGGGGCGCCGTCAAGCCACGGCGCTTCAGAAGCGCCCCCACTGTGCTAGGCACCGGCCAATGTGTCTCGGGCTGGATCTTAGCCAGTCGGTGCACCAACTTGCGCGGCCCCCAGTGGGGGTGTTGAGCCCGAAAGGCCACGATCTGTTCTTCCACCTCCCTCGGTACGCCATTGGGGTGCCGTCTGGGCGCTCGGCTGCGGTCGCCCAATCCCGCCGGTCCTTCCGCCAGGTAGCGTGCCAGCCACTTGTAACCGGTCTTCCGGCTGATCCCATAAAACCGGCACAGCTGGGCCAGGCTCCACTCATCTTGTAGGTAATCAGCGATGAACTTCATCCGCTCTTCCATGGGACAGGTCTCTTTCCAGGGCATGGGCAAGGTCCTCCTTGCCGCCCATGTTACACCTGTTACCCATGTGCCCGGTCTATTCTGTTACCAATGTAACCGGTTTGTACCCGAAGATCGCGGATGCCCGACCGTGTGATGTTACAGATCACTTTCATACGGTTACGGTGCAGGTTATCTCCTTAAGGCATAGTGGAATTTAACTTATCTCACCCCCAATCCTACTCTCCTTGAGAGCCCGCCCTGCTCCTAGTCCCGCTAAAAGCGGGGCCGCAATCTGCCACGGATGTAGGGGCGTATGGCCATACGCCCTTCCGCCAAATTGGCAGTATGCGCCGCTTTGCCCTTCCCATTTAATCACGAATCGCTGTTCTTTGTCGGGGATGAGGTTGTCATCGGATTTGACCGTACCCGGCTGGAGGAAATGCTGCTGATCGCTGACCTGTCCGGCGTAGCAAAGCGTAGCCGGATCGCTGATCCGCCAGCTGGCGGACTGACTGGTTTTCGCGCACCAGACGAACGACAAACCCCGGCCGCCGGCTTATATTCCGGCGCTATGATGATGCTGCCATATTGCCCTGCTACCCCTCCCGCCGATGGTCTTGGGGCACAAATATTTTTCAACAGGGAGATTCACGCCTCTCGTCGGGGCGTACCCTTCAAAAAACGGAATTTTGTAGGGGTTTTGTTGATTTTTCGCCGGTCTCTGCTTCCCCATCCAAAAAAGGGGGGCACAACATGTATGCGCCCCCCTTTAATCTGTGTCAGGCCGGAATGGGCCTGTCCGGCGGCTTCCCCCAACGTTTCTGTCGGGGCCAGACGGGCCTGACTTGTTTTAGGAACCTAGTAGCGGCTTGGTCGGGATCTTTCCTGACGCTCCCTGGCCTCATTGACTTTCAAGGGCCGACCGTCAAATTCCTGTCCATCCAGGGCTTTGATAGCGGAAGCGGCATTGGCCTCGTCCTCCATTTCGACGAAGCCAAAGCCCCGGAGTCTCCCGGTATCTCGATCAGTGATCAGATTGACAGAATTCACCGGGCCGTATTCTTCAAACAGCCCTTTGACCGCAGCTTCTGTGGCGCTGAAGGGTAGGTTTCCTACATAGATGTTTTTCACGTTGTTCTATTCCTTATTACTCAAAGGGTTCCGGACGGCGTTTCAGCATCAGCTGTGCCAGTCTGAAACCAGTGTTTTTTAATCCACGCCCCATTTTCAGAGAAATGCTCTAGATAATGTATCCAGAAGCTCTCCGGCGATGAGGTGCCTCATGCTCAGGGTTACCAAGACTTCTTTGTTATCGGGAATGGAGCGAGAAGGGTTTGAGACTGCAAGCTACAATAAACGAACAAACGAAGACTTCAGAATTCGAGCCGGCGGAGGTTACACTTATTCAGGTGAGGGTGCAAGTACAATAATTGACCCTGTTTAATCATCCCATCTACCACACCCCCGGCACCAGCCGGTACCGCACACGCTCGGCATAGTCCCGGTAGCCGTCCAGCTCCGCCAGCAGGGTGCGGTCCTCCAGGGCCGTCCGCACCACGGTGAGGATCGCCGTAATCCCCACCGGCACCAGCGCCCACAGGGTGCCGAGGAACACCGGCAGGGCCAGGTATGCCAGAATCCCGCCGATATAGGAGGGGTGCCGCACCAGGCGGTAGGGGCCGGTGGTAACAGTGGTGTGTCCCCGGTCTGTCTGTATCCGCACCACGGCCGAGAAGAATCTGTTCACCGCCATGGCCCAGGTGCCCAGGCTGTAGCCCAGCACCATCACCACCAATGCCGTCCCCTGCCAGGCCAGCGGCACAGCCGGCGACCAGCCGAACCGCCAGTCCAAGCCGGCCACGACCCAGACCACCAGGGGACCGTATAGGGCCAGAAGGATTACGAAAAGCCGGTCCCACCCTTTGGCGTTTTCCGCTTCGGCGAAGCGGGCGCGTTCCGCCAGCAGGTCCGGATGTCTCAGGGCGACGATGACCCTGCTGACAACGGTAAAAACGATGGTGAATCCAATCAGAATCCACGCCGTAGTCCAGTCCAGCGTGCCCGCCGCTAGGAAAAGCGCCAGGGGCATCAGCAGGATGTAGATCGCAAAGCGGAGGATGGCCTTCCAGCCGATCCGCCGGGCCGTTTCGGCGGAGCTAGGCGTCTCTTCGGGAGGGTTGTTGGTGTTCATGCTCACCTCATGTATTATGCGCATTCAGCACTTTTAGGATCCGATGGCTGCAGCAGAACCAATAGGCAAACTTAACGATATTCGCCTTGGCCCGGCATAGGCGATATCCCCTCGTCTCCCCGCCACTTTCCGCCCTTCTTATTCCAAAAGGATCCCGCCGATATCTCCTTCTCTCTGAGAGGGAGGGCCAGGGCGAGGCGTCATGTCCCCCTTTTTCCTTCTTTGAATTCTCTATGAGCCTGTTCCTTTTCGCTCTAGCTTTTCCATCCTGGATAGGGCTGCCAGGTACCTGCAAGGAGGCTGAATGATGACTACCGACTCATCTCCCATCAAAGAAAGCCCTCAGCCCGTCCCCACCCGTACCATCGTCCGCTGGCTGGTGCGGGAGTTCACGGGTGTGATCATGGTGGGCGTGGTGCTGTTCCTTGCTGCGGGCACTATGGACTGGCCGATGGGGTGGGCGTTGGTGGGCATCTACCTGGTGTGGGTGTGCGCCAACGCGGTGATCCTGATGCCCCGCAGCCCGGATCTCCTCGCCGAGCGGATGGGACCGAAAAAAGGCTCCAAGGCCTGGGACACGGCCATCATGTCAATAGTTGGGCTGGCCACAATCGGCCGGCTGGTGATAGCTGGGCTGGATGTGCGCTACGGCTGGACGGGAGGGATAGCCTTCCCCATCCAGATGATCGCCCTGGTGGTAGCCGTGCTGGGCTACGCCCTGGGGGTCTGGGCCATGGCCTCGAACGCTTTTTTCTCGCAGATCGTGCGCATCCAGGAGGAGCGCGGGCACACCGTTGTGACTGACGGGCCGTACCGCTTCATGCGCCATCCGGGATACGTGGGGGTCATCCTGTTCGAGCTGGCGGTGCCGGTGATGCTGGGTTCACTGTGGGCGCTGGCGGTCGGGGGGCTGATCGCACTGCTGATCGTCATCCGGACCGCCCTGGAGGACCGGACGCTGCTGGTGGATCTGGACGGCTACCCGGAATATGCCGAAAAGGTACGTTACCGGCTGGTGCCGGCGGTATGGTAGTGTTCCGGCTGGCTAATGGGTGGAGTTCGCTTTTACCTTCATCCTTATCCTTTCCCCCAGGGTGAAGGAACCGCTGTTAAATTCATAATCGGTATCAAGCAGTAAAAACCTCCCCTCACGCTTCAGACAAAGGAGTATCCATTGGCAGCCGATGACATCGTCCAGGAGCCGCAAGTTGATGAAGACCTGGCGTTGGAGCACGGCCTCTCCCGCGAAGAATACGCCCGTATCCGGGACATCCTGGGCCACACTCCCACCTTCACCGAGCTGGGCATCTTTTCCGTCATGTGGAGCGAGCACTGCTCCTATAAAAGCTCCATCAAGGTCCTGAAGACCCTGCCGCGCTCCGGTGGGCGACTGCTGGTGTCGGCGGGGGAGGAGAACGCCGGGCTGGTGGACATCGGGGATGGCCTGGCGGTGGCCTTCAAGATCGAGAGCCACAATCATCCCTCAGCCATCGAGCCTTATCAGGGTGCGGCTACCGGCGTAGGCGGCATCATGCGCGATATCTTCACCATGGGCGCCCGGCCCATTGCCTGCCTTGACCCACTTCACTTCGGCAGTCTGGATGATCCTCATAACCGTTTCCTGCTGGATCAGGTGGTCAGGGGCATCGCCGACTACGGCAACTGCCTGGGCATTCCTACTGTCGGGGGGGAGGTGATCATCTCCGAAGCCTACAAGGGTAATCCGTTAGTGAATGTCATGTCCGTGGGCGTGGTGCGGCACGACCGTGTAGCCCGGGCGGTGGCCAAAGGGGCGGGCAACCCGGTCTACCTTGTGGGCAGCAAGACCGGCCGGGACGGCATCCACGGCGCCACCTTCGCCAGTGAGGAGCTATCCGAGGAGTCCGAGTCCCGCAAGAGCAACGTGCAGGTGGGCGATCCCTTTACGGAGAAGCTGCTCATGGAGGCCACCCTGGAGCTGGCCCGGCGGCCGTTCCTGGTAGGCATGCAGGATATGGGGGCGGCGGGGATCACGTGCAGCAGCTCGGAGATGGCCGCCAAGGGGGAGGCGGGCCTGTCCCCGACAAACCGTCGGGGCCAGACGGGCATCCGGCTGAACCTGGACGCCGTCCCGCTGCGGGAGAAAGACATGATCCCCTACGAAATCATGCTGTCCGAGTCCCAGGAGCGTATGCTGGTGGTAATCCAGAAGGGCTTCGAGCAGGAGCTGGAGGAGATATTCGAGCGCTGGGACCTGGACTGCACTCCCATCGGCGAGGTAATCGACACCGGCAAAATGGAGGTCTATTCTAACGGTGAAAAGGTGGCGGACATTCCCAGCCGGGAGCTGGTCCTCGGCGGCGGGGCGCCTCAGTACACCATGCCGGCCCAGAGACCGGCCTACCTGGACGAGGCTCACCGCCTTGATATGAACGCCCTGCCCGAACCGGAGGACTACAACGCCACTCTCCTGCAACTCCTTGCCCGGCCCAATATCGCCCACAAGGGCTTCGTCTTCGAGCAATATGACAGCACTGTCCGCACCAATACCGTAGTGGGTCCCGGGTCCGATGCCGCTGTTATAAGGGTCAAGGGCACCAATAAGGCCCTGGCCCTTTCCACCGACGGGAACGGCCGCTATACCTGGCTGGACCCCAACACGGGTGGCAGGATCGCCGTGGCTGAGGCGGCCCGGAATGTGGTCTGCGCCGGTGCCCAGCCGGTGGCCATCACCAACTGCCTTAACTTCGGCAATCCCAACGACCCGGAAATCTACTACCAGTTCAAGGAGGCCGTCGCCGGGATGGGGGAGGCCTGCCGCCTTTTCAACACCCCGGTCACCGGCGGCAACGTCAGCTTCTACAACGAGAACCCGGAAGGCGCCGTCTATCCCACGCCGGTGATCGGCATGCTGGGCCTCATTGAAGACCTGGGTCACGTCACTACCCCCGGCTTCAAGGGCGAGAGTGATTTTATCGTCGTCCTGGGCTCCATCAATGGCGAGCTGGGGGGGAGCGAGTACCTGGAAATGGCTCACGGCCTGGTGGCGGGCCAGCCCCCGGCGATAAATCTCGAAACCGAGCTGTACGTCCAGGGCGCCTGCCTGGAAGGTATCCGCCAGGGCATCGTTCTCTCGGCCCACGATATTTCCGACGGCGGGCTGGCCGTGTGCCTGACCGAGGCCCTCCTGGCGGCCCCTGAGGGCCTGGGGGCTGAAATCCACCTTACCCGCCGCCTGCGCAACGACGAGATCCTCTTTGGCGAGAGCCAGAGCACCATCATCATTACCATAGCCGAGGATAACCTGCTGCCCCTACAGCGCATCGCCATGGACGACCAGGTGCCCTGCATCACCATCGGGCGGGTAACCGCCAGCGCCCGCCTGCAGTTTGGCGACCTCATCGACCTGGGCCGGGAGGAGCTGCGTGAGGCCTATATGGACAGTTTTGCCAAAATCATGCAGGCGTAAAACCATCCAACGCGTGTATGGTTTTTCCTTGCGATATACTATATTTTTAGGGTAAAGTCCCAGTTTAGCCACCGATGTTGTTAATATCAGACCATGCAAA
>CAZULW010000043.1:0-18113 GCA_964621455.1 uncultured bacterium
TGTTGAGTTGTTTAATTGTTGAGTTGTTTAATTGTTGAGTTGTTTAATTGTTGAGGCTGCGAATGCTTCCCAGTACCTCCTGTCAATCCTGTTATCCTGTCCAATTCTTTCTATGCGAACTCTGCTCTCCTTCGGCTTCGCTCAGGCTTCGTCGTGAGCTCAGCCGAACGGGCAAGCCTCTGCGGTAATCTTAACCCTCCCAGGGCCGCTGGCACCGGCAGTCCCCGCATGGAGAGGACCATCCATCTCCCGCGCGCGGAAACCACCCTCTACCATCCACTTTTGCAGGGGATGGATTGACAGCCTACGAACCGGGGCCTTTGCCCGCGGTCACAAAGGAACTTGCTCATTGTAATCCTATATGGTAACATTGTTTTACAGTAGGGAATTATATCTAGAAGTTACTAACCAATCCGCGGGCACCCTACCTTCCGCAAGGAACCACCGCGGCCTGACATAGAAGGAGGATATCATGAGATATGATCTGCCCATCATCAAAAAAGCGGCCTGTATTACTGTTCTGGCGCTTCTTTTCCTGGCTGTGGGCTGCCAGCAGCAGGATACCTCAAAAGAGTGGAAGCCCATCACTGACGGCTATGTGAAAGCCTGGAATACGGGAAACCTGGAGATATTGGATGGAATCGTAGACCCGCAGTTTGTACGGATCGTGGGTTCGACAACGTTAGCTGAGGGCCTTGATTCATTGAAGAAATATATCTCCTCAGCTCGAGAGACCTACCCGGATTTCCACGTCACAATTGACGAGAGAATCTACGCTGGGGATAAGGCAGCGAGCCGTTGGACAGTCACGGCCACAAACACCGGTCCCGGCGACTTTCCGCCTACAGGTAAACAGGTGACAGTAACGGGAATCAGTTTCTCCCGAATGAAAAACGGCAAGCTGGTCGAAGAACGAGTTGAGTACAACGTCCTGAGCTGGATGCAGCAGCTCGGATTCACCCTTACGCCCCCTTCCGGCCCTGAGGAATAATCCATATATGTCCCGCTAAGTGGCGGGCACTTTTCTCGTTATGGGATATGTCCTAAGATAAAGGGGCTGTAGGCTATTCCCCTCTTTCGTTCTTCTCCCTGAATAAACAAGGTAGGGGCACGGCGTGCCGTGCCCCTACAGATTTTTCCGCGACCTGTGCGACCCTTCGGCTAGCCTCAGGCTCGCCCGTTGGGCTACGCCCAGAGGGACATGCCTCCGCGGTGAATTTCTGGTCACTCCAGCGCCGCCAGCCGCCGCTTGATAGACGGGTGGCTGTGAAACAGAAATTCCACCACCGGGTGCGCGGGTCCCGGTCGGCCAGGTTTAGCTCCGCCAGGCGATCCAGGCTTGCCCTGAGCGCCGCCGAAGGGCTTGCCCTAAGCACCGTCGAAGGGCCTGTCCTGAGCATTGCCGAAGGGGCAGTAGCCAGAGAATCGCCTTCGTCTATGAGCTTTACCGAATACCGGTCGGCGGCGAACTCGTGGCGCCGGGAATAAGCATTAGTCAAGGGGCCGGTCACAAAGCCATAAACGCTGAGCAGCAGGGCCAGCCAGGGAAGGGTCACCAGGGCGGCCACCTCCTCTCCTGCCAGGCCGAAGTGGATGCGGGCTACCACGAACAGCCCGATAAAGGTAAGCACCATCCCCAGGGCCATCCCCTTCCAGATATGCCGCAGCCGGAAGTGCCCCAGCTCGTGGGCCACCACCGCCGCGATCTCCTCATCGGGAAATTGGTCCAGCAGCGTATCGGCTAGGAGCACCCGCCGGGCCCGCCCCAGCCCGGTGAAGGCGGCGTTGGCCTTCTTCGTCGTCTTGCTCAGGTTGAAGCGGTATACCCCCGCCACGTTCAGGCCCACCAACCCGCAGAGATGCTCAATACGTGCCTTCAGTGGATGGTCATTCGCCAGGGGCTCGAACCGGTAGAACAGGGGGAAAATGAGAATGGGTGCCAGCCGCCCCAACACGACGGCGAACAGGAACACCACCCCTCCCACCGGCAGCCACCAGCCCACACCGAAGCTGCGCAGGCAGGCGTAAAAGACCAACGCCAGGGGCAGACCGAGAACAAGGCCCACCAGCAGGCCCTTCAGCCGCTCCCAGGCCCAGGCCGCCGGGGACTGGTTGGAGAGGCCGTAGCGGTGCTCCACCACGTAGCCGCTGGTGAAGGACAGGGGCAGCGAGAAGACCTGGGCGATCAGGCCCGCTGTCAGGCTGAACAGGAGAAAATGGAGGTAGGGATTGGCACTGCCCGTAGGGGCACTGCCCGAAGGGGGGCTCAGCCGGGTAAGCTCCACCAGCCAGACCGCCAGGGGAGTAAGGACCAGCAACAGCAGGTAGGCCCACCCCAGCCCGGTGGAGACCAGGGAGAGGACCAGCTTGGTGCGGTGATACTGCTTGGATTTCTCCACTGTGTCTGATCCTGGGGCGAAGCTCACGGTAATAAGAAGTTACCCTGAAATAATCGGGTGAAGTTTAAGGAACTCTCTTAGGGGAGTTCCCCCGAAACAGACAGGTGAAGTTCAGCGACTCTATGAGGCTATGAACAATATCGTTTTCTCAGGTACGACAATGCCTTCCCCTTTCAATAGTACCGGCGCTTCTTGTTCTGCTGTGTGCATTGCTATGGTGGTGAATATATTTAACTTGAACCCACCCCGGTCACTTCGTGACTCCCCCTCCCTTTCAAGGGAGGGGGCTGGGGGGTGGGTTGAATCCGCACTAATTACATTTCCTGGAAAAAACCGCCTCCGTCAGGCCGTTCCCCCTTCGTACCGCCCGAGAAACTCCCTGGACCAGGATTGAAAACGTCCTTCCCGGATGGCAGTTCGCATGGAGGACATGAAACGTAGGTAAAAGCGTAGGTTGTGGGCTGTGGCCAGGCGCAGGCCCAGTACCTCCCCGGTGTGAAAAAGGTGGCCGAGATAGGCCCGCCCGAAGTTGACACACAGGGGGCAGTCGCATCCCGCCTGCACCGGCTCAAGTTCCGACCGGTAGCGGGCATTGCGGATGTTGAGGGTACCGCGGGAAGTGAACAGCTGGCCGTTGCGGGCATTGCGGGTGGGCAGCACGCAGTCGAACAGGTCCATGCCCAATGCTACAGCGCGAACCAGGTCCGCCGGGGTGCCTACCCCCATGAGGTACCTGGGCTTGTCCCTGGGGAGCATGGTGTCCATCAGTTCCAGCGTGGCGAAAAGGGCTTCCCTGGGTTCGCCTACAGCCAACCCCCCAACGGCATAGGCAGGGGCGTCCAGCGCAAGCAGCTCCTCGGCGCTCTGGCGCCGCAGGTGGGGATCGGTGCCGCCCTGGACGACACAGAAGAGGCTCTGGGAATGGCCTTGCCGGGGTCTTGTGGCCTGAAAGTGATCAAGGCAGCGGCGGGCCCAGCGGGTGGTGCGCGCCACGGCCGCCTTCACCACCCGTGGCGGCGCGTCGCCGGGCGGACATTCATCCAGGGCCATGACGAAATCTGAGCCTAGTACGCGCTGAATGTCAATGACCAGTTCGGGCGTGAAGCGGTGGGTAGTGCCGTCCAGATGGCTCTGGAACGTCACCCCGTCATCGTCCACCTTCCGCATGGCGGCCAGGCTGAAGACCTGGTAGCCCCCGGAATCGGTGAGGATGGGCCTTTCCCACCCCATGAAGGGGTGCACGCCGCCATAACGTTCGATGAGCTCCATCCCGGGCCGCAGGAAGAGGTGGTAGGTATTACTCAATATTATCTGAGCGCCCAGTTCCCGTACCTCCCAGGGCGCCAGCGTCTTGACGGCGCCATGGGTCCCGATGGGCATGAAGCAGGGGGTCTCGATAGCACCCCGGGCGATCTCGATGAGCCCCGCGCGCGCAGACGTATCAAGATCATCGGCCGTTATAGTAAAAGCAAGGTGGTTATTCATGGAAGGCCTTGGGCGAGTGCTTCATAGGGGTGAAGCTCCCAACACCTGGGGGTGTTTTGCAAGTGTATCGGTCGTCTAGAAGTCAGTACCGATGGTCAGGTACCAGTGGCGGCTAAGATCCTTGTCAGGGTCAGGCAGATTGTAGTATTTGTATGGTCGGGCAAAGTCGAGTTGGAAAGGCAGGCCAAAGAGGATAAAGCGGGGACCCCAGCCGTAGGTGATCACACCGGTCATTTGTCCACCGGTATCCTTCCAGGCCGCACCGGCGTCGATAAACAGCACCCCGCCCAGCTGACCGAGCATCCGCAGGGCGGGGAAATAATAGATGAGGAACGGAAAACGGTATTCCAGGTTCAGCAGCAGGGCCCGGTTGCCTGCCAGTTCCATCAGCTGGGTGCCGCGCAGGGGAGTAAGGTACTCCGAGAAGTAAATAGTCTCGAGGAAGTCCTTATCCTCGAAGGGATTTTGCTTGTACCGGAGTTCTTCAGAGGACCACACCCAGGGCATTCCCCCTACCAGGAAGTTCTGGGCATCCGCGCCGAAGCTGGCTCCTCCGGTCAGCCGGATCGCCGCACTGGTGCCGGCAAAAAGGCGGAAGTATCGCCGGAGGTCCAGGGTGAGCGTTTGAAACGCAAGGCCGCTCTTCCCCCACTTGGGACTTGCGGTGACCCCGATATTGGTGCGCCAGCCGTTCACCGGGTGGAGATAGGACCACTCGGCGTTGTCCCATACGTAGCCTATCCGTGGGAGAAGTGTTATCAACTGATCCAGAAGGGTCACGTCCCATCTGTTATCCATGGGATCTTGCTCATGATGGGTAAACTTCACCGCAGTGGCGGTGAGGCCCGCCTCAAACCGGCGGAACCGGTTTAGGGGCAACGCCACCGTGACATCCACCCCGTAGTTCCGCAGCCGTCTCCATACGAACGGGTAGTATATGTAGTAGGGATACGCCGTATGGAACAGGGTAAAGTAATAGTTCATCCGGAACGGCAGCAGATGATAGGTGATAAAGTAATCCGAATTTTCCAGGGAAATCTGCATCTCGGTGGCCACGGAAATGCGGTGATTCCCCAGTATGTCGGTGAACATGAACTGGGTCATCGCCTGGAAGCTGTAGAGATCGCTGTAGCCGCCGTAAGTCTGGACCAGGTCCAGGGTAAACCTGGTCTTATAGGGATTAATGCGGTATTCGCCCTTCTCGTCCTTAAATGTGTGCTCATCCAATTCCACCCGGTTCAGGGAATCGTCCTGGTGTTCGTCGAAGGAAGCCGGGTTGTCCCGCCCGAAAATATAATTCTCATAGCCCCCCGCGATTCTGGGGTAGCTGCGCTCGCGATCAGCATTTACCAGGACATCTTCGGTGGCAACGGTGTCTGCCAACAGGAAGTTGGACAGGGTGATCGCCTTGTGCTGGTCCCATAGTTCATTGGGGTTATGAATCCGGAAGATATCGTATCCTGACCGCTCGAAACCGGTGAAGTAGAGCCGGCTGTCGTCCGCGGCCATGTTGAGGTCGTTGATTCCGGTCAAAACGTTGGTAACCGCCCGCTCCTCACCAGTCTCCAGATTAAGCATGTAAATGTTGTCGATGCCTGACCGGTCGCTGGTGTAGAACAGGTAGGTCGCGGTATGGGCATAGACCGGATAATTCTCCCTGGCCGGATCATCGGTGATCCGGCGGAGATTGGAGCCATCCCTGTTGATCGTAAAAATGTCCATCTGGTCGAAGTTGTACTGGTGCTTTTTAAAGCCGGGGCTCACCGATGATAGGGGAGTGCCGTCAACGGGATGGATCCGCTCCTTGAAATCGTAGCGGTTGTTGTTCTGATCGAAGCGGTAAGGCTGGTAGTCTCCCCGATCCGAGCTGAATGCCAGGGTAGTGCCGTCGGGTGACCATACCGGGTTGAATTCGCCGAAAATGTCATGGGTAAGGTTAATTACTTCCTCGGTGTCCAGATCGAGCAGATAGATATCGCTACTGATACCGTTATTACCGACAAGGGCAATGGTTTTTCCGTCGGGGTTCCAGGTGGCCATAAAAACGCCTTCCAGTCCGGTAGTGTATTTCTTCACCTCCTTCGTTTTGATATCCACCGCGTAAAGGAGGTCCTGGCTGGCGGCTTTGGCGGCAAAGGCCACATTTTTACCGTCGGGGGACCAGGTGATTCCCGGCTTGAGGATATGGAGTTCCTCAAACTCGGCGGTGGTGCCCCCCCGGATCAGGCGCTTGAGAAACCGGCCATCGGTAGCGGAGATCAAGATGATCTCCATCACGCCTTGGTTGTTCCGCATAATGGCCAGCTTGCTGCCGTCGGGAGAAATGGAGGGGGCGATATTGTAGACGTTTTCCAGCTTCTCATGGTCGGTGACCGGGTGGGCGAAGTCCTTGATCCGATCCCGCCCGGTCACATCGGGCCAATACTGTTTCTTGAGATAGTCTTTCCATTGTTCACTGAGCTGCTCGTAATCGGCGCCGATGGCGGCCTTGACTCCCTGTTCCACGTTGCTGTTCAGCTTGATCCGGCTGAAGATCTCCGCGATAGTCTCTTCGCCGTACTTAGTGGTGATATAGCGCCACAGCGATTGCCCGCCGCGATAGGCATAGATACCACCAAGCTGCTGCACCGGCGGGATATCCCCATGAAGGGCCAGGTCCCGCATATACATGTCCGCGTTGGTATCCCACCCGCCTGCCAGGTATTCGGCCAACCCCTCATTCATCCAAAGGGGAATACTGTAGCGGATTCGACCGCTGATGATGGACTGGACGTTGCCGCCGTAGACCATATCATTGATGAGGGCATGAACCAGCTCATGACGTATGACGTGCCGGAAGTCGTAGTAGCTGCCTTCAAAGGGTACCACCACGCGATTTTTCAGCAGCTCCGTTACTCCGCCGATGCCTTCGTACATGTAGCTGAAGGTGACGTTGGTCTGCTGGAAATCGGCGTGGGACCGGTAGACCATGATGGAGGTACGCTTTTGAATCTGCCAGTTCAAACGGTCGGAAATCTGTTGGTAAGCCTCGTTGGCGATCTCGGAAGTGAACTCGGCCAGGCTCAGGTCATCACCGTAAAAGTAGATATCGAAGTATGGCGATTGGATGTAGTTCCAGTCATACTTGTCGTACTGGACGATATTCTGTCCGAACTGGGCAGCAAGGGGACCGGCCAGCACGGCCAGCATTGAAAGGGTCAATATGCGTGGGGCTTTCATCGCAACTTTCTATACGCCCTGGCAAGCCAAAAGTTCAACAAACCAGATGTCAGCTGTTTGACATAGCCAGGACTCTAAGGGTTAATAAGCACACGAAACCATCGACGGATTCCTACCCGCCGCCACGTATGGCAGAACACACTGACACGGTGTCGGTTGCCGTGCGTAAAGGTAATGGAAAAGGGCGCTTTATGCAAGTGAAGGGCAGAGCCCCCGCCTGAATTGTGTGCCGTTGTAAAGTCAGAAAATTCCGGGGGAATCTATGGCAAGGAGGAGGCCAGCCCATGACTAATGTGATGTTACGACGCATTAATAACCGCTTCAGCGGTTGGTAGGGGCGTATGGCCATAGGCCCCTACAAGTATACCTGGGAACCGCCTATTTTTTTGGGGGGAACTCCTCATGGCAAGCCGTTAACTCACAGGCATATTCTTGCCCGTCCCTCCTGCCGATGTCAACTCATTTCTCCTAATATTGCGTTGCCTCTCCGACGGGAAGCGCCTAATTTCACCACCGATGACCACTCCGGCTTACTTCATATCCGATGTACACCTTACACTGAATGGTGATGAAGGGGAACAGGAAAGACGACAGCACCTGTTTCAGTTCTTTGATATGATCCAGCATTCGGGTGGGACCCTTTTTATCGTGGGTGACTTCTTCGATTTCTGGTTCGAATACCAGCACGTCATCCCTAAACGCTATTTTGATGTGATCAGTCGCCTCCACCAGCTGAAAGCTGCCGGTGTCGACATTCATTATATCCTGGGCAACCATGATTACTGGACCAACGATTTTCTCAACGGCCCCCTGGGCATCCATATCCACCAGTCTGAAGCGGAGGTAAAGATCGACGGCCAGCGGATTCACCTGACTCATGGTGACGGGCTCCTGGCGAAGGATACGGGTTACCGGCTGATGCGCAAGGTTCTCCGCAGCCGGGCCTGTATTTTCCTCTACCGCTGGCTCCACCCGGACCTGGGCATTGCCCTGGCCCAATCCGCTTCGCGCCTCAGCCGCAAAAACAACTGGCCAGACGACCAGGAGAAGGCCATGTTTGATGAACTTTCGCAGTACGCCCACGAGCGCTGGGCTGAAGGATGCGACGTAGTGGTAATGGGGCACTACCACCTGAACCGCCTCCACACCAATAGTGACGGTAAAAGTTTCCTTTGCCTGGGAGACTGGATTTCTCACTACACCTATGGCAAATTCAACAATGGCCGTCTGACCCTGGAGTCCTGGCCCACCTGAGGTGGCTATGCCGAAGTTATCTCGTCCCAAAAGCGCCTTAACCAATCCTTTGGTAGGAGCGTATAGCCATACGCCCCTACAAGTATACCTGGGAGCCGCCCTCCGCCTCGTCCTGCTGTTGGTGGTGGCTTTCAGCCTGGCCGGATGCGCCCTCTTTCGCGGGGAACGGGATGAAGTTGACGTGGAGAAACTTCGCCTTCAATACCAGGAGGGAAAAATGGGTGCCCTGCTGGAGATCATCGAGATCTACGAAGACCCTGAGCAGGCGCGCAGCGTGCGGATTGCGGCGGCCCGGGCCCTGGGAGAGAGCCGCCATCCCAAGGCAGTGGACGCCCTGGCCCGCACCGTCGGGGATGCCGAGGCACTGGATATCGACATGATGCTCACCGCCATCGAGGTCCTGGCCCGTATCCCCAGCAACGCCAGCGCCCGGGCCTTGACGCAGGCCCTCTCCACCACCGACGCCAAACTGGACTCACTACGGAGTGCCCTCATAAAGGGGCTGGAATCCATCGGCTCAGAGGACTATATCCACACCCTCATCGACCTTTACCAGGCCAGCCGCGAAAGCCATTTCCGCATGCAGCGGATGCTCACCCAAGCCTTGGGCGGCATCGGCGATGAGAAGGCCATTCCCGTGCTGATGAATATCGCCGCGGACCCGGAGGTCGAGCTGGCCACCCGCAATGTGGCCATCGAGATTCTGGCCGAGAAACGGACACCTGAGATCATTGCCATGTTCGCCGACATGCTGGGTGATCCCGCCACTAACCTGCAGCTGCGGGACTTCGCCCTGCGGGCCATGGGCGACATCAAGGAGGAACGGCTGGTGCTGGCCCTGCTGGAGACCTATCAGCTGGGCCGGCAGGAGTACTATTCCCTCCTGAACACCCTCCTAACGGCCCTGGGGGAGTTCGACGATCCAGTGATCAAGCCCACCATGCTGGAGATTGCCCTGTCCAAAGATTTTCCCCTGAGTTTCCGGAAGCAGGCCATCACTAACCTGGCCAACTTTAACGATCCCACCGTGCTCGATCAGATCGTCCCTCTGCTGGAAAATCCCGAGAATTACCACCTGAGGATGGAGATTTCAGCCCTGGCCGAAGCCCTGCTGCCCGGACCGGAGGGCAAGGAGCTTCTCCGCCGGGCGGCCCTCAAGGCGGCCAATACATGGAGGGGCGAGCAATGAGAACCGCCGCGGGCAGACTGCTCCCTAATTTTATCCTCACCCTGGGGTTGATCCTGCCGGTCCTGGTGGGGGGGCAGGAAGAAGAGGCCGGCCAGACCGTTGAGACGCTGCCGCGAACAACAGTCCGCCGCATTACCTATAAGGATTTCTACGATCTCCAGACCAGCATGGAAGAGCTGCGGCGGCAGATGAACCAGCTGCGGGTGGATGTGGAAGCGTATAAGAGCCGGGAGATGACACCGGAGGTCTACCGCACCATCCTGAAACGCATTCAGCCGCCAAAACTGACCCACGAGGTGGTCATGACCAACGGCACGATGGTGCGGGGCAACATCATCGCCGAAAACATCGATGAACTGACCATCGCGACCAGCCTGGGCAACCTCACACTGGACAAATCCAACGTCCGCAGCATCCAGGAAATCGCCGAGATCAAACCGAAGGTGGAATTTATGGGCGACGCCGATGAGCAGATCTACGACGACCACCGGGTCTACGCGGGGGCGGTGCGCAACACCGGCATCAGCCGGGGGGACTTCGTGCGGGTCGTCTTTATGCTTTGGAATGCCAAAACGGAACTGGTAGCGCAGGACTCGGCCTTCGTGGCAGGTTCCACGATCCCCTACCTGTCCGGTGTCGTCACCGATACCGCCCTGGAACCGGGTCAGACCGCCGAATATCACGTACGGGTCAAGGTTACCAAAGACAACCCAGTCAGCTACATCACGCGGGAGATCCGCTGGGAGCGGATGGACTGAGAGCCACCCCACTGACCGGGTAGCGGGACCGGGCGCGAAATTAGACAAAACCCATACAAAATTCGTTTTTTTCAAGGCTTCCTCCGACGAGATGCATAAATCTCCCTGTTTAAAAACAATTGGCTCCAAAACCAGTGGGGCGGTAGCGGCAACGGGGCGATATGGGGCATCATTTATCATAGTGCCGGAATATAAGCCAGCGGCCGAGGACTATCGTTCGCGTGGTGCGCGATATTCTTGAGGCTTGAGGCTGGGGACTTGAGACTGGCAAAAATAAACCGCCAAGGCCTGTCTCTCTGGGCGTAGCCCTGCCCCTGGGCGTAGCCGCCTCGGTGAGTCCCGGGCAGGCCCAACTGGCGAGCCTGGCAGTGGCAAGGGATGTTCCTCTAGAAAACAATTGAAAAATTGCATGACCATGATCTATGCGCACGTGCTGTACAAGGGAGGGAATGGTGTGCAGCCCGGTCGATGGATTCTGAGCCGGCTTATACAGTCTGTATAAACATAGTTATGCTAATGAAAAAGGAGCATAGGTATTAATGAATATTGTTACTTTACTGAACCAAATTGATTCAGGAGATATTGTTCTTCCAGCAATCCAGAGAGATTTTGTTTGGGGCGAAGAAAAAATCGGGAAATTAATGGATTCCATTATGAGAGGCTATCCTGTTGGAATAGTTTTAGTGTGGGAAACCTATAAAGATATACAATATCGGCAGTTCGAGAAAATATATCGCAACGGCACAAGGCCTGCGTTTATAGATAATAGTTCTAAAATGAAGTTAAAACTTGTCTTAGACGGGCAACAACGCCTGCAAGCACTATATCTTGCTTTATATGGTAGCTACAATGGTAAATATCTGTATTTTGATATCCTGAGCGGAAGGCATTCTGACGATTTCGAAGAAGAAAAATATTATTTCTATTTTGCAACACAAGAGGAGGCTGATAAATGGAATAAGGAAGCAGAAGCCAATCTGACTAATGATGAGGAAAGTAATGGCATTGAATATTTTGCTAAAGTATCCGATCTCTTCAAAATGGATGTCTCCAATAAACAAACATATCGGAAGGAAATTACCAAACAACTTAAATTAAAGGAAGAAGACGAATTGCGTCTGGAGATTAATTTAGCCAAACTTGATGAAGTTTTAACAAAGGAACAAAATATTTTAAAGGCTTCTATTATTGATGAGAATAAACCATCTGGTAGTCAATCAAGACAGACGGAATCTGATGTATTAGAAATTTTTGTCCGTATTAATAGGCTGGGAACACCTTTGAGTAGGTCCGATCTTATTTTCAGTATGATCAAATTAAATTGGAGAGAGTCAGCTACCACCTTACCTGAATTTGTTGATAAAGTTAATGATGGGAACTCATTTGAAATAGATATAGATTTTATCATCCGTTGTTTATTTGCTGTATCAGACTTAGGAACAAAGTTTGATATTGATATGTTAAGAAAAAGAAGCAATATGTATAAAATTCAAAAGAATTTTGAACAATGCTGTATGGCTATTGAGTCAACCATTGATAATGTCCAAAAATACTGCTGGATATCCAGCAACAAGGCTATGGGTGGGATCCTAAATCTCGTGCCGTTTGTATATTATTTTCTTCATTTGCCAAAACATGAGATTCCTAATAACCAAATAGACAGCTTTCGGAAATCATTTTTCCTGTTCTGTTTTGCCAGGCCATTTTCTAGATATGCAGATAGCAGACTGGGTAAATTTATTCGTGAAGAATTAATGCATAGATCTAAGGATGAGAAAAGTCAATTCCCTTTCGAGTCGGCAGTGTGGTGGGTGAATTATTGGGAAAACATAGATGGCTGGAATGAAAAGTTGATACAAAGAAATTCACGCCTTGGCTTATACATCATTCAACAAGATCCTGGTAGTAAAACCCAATATAAACTGAATAAACGTGAGATGGATCATATTTTCCCTCGCTCTAAATTGCGAGAAAAAGGTTTTGATGAATCAAAAGTAAATCATTTTGCTAATTTCTGGATATTAAGCAAAGGGAAAAACATAAATAAAACAAATAAACATCCTAAAAAATATTTTGAAGATGTTACTGATAGGGAGTTGAAAATAGCTTTGATAGACAGAGATTTGTTGGATTACAGACGTTATGGAACTTTTTTGGATAAACGCGGAAAAGCTATACTTGAAAAATTGGCTAAAAAGATTGGATTTAATGAAAAAGACTTCAAGATGCTGGAAGATGAACAATAGCATAACAAGGCGCTGCACCTGACGGCAATTCCGCTGCGCTTCATAGCGGCAGGTGAGCTTTGTAGTTATGTGTAAAAAGGATGACAATTAGAAGTACAAACAACTCCAAGAAGAAAGGAATATGATGAAAACTCAAAAGAAGACAGCAAACACCATTCGTTGGATTGCCCGTATCTGGGGATCGCTCATTCTGGCTTTCGTTCTATTTTTTGTGCTAGCACATATCTTCGGAAACGAGGAATCTGGTGGGGGATTTAGAAATACAGGTGAAGTTATCACCTTTATCTTTTTCCCGATCAGTTCTGTCATTGGACTAAGTATTGCTTTGAAATGGGAAGGACTAGGAGGACTAATAACCATCGGAGGAATTATTGGGCTTTTCATTATGCGATTTGATCTGATTTCAAACTTATATTTCATCGCAGGCATTGCCCCTCCCGGAATTCTTTATATCTTTTATTGGTACTTATCAAAAGGACAATCTGGAACCACTTCAGATGAAACTAATTGAAAAAGAATAAACTCCACGACGATTTACTAATGCCCTACGTTTTTTGTACATGGCCGTATAATAAGAAATGAAAGAAGCACATAACGAATCGTTCAAACGGACGGCAAAATAACGCCGCCGCTTAACTCAAACGTTAGGCATGCAACACAGGAGACCGGGTGAGATGAAGCCAGCGACAGCCAATTTCGTGAAAGAGATATTCTCACCAGAAGTGTCTAAGACCTATGAACTGGTGAACCATATGCTTACGTTCGGTCTTGATATGCTTTGGCGCAGGCGAGCCGGAAGAATAGCCGCTGAACAAGGCGGAACTCAATGGGCAGACATGTGTACTGGTACCGGAGAAATGGCTGTCTGCCTTAGCCGCCACGCGCCACGCGGAACTACGGTCCATGGCGTGGATGGCTCGCCCGCCATGTTGGCGGTGGCGATGAAGAAACCGGAGGCGCAGAACATTGTGTTCAGCGTCTCAGACGTGAAGACTCTGGAGTTTCAGGATGACAGCCTTGACCTGATCACGATTTCGTTCGCTACACGCAATATCAACCTGAGCAGAGACGTTCTCACTCAAACATTCACTGAGTTTTGCCGCGTCTTGAGGCCTGGAGGACGGTTCGTAAATCTGGAGACGAGCCAGCCATCATCCAGACTGATAAGATGGCTTTGCCATACTTACGTTAGGCTGTTTGTGAAACCTGTGGGTGGCCTTATATCCGGCTCCGACAGGGGATATGCCTATTTGACGTACACCATACCTCGCTTCTATCCTCCGGAAGAACTGAGCGATATCATGTGTCGAGCCGGTTTCAAGAATGTGACGTACAGGAAGCTGATGTTCGGGATTGCGGCGATTCATCAGGGGATAAAATAGTGAGGCCTAAGAGTACCTTTATACTCTGGCTAACAAGGAGCTGAAGGCGACGGGTAAACCCGCGCCTTAGCTCAAGCGTTAGCCTGAGAAAGCTAGAAACTCCGCCAAGATAATTTCCTGCGTCTGTTTTGCTTGCAATAATAGAATAACAGCGGATAGCTAAGTGTCGATCCGTCAGCCCCGGTGGACTGGCCGCTATTCCTTCCCCAGCAGCTGCAGCATGATGGCGTTCTGCACGTGCATGCGGTTCTCGGCCTGGTCGAAGACGATGGAGTATGGGGCCGTCAACAATCATGTGGGCGCCCACCACTGCTGCCGTGGATGAATGCTTCGTGCTGATTTCATGTTTTCTGGGGAAATATGTGTTGCAAATGTACAACCAACTGCCGTACATTTGAATGGAAAGGAGCTGAATACGTATGGGAAAGACTGCTACGTTGTCTGTCAGGATGGAACCGTCCCTTAAGCGTGACGCGGAAAAGATAATGAAAAATTTGGGACTGCCTGCCTCCCAGGCGGTGACCCTGTTCTATAGGCAGCTGGTACTGCAGAAGGGGCTGCCTTTTGAGGTTAAGTTGCCAAATGAGCTTACAAGGAAGGCTTTGGAGGATGCACTGAGCAGGCGAGATCTCACTAGCTATTCGAGCACCGAGGAGCTCTTTGAGGATCTGGGAATTTGACACGTATCATACGGAGAACGAGCCAATTCAAGAAAGATGTCAAACGGCAGGAAAAAAGGGGGAAAGACTTCAAAGAATTCAAGGGACTCGTTAACAAGATAATAGAAGGCGTTCCTCTGCCATCAAAATACCGGGATCATAAGCTGCTCGGGAACTACAGGAAATACAAAGACGTACGGGAATGCCACGTTGAACCGGACTGGCTGCTGATCTACCTGAAGACAGAGAACGAATTGATCCTGATACGCACAGGCACTCACGCCGATCTTTTTGGGTAACAGCCCCTACTCGCTCTACCCCTTCGCTCCTCGCTCTTCGCTATCCTTTAATGACAGATCGCTGATCGCTGACCCTGCCTGACGGGCTGGTGGACCTCTAGCCACAGGCGCTTGGAGCTATATGGAATCTTCCATAATCAGGGAAAGCCCTGCTCATTTTAACTAGTACTCTATCTGGATTGTTCGTCCTGGGACTCAAGTGCCCAAAGGTAATCCACTGCATTTTCTCCAAGTCGATGTGCTTACGAATGAAACTGATCGTCTGATCAATGGACAGATGGCCTTTCCGACTCCGGATACGTTCCTTATGTACATCAGGGTACTCAGGGTATTGTTCGAGTAACTCCTGGTCATAATTTGTCTCCAATAGCAGCGCATCGCAATCGCTGAGAACCTTGGCCATCGCGGGCAAATACATGCCAGTATCGGTCAACATACCATAGTTTGTGCCATTTGTTTCGTCGAGAAAGGTGTAATAAAGCCCGCCGGCCGCGTCATGGCTGGTTCTATGTGCTTTGACCGTAAGACTATCAACTGCTACCGATTCTCCCTCCTCGATTGTGGCAATACTGCAGCCCTTGAAGAAATCAGGGTTCTTTAAAACCTGCTCTTCATGCGAGGCGGGATGGATGAATATTTTCGCACCCGTTGCTCTTCCCAAGGCGCCCACACCCTGAATATGGTCGTGGTGTTCGTGCGTAACAAAAATGGCGTCCATGCCAAACCTGCCGTTCCCGAACAGCCTTGCCCGGCTGACGCCGCAGTCCACCAGAATGGAACTTCGCTCATTGAATACGCGGCAGGCGTTTCCTGAACTGCTGCTATGTAAAACTTGTACCTTCAATCCGAGATGGCTTCTGCTAGGAACGCTGAGTAAGTATTTGCCAGTCCAGGTCTCTTCCTGAACGAAATCGGGCGACTGTCAAAGGACGACTTTCCGAGGCCATATCCTTTTTTACTGACCGCTGACCGCTGATTGCTGACCACTGACGGCTAACTTATTTGCTCCTTGGCCGCCAACCTACCTGCAGCAAGTTGTTTTCTCATTCGACATTCTGCAATCGTCAATCGACAATACACCCATCCCCCAACCTCCTATCCCTTCCCCAGCAGTCGCAGCATAATGGCATTCTGGATGTGCATGCGGTTCTCCGCCTGGTCGAAGACGATGGAGTAGGGGGCCTCCATAACCTCGTCGGTGACCTCCACGCCGCGCTCGGCGGGCAGGCAG
Organism: uncultured bacterium; assembly: GCA_964621455.1. GTDB lineage: Bacteria > Fidelibacterota > Marinisomatia > SCGC-AAA003-L08 > TS1B11. The sequence continues at coordinate 16,122 of CAZULW010000043.1, forward strand.
TGCATGAACCACGACTCCTTCCCGGTGGCGGCCATGAGCTCGGCATTGACTTGGAACCCCTGGAACCGGGCCCGCCGCTCCTCGGCCTCCTCCTTCTGCCCCATGCTGGCCCACACGTCGGTATAGACCACGTCGGCGCCCGCCACCGCCGCCAGGGGATCGTCGGTGATGGCGATCTCGCTCAGCCCCGCCTGTCGGGCCAGGTCCACCGTGTCCGGGTCGGGCCGGTAGCCTTCCGGGCAGGCGATGGTGAGGGCAAACGGCAGCCGGGCCGCCAGGCGCAGCCAGGAATGGACGATGTTGTTGCCGTCGCCTACGTAGGTGATCCGCAGGTCGTCTCCCGAAGGGATCCTTTCGGACAGGCTTCCCCGGCGCTCCTGGATGGTGAACATGTCGGCCATGATCTGGCAGGGGTGGTTGTAGTCGGTGAGGCCGTTCACTACCGGCACCGTGGCGTATTCGGCCAACTCCAGGAGGTGCTGGTGATCGAATAGCCGGGCCATGATGATGTCGTTATACCTGCTCACCACCCGGGCGACGTCCTTCACCGCCTCACGCTTGCCGATACCCACGGAATCGGGGTCCAGGTAGAGGGCGTGCCCGCCCAGGCGGTAGAAGCCGGTCTCGAAGGAGATGCGCGTCCGGGCCGAGGGCTTGGCAAATAGCATGGCCAGGGTGAGGCCCTGGAAGGGGCGATAGTCCTCCCGGGCCTGTCCGGGATCCTGACGGGCCTTGAAGCGGGCCTTGGTCTTCTCCGCCAGGCGGAAGATGGCCCATATTTCGTCGGCGGTCAGGTCGGTGATGTGGAGGAAGTCTTTGGTCACGGTATACCCTTTATCCGATGACGAGTGTGAGCCACGAATTGGCACTAATCAGCAAAGAGGTTTAGCCACGAATTGGCACGAATTAGCACAAATTGAAAACAATATTCTTCATCAGGTATCTTTTTAAACAGGTTCGTGATCGTTCGTGTTAATTCGTGGCTACGATCAATCGTTGCCCCTGCTGGCCTGCAGAATATACCAGCCCAGCTCCTGACCCCTGGCAATGGCCTTCACCACCTCATCCCGGCCTTCTCCCAGTGGGAGAAGGAACCTTTGCCTGAGCCATGACATTCCCCCGCTTAGCTAGACTGGATGCTATATCGAGTATTTCTTTATTCTTGTGGAGGGGGACAAGGTAAGGGGGTCTAATCACATGTAGCGGCTCATTCATGGGCATTCTTTCCTGCCTAGGGTGTCCATTTTTCGTCTCCAAGCGACCAATTGCTCAATTTTCTGTTGCCTGAGGCGACGCAGATTTCCCCGTTTGGGGAGCTTCTCAGCCAGTTCCATAAGCTGAGTAAACTGCCGGAAGGCCTCGCTAACAGAAAGCGAGCGTAAGTGCTCCTGATCCTGGCGACGCTTGAGTGCTTCCACTTCCCGCCAGCGCGCTTCAATCACGACTCAACCTGCATTTTGCAATTTTCATTTTGCATTTTTCAATTACCCTTTCAGAATATAACGGCTCAGGTTTTGGTCTCCGGAGATGGCCTTCAGTCCCTGAACGCACCTGCGTCCTGAAATCACGGGCAATTTGCTCATACGGCCACTGTCAGCAGTTCAAATCGATCTTCGGGAACCGGCAAGTCATCTTCCTCGAGTGCAGCGATGTATCCCTCGATAGCCTCACGGATGTTACGAATAGCCTTTTCTCTGGTATCGCCCTGGCTTATGCAACCGGGCAACGAGGGACATTCGGCCACCCAGTAGCCATCTTCTCCAGGATAAATGATTACTTGCCGCATCGTTTAACCTCCATTCGGTTCAAGCCGTTTGCCAGAATAACGCTGCTCGTGTACCGTCGGTGCTCTATGAGCCGCTCAACCTCCTGCCAGCGGTCTATGAACATGATCCATTTTGCATTTTGCACTTTGAAATTTGAAATTTGCAATACAGCCTACAGAATATACCGGCTCAGGTCCTGGTCCTTGGCAATGGCCTCTACCTTCTT
>CAZULW010000044.1:0-1833 GCA_964621455.1 uncultured bacterium
ACCGGAGCGAAGGTGGGTATCCTCGACCTGGACGTTTATGGTCCCAGCCTGCCCATGATCGTAGGCACCAACAAACGGCCCTCCCTGAATAAGCAGCAGAAAATCGTTCCCCTGGAACGCCATGGTCTGCGTGTCATGTCCTTCGGATTTATCAGCGGCAACCAGGCGCCCACTATCTGGCGGGGACCATTAGTAGCAAAGCTGACCGAACAGTTATTGGAGGACGTGGATTGGGGAGAGCTTGATTATCTGATTCTTGACCTGCCTCCCGGGACGGGGGACATACAGCTGACTACGGTTCAACGGCTGGCCCTTACCGGCGCGGTCATTGTGACTACTCCCCAGAAGCTGGCCCTGTTGGACGTACGTAAAGGGGCGGATATGTTTGGCAAGGTGAACACTCCGGTTCTGGGAGTTGTGGAGAACATGTCAGGTCTCTTCCTGGCTGGAGTGGTAAAGGATGCCGGGGGTCAGGTTGTACCCGGGGCCACCCTGGAACTGGAGGGATTAAGCGAGGTTTCCAGTATTACAGGAGATAAAAAGGGACGCTTCGAGATAACCTTACCCATCTTCCGCAGCGGCGGGGGTAGCCAGGAGAGCCGCCGGCTGGGGGTGCCCTTGCTGGGCCGGATACCGCTGGTCCCGGACTTGGTCATCGCCACCGATTCAGGCGAGCCTTATGTCCTGAGTCATCCGGATACCCCAGCGGGACAGGCGTTCAGGCACATCGCCGACACCCTGATGAAACTGACGGAGAGTCCTGAAAATCGGAACCCCGGAGCCTGATCTGATCCAGGCGGGAGAACTCACCGGGAACCGTTACCCCCGGCAGAACGTTGGAAATGGGCAATTGCTTGTATAGTGCAGAGAAATGGCTGGTTGAGCGCATACATGGTCTGGGTCATTTTTCCCAATCCGGCAGAGGTTTATGGTCCGATCCAGGCAATGGCGTTGATCAGCCGACGGTTGCCTATTGTGGGGGTGTAGGGTAACTTAAATAAAACTTATGGAATCCAAGACCGAAACGGAGCTAAAAAGTCTCGTCCTGGATCAGGGGAATCTGCCCAGGCACATTGCCATCATTATGGACGGTAATGGCCGTTGGGCGAAATCCAGGGGATTGCCCAGGGTGGCGGGGCACAAGGAAGGTGTTAGCTCCGTCAGGGAGATCACCCAGGCCTGTGGTGAATTAGGCATTGGAATCCTCACCCTCTACACCTTCAGCTCTGAGAATTGGAAACGCCCCCGCGCGGAAGTGGACGCTCTTATGCGCCTGTTGGTGAACACTATCAGGGAAGAGGTCCAGGAGCTGATGGGAAACAACGTGCGCCTTACCATCATCGGTCGTCTGGATGATCTTCCAGCTCTAGCACGTCGGGAAATGCATCACGCCATGGACCTCACCGGATCCAATACCGGTTTGAACCTCAACCTGGCCCTCAGCTATGGCGGCCGCCAGGAGATCCTGGAGGCGGTCCAGCGTGTCTCCCGCACGGTACTTGATGACAGCCTTAAACCGGAAGATATTGACGAGGCGTTTTTTGAAAACTGCCTGTTCACCCACGGTATGCCCGACCCGGAGCTCATTATCCGCACCAGCGGTGAAACCCGCCTTAGCAATTTCCTTCTGTGGCAATCCGCTTATAGTGAATTGATTATCTCCGATGCTATGTGGCCGGCGTTCCGACGGAGACAGCTGTACGAGACGCTCCTGGAATACCAGCACCGCGAGCGGCGCTTCGGCCAGCTGAGTGAACAGGTAAAACCCTCCTCGGTAATGGGATAATCAGGATGCGCACCTGGTATCTCATAGGATTACTGGTCCTGCTCACT
>CAZULW010000044.1:1843-12645 GCA_964621455.1 uncultured bacterium
AGCTGGGCCCAGCAGGCCGCCAGTTTCAATCTGCGGGAGGTGGTGGTTGAAGGTAATGAGCGCGCCTCCGCCCAGGTTATCCAGGCCACTTCCCGGTTATACCCCGGCCGCACCGTCACGATGATAAATATTTCGCGCGGCATCGATCGCCTGTGGGATCTGGGCTTTTTCGCTAATATTCAAATCTACCTGGACGAAAACACCGAGGATGGGATAGTGCTCCGCATCGCGGTCGAGGAGTATCCTTCGTTGGAGGAAATAATATTTGAGGGCAACAAGAAGATCGGCGAGAAAAAAATTCTGGAAACCATCGAGCTGAAACCACCCCAGATCCTGACGGATTATGCCGTCTCCGAAGTGATCCGTAATATCAAGCAGATCTATCACGAAGACGGTTATCTGAATGTGGAAGTTACCACGGAGCAGGAGCCTGGAAAGCGCCCCTATGGACAAATCCTTAAGGTTACCGTCGTAGAAAACAAGAAAGTGCGGCTTCGGAAAATCCGGTTCGAAGGCAACGAGCGGTTCTCGTCTTTCACGCTGCGGCGCAAGATGAAGGACACCAGGCAATGGCGCTGGTACCTGTTCTGGCGCTCCTCCTTTGAACGCGATAATTATGAAGATGACTTGTACAAGATCGTGGCCCATTATAACAACAACGGCTATCGCGACGCCAGGATAGTGCGTGACTCGGTTCTGGTCACTTCAGGCGGCAGAAGACTGGAGCTGCTCATTCAGATTCACGAGGGCAATCCTTATTATTACCGTAACTTCTCCTGGGAAGGCAATACTCTGTATACCGATGAAGAGCTGGAGGCCGCCCTGGGGTTTTTCAAAGGCGACCTTTACAACAAGGAAGTGTTCGAAATGGCCGTGAGCCAGAGAGTGCACCCGGTTTATCTGGATGATGGTTATCTATATTCCAGAGTGGAGCCGGTGGAGTATCCTGTCGGTAAGGACTCGCTGGACGTGATCCTTAACATTGTTGAAAACCAGAAAGTATCGGTCAGGTACATTAACATCACCGGGAACGGGAAGACCCGGGATTATGTGATCCGGCGCGAGCTGCGCATCAATCCGGGGGATACCTTCAGTTATGAAAAACTCACCCGGAGCCAGCGGGATGTGTGGATTCTTAACTTTTTCGAGAACGTGGAACCCAATGTGCTCCCCGTGGATGAAGACGAAGTAGACCTCAGCATCAAGGTGACGGAGAGATCCACTGACCGGGCGAACCTGTCTATAGGTTATACGGAGCAGTTCGGCATGATCGGTGGCGGCGGTCTGGAGTTTACCAACCTGTTAGGCACCGGACAGCAGCTTAACCTGACCTATAGCCGCGGAGCCCAGGCCAGTTTAGGCTATTGGGCCGGGGGCCAGCAGGCGGCCTATGAGTCCTATTCCCTGAGCCTGCTCAATCCCTGGCTGCTGAACACCCCGAACATGGTGGGCATGTCGGTTTTCTATACCGAGCGGGGCCAGTCGCAGTATATGAGCTATTTCCCATTCGATATTGTCCAATGGGGAGGGTCCGCGAGGTGGGGACGCCGTTTCCGGTGGCCCGACTCCTTCTTCCGGGGATCGTGGATTTTCCAGGGGGCCGATAAGAGCTACATAGGAGACCAAGAGGATCTGACCAATTATCTGGTCGGCGTCCGACCGGATAAAGATATTGAACAGGACGAGCACGGTAACAGCTTCGTTTCAACGGTGGGCATCTCATTAACCCAGGTGATAAAGCGGGACAGCCGGGACCGGCCCGAGTTTCCTACTATGGGCTCCGAGATGAACTGGGTGTCCACTATTTCGGGTTCAATCCTGGGAGGTAATGAGGACTTCTATAAGCATGTCTTTACTCTCAAATGGTACGTACCCACAGCCGAGAAACTGGTGTTCTACCAAATGATGAAAATCGGGGCGATCAGACAGATCCCTAATCCCAAAGGCCGCCGGTCTATTCTTCCCCCGGATGAAAGATTTTTCATGGGCGGGTCGGGCATACCGTTCGGTGAGATGCTCCGCGGCTATCTTGATAATACCGTGGGACCCTTGTCAGGGGGGCGTCCCCTGGGTGGTACCGTGATGCTGAAATACTCGGCCGAACTACGGCTGTCAATGTCTGAGAATCCTACTATCTATGCCCTGGCATTCATGGATATGGGTAATTCGTGGCTCGATTTCAGCTACGTGGATCCCTTCAATCTCAAGCGATCTCTGGGCGTAGGTGTGCGTATGTTCATGCCCATGCTGGGAATGCTCGGACTCGATTTGGGTTACGGGTTCGATTCAGTCGAAGGGGGGGAACCGGGGCCCCATGGCTGGGAGCTGCATTTCATTTTTGGACAACCTTTCTAACACATAAAAGGAGGAGTGGTGAAAAAGAGCAGATTAATTGGAAGTCTGATTGGCCTGATGATGGTAGTCCCCTCCGGGATGTTCGGTCAGCTTAAGATAGGGTATATCGAGTCCAACCGTATCATGCAGGAGTATGAGGAGGTTCGGGACGCCCAGGCCAAGGTTCAAAAGGAAACGCGGCGCCTCGATGTGGAGTACACCACCTATGTGGAGCGGTTGGACAGTTTAAACCGGGAGTTCGAGCGCCAGCGCCTGCTGCTGAGTAATGAGAAAATCCGTGAGAAGGAACAGGAGATCCAAGCGCTCTATCAGAGCACCACGGCGTTCCAGCAGTCCAAATTTGGTCAAGATGGGGAACTCTACCGCTACCAGGCCCAATTAATGGCGCCGGTCCTGGACAAGGTTGACACGGCGGTGAAGAAGATCGGAGCGGAGCGGTCGTATGATTATATTATTGATGCCGCCGGTGGTGCCCTGGTGTACGCCCTGCCAGCCTACGACATCACGGATGACGTCATAGCCGAACTGCGCCGTTCTTCTGCAACGAAGCAGCAGCAATAACGCATCCTGACTTGCCTACTCTGGCTCAGATCGCTGAAGTGGTCCGTGGGGAGGTGGATGGGAATGGGTCAATAGAGATCACCCATGCTTGTGAGGTCACCTCCGGCAGCTCCGGCGGGATTACCTTTCTGGCTGATCCCAAATACGACCGCCACCTGGACTCATCCCCGGCCACTGCGGTTATACTGAAAGCTGGCGCTGACTCACACGGCAAGCCGGCCATTCGCGTGTCGAATCCCGCCAGGGCCTTTGCCGAGGCGCTGGCCTTTCTTTATCCCGAGGTTCCACCCCTTTCAGGGGTTCACCCCGCGGCAACTCTGGGTCGTGAGGTTCAGCTGGGCAGGGAGGTGTGCATTGGTCCCTGTGTGGTGATCGGCGATGAGGTTTCCATAGGCGAGGAGTCGATTATCGGGGCCGGCGTGAGTGTGGGCCGGGACACTGTCATCGGCCGCCGGGTGCAGCTCCACCCTAACGTGGTCATCTACGACGGTATGCGCCTTGGTGATGAGGTCATCATTCACAGTGGCGCGGTTATCGGTGCCGACGGCTATGGCTATGTCACCGAAGAAGATGTCCATTACAAAATTCCCCAGGTGGGCCGGGTTATTATCGGGAACCAGGTGGAAATTGGGGCCAACAGCACTATTGACCGGGGTACTATCGGCGATACAGTCATCGGTGACGGTACCAAAATCGACAATCTGGTGCACATTGCCCATAACGTGAAGATCGGCCGCGGCTGCCTGTTTGCCGGCATGGTAGGGATCGCCGGATCTACCGTCATCGGCGATTTTGTTACTCTGGCGGGCCAGGTAGGTGTGGCGGACCACGTTACCATTGGTGATCGAGTGGTGGTAGCCGCTAAAGCGGCCGTCAGGCAATCGATCCCCGCCGGGCGGTTTTACGCGGGTGATCCCGCGGTTGAACACCAGAAGTGGCTGCGGCAATATGGAGCCATCAAACAGCTGCCGGAGCTGACCCGGCGGCTGCGTAAGCTGGAAGCAAGCCTGGCCCGGCTGGAAAAAGTGCCCCAAAAAGAAGGAGACTAGCATTTATGGCCGGATTTCAGCATTCCATCAAGAAGAAAGTATCCATTTCTGGAGTAGGGCTACACACCGGACTGGATTGCACCGCCACTTTCAAGCCGGCAGACATCAATACGGGCATCCGTTTCATTCGCGCCGACCTGCAGGACTTCCCACCAGTCCTGGCTGACATTGACCATGTGGTGGATATCTCACGGGGAACCACCATTGCACAGAATGGCCATCAGGTTCATACGGTGGAACATATCCTGGCGGCGGTCAGCGGTCTGGGGATTGACAATCTTCTGATCGAGCTCAGCGCTAAGGAACCGCCGGTCATGGACGGCAGCGCCAAGTCCTTTGTGGATGTCCTGCTGCAGGCCGGTCTTGTGGAACAGAGTGCCGAGCGTAAGGTGCTGGTCATCGACAAGACAGTTTCCTATTCTGATTCCGCCAAGAGCATCGACATGCATGTGCTCCCGTCCGAGGCTTTCCGAATTACTTTTATGATGGATTATCACCATCTCATCGGGAACGGCACCCAGACCATGTCCGTCTACAGCATGGAAGAAGATTTCGTAAAACGCATAGCCCCGGCCCGGACTTTCTGCCTGTTCAGCGAGGTAGAGCAGCTGAAAGAACAGGGCTTGGCCAAAGGAGGCAGCCTGGAAAACGCGCTGGTTTTCGTGGACCGGCCTATTCCGTCCGAGGGAATCGACCATCTGAAGCAGCTTTTCAACATCAAAGGTGAAGTAGCGCCGGGCGATGACGGCCTTCTGAAGGGGCAAAATCTCCGCTTCAAGAACGAAGCCGTGCGCCATAAAATCCTCGACCTCATAGGCGATCTGGCCCTGCTCGGCATGCCCATCCAGGGTCATGTTGTGGCTACCCGCAGCGGACACGCTTCCAACGTGGAGCTGGTCAAGCGCCTGAAGCAGGTCTACGGCAAGCGCCTGCAGCAGAAACGGGTGCAGAGCGCCAGCCCCAAGCTCAAGTTTGACACCCGGGCCATTTCTGACATCATGCCCCACCGGTACCCGTTCCTCCTGGTTGACCGGATACTGGATGTCGAGCCCGGCAAGCGGATCCGGGCGGTGAAGAATGTGACCATAAACGAGGAGTTATTCCAGGGGCACTTCCCCGGTCGGCCTATTTTCCCGGGTGTCCTGATCCTGGAAGCTATGGCCCAGGCGGGCGGGTTCATGCTCCTTAGCACGGTACCCGACTCCAACACCAAGTTGATTTTTTTCACCGCTATCGATAAAGCCCGCTTCCGCCGGCCCGTAATCCCCGGGGACCAGCTCATCCTGGAGGTGGAACTACTCCGACTACGCCTGAATACCTGCAAGCTAGCCGGAAAGGCCCTTGTGGACGGCGAACTGGTCGCGGAGGCCGAATTGATGGCTGTGATCGCCGATCGTGAGGAATAGACATTTCCACCGATATTCATCCCACCGCAGTTATTGATCCCGATGCCCGATTAGCTGCCGATGTAAAAGTCGGCCCCTTTGCCGTCATTGAAGGCGGCACCGTTGTGGGTGAGCGAACCGAGATCATGGCTCACGCCCAGATTCTACGGGGCACTACCCTGGGGACTGGTTGCCAGGTATTTCACGGGGCCGTGGTTGGTGCTCCACCCCAGGACCTGACCTTCGAGGGCGGCCTCACACCGACCTCTATCGGGGACGGGACCGTCCTGCGGGAATATGTGACGATTCATCGGGGCACCAGGGAAGGGGGGACCGTCATCGGCTCCGATGCCTACTTGATGGCGCATGTCCACGTCGGGCATGACGGCATGATCGGTGATAACGTGATCCTGGCGAATATGGTGCAACTGGGGGGCTTCGCGCAGATCCACGAGTACGCTTCCATAGGGGGCTGTACGCCCGTGCACCAGTTCTGCCGCGTGGGTGCCCATGCCTTTGTGGGTGGCGGCTTCCGGGTGGTGCAGGATGTGCCACCTTATGTCATGGCCTCCGGTGAACCCCTCAGGTTTGGTGGTCTGAATGTTATTGGCCTGCGGCGCCGCGGTTTCCCGGCGGAAGTCAGGGCCCAGATCAAGAAGGCTTACAAATATATTTACCGCTCGGGCCACAACCTGAGCCAGGCGGTGGCGATTATCAGGGACGAGCTGGAGCCCACGCCTGAAATTCAGGCGATCCTGGAATTCATCGAGCAGGGCAGTCGTGGGTTCATCTAGGCGCTATCTGGCGGTCTCGCTGGCCTTGATGGTGTTTGCCGCGCCCCTGATCGCCAACCCGCCTGAGCCGGCTCTGTCCCACTCCGACTTTATTTCGGCTGCTGAAAGGGTCACCGCAGCCATGATCCCGGCACCCCTTCCGGAAGGGGAATTTTCCCCGATAGCCGTTGCTTTGTATCCGGCAGTATATCGCCTCCATGCTTACAGCGGCCTGCAACTCCTGCCAGTGGTTGAGCTACAGTGGTGGGTATCACCCAACCTGGCTGTTGTCGGCGGTCTTGGCAGCGGGTTGACCGTACAGCAGGTTGTGCAAATGTTGCGAATCGGCCTCAGGTACCGGCCTGAGCCCTTGACGCTGGGGCCGTTTATGCCCGAAATAACCTTTATCCAGAACAGAATTGAGGGGCTGCCTGATTATAGATTAACCTGGAATGAGGCGAGCTGGGCTTATGGCGTAAAATTCGGGCCTGTAAATATAGCCTGCGCCCTGGTATTAGTGTATCAGAGTGTCTTCCCCAGGTCGGCGGCAAAGGCGTCGGATGTTCCCGGAAAACTGGAGGCGACCACCAAGGTTCTAGCGCTGTCCGCCGGTTGCGACCTTTTCCGGTGGCTGAGGGTGTCGGTTCAGGCCAAGGTTAATCCCGGTTTCATCACCGGAGGGATTCAGCTGAGCCTGGGTATCTGATGCGGCGACTGAGCATCCTTGGTTCCACCGGGTCCATCGGTAAGCAGGCCATGGAGGTAGTCAACAGTCTCCCCGGTGAATTCCAGGTGGTGGCTCTAACGGCCCGCAGGAACGCCGCCCTGCTGGCTGAGCAGGCCCGGCGCATTAAGGCTAAAGTGGTGGCTATTACTGATGAATCGGCTGCTGAAGAGCTCCATGAACGATTGTCAGGCAGCGGTATCGAGATCCTGACCGGCTCGGAAGGCGTGCTGACCGTTGCCGGCCGTGACGATGTTGATCTCTGCCTCAACGCCCTGGTGGGCGGTGCGGGCATGGCCCCCACCATCGCGGCCCTGAAGGCTGGGATGGATGTGGCCCTCTCCAACAAAGAAAGCCTGGTCATGGCCGGGGAACTGATTACCGAATTGGTCCGGCGAAAAGAGGCCCACCTTTACCCGGTGGACAGCGAACACAGCGCCATCTGGCAGTGCCTGGTCGGGGAACGCCACGATCAGGTCCGGCGGCTGGTGCTCACCGGTTCCGGCGGACCCTTCAGGACCTGGCCGCGGGAGAAGCTCGCCGAGGCAACCAGAAAGCAGGCCCTCCAGCACCCCAACTGGGACATGGGGCCCAAGATCACTATCGATTCGGCTACCATGATGAACAAGGGGCTGGAGGTGATCGAAGCCCGGTGGTTGTTCAACATGACTCCCGATCAGGTGGATATTGTGATTCATCCCCAGTCGATCATTCACAGCATGGTGGAGTTTGCCGACGGGTCGGTGAAGGCCCAGCTGGGCGTTCCCGATATGAAGGTCCCCATCCAGTACGCCCTTACCTACCCGGACCATAAGCCCTCCAGCTGGCCCCGCCTCGATCTCGTTCAGGTGGGCACCCTCACTTTCGAGCCGCCGGACCTGGAAAAGTTCCCCTGTATCCCCTTGGCCTACGACGCCCTCAGGCGGGGCGGTTCGGCCCCAGCCGCGCTTAACATGGCCAACGATCTGGCCGTCCAGGCCTTCCTGGAAGACCGCATCGCCTACCTGAAAATTCCGGCCACCCTGGAAAAAGCCCTGGCCGAACACCCCTTCGTTGAGCACCCGGACCTGGAAGCTATCGAGGAGCTCCTCGAATGGACCCGGCGCTGTGTGGCCCCGGCCCTGGACCTGCCCGAATGGATCCCTTCGGGACAGGCTCCGGCATGATCACCAGCCGCCGTACGTTGTAAATAGTGGAATGGTCGTTATTTTCTATTATATTGCAGCTGACGGAGCAATCTATGGCAGCTGCTGATCAGCAAGGAGTAATCTGGAGTAAATGATAACCACGATTCTGGCCATGATATTTGTGCTGGTGGTGTTGATATTCTTCCACGAACTGGGCCATTACCTGGCGGCCCGGTCAGTGGGTATTCGAGTAGAGCGGTTTTACGTGGGGTTTAACCTTTTCGGGTTGGGCATCAAGAAAAAGATCGGCCACACCGAGTACGGCCTGGGGCTGATCCCCCTGGGAGGCTATGTGAAAGTGGCCGGCATCGTGGATGAGAGCATGGACACCAAGCTTACCGGGGCCGAGTGGGAATTCCAGTCCAAAAACAGCTTCCAGAAGATCTGGTTCATGTCCGCCGGCGTTCTGGCCAACCTGCTGCTGGCGGTAGTGATCTTTGCCTCCTTAACCCTGATAAACGGCATCATCGAGGCCGATCCCTCCTCTGAGGTAGGCTCCCTCGTTGAGGATTACCCGGCTAAAGCGGCGGGTATCCAGCCGGGCGACGAGATCACCGCTATAAACGGCCAGTCCATAAGCTCCTGGGAAGAGCTCACCACTATTATATATGCTAGGCCCGGCGAAACCGTGGAGATTACTTGGGTCCGGGACGGTGAGACCTTCCGGCGAGTCATGGAGCCCCGCGCCACCGAGACCCTGGTGGACGACGAGATCAGGACAGTAGGCATGATCGGTATCGGTCCGGTTTTGACTAACCGGCCGGCGGGACCAGGCGAGGCGGTTGTCAGCGGCTTCGCTCTAACCAAGCGGTGGTTCGTCCTCACGTATAAGTCGCTGGCGATGATAATCACCGGCAGGGCCAGCCTGAAGGATGTGGGCGGCCCGATCATGATCGCCCAGCTGGCCGGGCAGTCGGCCCAGAGCGGGTTCTCCACCCTACTGGGGCTGCTGGCCATTATCAGCGTCAACCTGGCCTTCATCAACCTCCTGCCCATCCCTGCGCTGGACGGCGGTCACATCGCAATCGTTCTGATTGAAGCCGCTATGCGACGCCCACTTTCCCTGCGGGCCCGCATGGCCGTGCAGCAGCTGGGAGTGCTGCTGCTCCTGGCACTCATCGCGGTGATTTTCTACAACGACATCATGCGGATTGTGCGGTAGGGAGTTGGGAATGAGCAACCACTGCTTAAAGGGCACCATGCTCCGGCGTTAGGTAGCCGTTATAACTTTTTTCCCTCTATTCATTCCGGCTTTTCAGTAAATTGATATTAAGTATTCTTACAAGGAGGATAAGTCATGGATGCCCAATTCGATGAAATAAAAATGTATGAGGTAGTAAAAAAAGCCGTGGCCGAAGTTTTTGAAGAAAAATTGGGGAAATTGAAGTTAGAACTAATTCCTTATGCCGATGACAGTGAAATGGAAGAAATTAATTCTTTATTCGGTGACCCGAAAAAGTACGAGAATCAGGACTTTGAAGAGACCGAGCCATCCTGACCTGCTGCGAGAGGACTAACCCCCTACCTCACCTCCGCCAGCTTGAGTACTATCGTCCCGAAACCGGCTTTTTGCTCGATCCTCACCGGTATGCGCCTCCGGTCAGCCGTCAGCCACAGCTGCAGGATGCCGCCAACTGACGTCAGTTGTTTGTTGTCCAGGGGAGTTGGTTTCAGGACCAGGCATTCGAACTCGCCGGCAGGGACCTTAATCCGTTCAATACCACCGACGGTGATGGCCATTCTACGCAGGTTACGGCCATCGAATATGGTAAGGCGGGTTTCATAACCAGCTGCCAGTGGCAAGCTGCGTAAATAATAAATTATACCTACGGGGTCAAATACCGGCCACTCCACGGTCAGGGTATCTTTGCGGGCGTAGATGAGCCCTCTCTCCCGATCAACAACAGTAGTGTCCCTGCGCTCATACCCCCCCTCATGGATATCCCGCTGCATGCGTCGCAGTTCCAGAGTGCTGGAGTCAAGCCACAGGTCAATCCGGTCCCGGACCCGGTATAGGTGATCAAAGAAATCACTGGTCCTGACCTGTGAGACGATATACAGGACGGAGTCCCCTTCCTGTTCCACGATTTCCATGGTGGAAGTACCGGCGGTGAACAGGCGGAACCCGGTGGCGTAGACGAGTGTTTCACCGGCCCGGAAAGGGTGATCCTGACTCCAGGCGGCGGTGAAACAAGCGAGGAATGCCAATAATAGACGATAGCTCATTGCTTCTCCCAGGTGGGAACAGGGCCGCTCATTGCCTTGATAGCATTGTTACAGGGCATTATAGGATTCCCAAACTGCTCTGGCCGGGACAGCGTTGAGGCAGAGCAGGGGTTCGTCCCGATTGGGGCAGGCATTTTTTCGGCACGGGCTGCAATGCACCGGCTTGGAGACGACACCGGCCCGGGGGCCTATGGGGCGCGTTTCGGCGGGATCACCGGAACCGAAGATGGAGATAGTCCTGACCCCCAGGTTGGCGGCGATATGTCCCAGCCCGGAATCGGTGGCCAGAGCCCCTCGGCACCTGGAGATAAGGGCCATGGCCTGCCGCAGGGTTGTCTGTCCACAGACGTCGGCCACGCCGGGACGGCTGAGCTGCTTAATGAGAGCCTCACTGTCATGACGGTCCTGCCGGCTGCCGATGAAAAGAATCTCCTGGCGGTCGTCAAGGTACGGTTCCAGGATCGCGGTCCATTTCGCCAGCGGTACGCGCCGGGACTCGGCCACGCTGGATAGAAACACCGCTATCGGTTCGGTCAAATGCA
>CAZULW010000044.1:12655-17959 GCA_964621455.1 uncultured bacterium
GGGACGGGCCGGGTTAGGAAAGGTGAGCGGAACTGCCCCCGCGAGGCAGGATCCATGCGGGAAAAGCCGATGCGTTCCCTGCTGCGGGCCAGCCAGGACAGGAAGGCGGAGCGGAGCGAATCGGAGAGCAGGTAGAAGCGGTCAAACCCGGCGGCCTTCAGGCTGCGGCCACTGCGGATGGTAGGAAGCAGGCCTTTCAGCTGGGCCTCATCAAAGGTGATAATGCTATCCACGCTGGGGTGGTGCTCAAATACCGCAGCTACCCACGCCTTGGCCACGATGGTGATGCGGGCCTCGGGGAAGGTCCGGCGGCAGAGATTCACAAATGGCAAAGCCATTACGGCGTCACCGATCCAGTTGGGCACATAGATACCGATATTCACGGCTCACTTCGCTCCTCAAAGTCTGGCTTCCAGAGCGTCCACCAGGCGCTCGGAAGCCTTGCCATCGACCCGGTAAATGTAGCACTCAGCCGCCCGGGTCTGCCGGTCCGGCATTTCCCGAAGGGTCTCAAAGACAGCATCCACTGGTGCCTTCAGGCTCAAGACAGTGACATTTAGCCTCTCAGCCACCTGCTGAGTCACCTCTTTCCTTTTGAAGGTTACTTTGTTGTCAGTCTTTATACTCATATGAGTTCATACTCTAGCATAATTAATAGGATAAGAGAAGATCCAGAAATATATGCGATCAAAATCTGTGTTGCCTGGACTTCCTTGAGTCTCAATCCGATGAATCAGCCCATTCTTGGTCCAATATGTTCTGAAATGCTAGAGGAGATACTATTCGCGTAATCTCCTTATTTAACCTTTTGGAAGATTAATACCCCATTCCAATAAGTTGGATGGCGATTGCAATAAGTAGTCCCGTCTAAGAGAATATCATATCGGTTAGGTCTGCTGGCAAGAAAATCCATTGTGGCATTCCTAGTATCATCTTCATTGGCGTCGTCAATGAAAATAATGCAATCTTTTGCGAAAAACGGTTCGGCTACTTCCAATGACTCTAGTTGACTATTGTATCTATGCCACCCATCATATAAGTAAAATCCTATAGGTTCTTTATGGATTTCTGCGAAATATTGAAGATAATCCATTTCGTAAAATCGATGGTTATCACTTTTGTATTTATTGAATCTTAATGGGAATTTCTTTCTTTCGCCATGTTGAATTTTTCGGGAAAAATTATCAATGCCCACACATTTCTTGTGACCATTATTGATTAATCCACTCAGAAAAGTAAATCCGTGCCAAACTCCCACATTAACATATACTTGATTGTCTGGCATTTGCAATACACAGCGGTTGATGATGGCACCTAGAGCAAATGTTGACATTTTCGGAATCCTGCAAATTCCACGCAAAGTACGTTTCATATGTTTATCATCAGAAGGTAGTTTGGCAATCCATCTTTCTAACGGGAAGCCGAGCCGTGACAGGCCATCGAGAAACTGTGCGAGAGGTTTTGGTAAAGGCGTCTGGGGCTTAATGAAGCGAAAAGAGATGCCGCATAAGTAGTCTGCGAAGTTCATGACTGGATCCATATTCTTACTGTATTGAGCGCATATACTGAATATAGTATCTATCTACTAGTGCTGAAAGATCATAATACTATGCCGGATAGCATTAGGTATTAACGTGCTGATAATGCACCCTTCAAGATGGCACTGCTGAAGTAGGGTAGCCTTTCACGTCCTACGACGGCGGTTGTGCATTTTCCAGAGCCGTTGGTGCTGGGCAACATTCAGGTATGTCTCGATGGGCATCCCCTTACCGCCGAACCACAAACCCTTGTCCCCAATCCCCACAATTTTGAATAACGCTTGATGAGGGAAAACCTCCAGGGGCGGGTGGTAGTACGGACGCATGGCATCATGTAGCACCACCACTCCGTTATCGCTGATCCATTCGTAGGCGCGCTTGAGGCATTCTACCCGGGCCCGTCCGTCAACCAAAATGAAATCGTAAGGGGCTGAATCACCGGGATAATCCACGTAATCGGCCAGGTCGGCGTAGGCGCCGTCATTATGCTCGTCGGTCCATGGAAACGCCTTGGGCGGCACGCCCACCGTTTTCACCCGTGAATTCCCATTCAGGCTGTTGACCTGCTTGGCCCATTCATCGCTATGCTCGATGGCCAGCCAACGAGCTTCCGGTCCCAGAAATTGGGGAAAATATAGGGTGCTGTAACCGGAGCCCCACTCCAGGCACTGCTTGGGCTGGAGATTGTCAAGCAGCTCTTCCAGGAGCAGGATCTCACGGTACTTCATGAAAGGCACAAAGCGCTTACGGCGGAAGCGTTTCCCAGAGAGATCGTCCCGAATTATCCGGTACTGCTCTTTGACAAAAAGGGTGATCAGGCCATTGCCGTGTGGTGATCGATGCATAGTATCCCAGTGATAATGATTATTAAGTCGATCTCAGCTCGTCATGGAATGCTATAGCCGAGCCCGGCCGTACGCCGACATCCAGTGATCGAAGTCTCGAGGTAGAGCTCATGGCATCGGTTCATAAGCGGCGGCGTCTTGACAACATCACCTACCCAGGTGAGTGCGTAAGTACCGATATTCATCCTACTGCCGTCAGTCATTGCCGTTCAACCGAGGGGTTGAGGCGCCACGGGATTGTTCTGGTTGCCCTCGTCTGCCAATAATTCCTCGAACTTGACCTTGAGGCGTTGGGCGGCATTCCCATCCAACTGATGGAAGAAAAAGTTGCGATACTCATCCCCCTTCGCCTTCATTTCAGTTGTGGGATTGACTGCCTGTGCCACCGCTTTGCTGATCTTGTTCGATTGGTCGATATGGACGAAAGCGCCGTCGAAGAGCCTCCGGTTATCGAGGGCCATGATAGGCTCGCCGTCGGAATGTTTCAGCCTCTCGTGATCCAAGTCGTAGATAACTCCAAACTTCCCCAACGCAAGGTAGTCAAAAATGGTGCTGGATGCCTCACTGATCAGTGTATCCGAAGCTGCCATGAGAGGGAGGATATTGTAATGCTGTACCGGGACGAGTACGGCATGGGGATACTTGCCTACTCGTCGTTCGAAGATGCGATGCTGCCTATGGGGTGCGTACTTGCCCATCCAACTGTAGTGGTGCAGCTTGATGATGAGATTGTAATCCCGCGTTTCCGTGAAAATGTGGTTTTTCAGCCGATAGATTGATGTCGGCTTGAAGGTGGGGGCGTAGAGGACTGTTTTCTTATCCGGATCAAGGCCGTAGCGGAGCAGAATCTCTTCGCGATCAAAGGTACCTTCCCGGAAATAAGGATCGATCTTCGGCAATCCAATCTTGTGGACCTGGCTAAGGCCCAATGCACCAGATTCCTGCAGAGCGCCATACCGATATTCACCCTCGACAAAGATCATGTATTTCGTATGAGAATGCCGCCGCAGGTTGCGATAAATGACCGTCTTTATGCCGGTGCCGTGGTTCACAAAGCAGAGCATGGTTTTGCCGAATTGCTCCGCATTGCACTTGGTATCTCCGACGAAGACGGCATCGAATTTTTCGCCCGGCTCGGCCCGACGCAAGCGGTCGACCTTCAGATGGGGCAGGAACATATCCATCGAGGGGATCTTCCAGAAACCGAACCGGCGGTAGGGTTCGATACCGTAATTGATGGCACAGTTGTATCGGTCATCGTCGGCGAAAACGTCGATGACCGGGTCCATGGCGGCCAGATGGTATACATACTCGATGTCAAAGAGAATCTTGATCTTGCTCATGCAGGTATTACCCCTCTACCGGTGCAGGGAGCTTGCCGTCCCAGGGCGGGCGTTTTTGTGTCAGGAACCTGAGGGAGATGAATGGCAATTTTAGCAACTCGGTAAGAATGATAAAGGATTGCCCCGTCCGCAGGCCGAATAATCGGATCCAGAATCTATCGATAAATCGTGAGTGACGACGTAACCACCGCGCAGAATAGTAGAATGCATAGAGCATTATCAAGGGGTACCACAGAAAAAAGCGCAGAGGGAAATTGGGACGAACTACCCAATGGTAGTAATGCATATGGTTTATAACCAACTCAGAAAGAGGTTTGAACCGTTTTCCCAGTCCCCCTTCAATATTATACCGTCGGCAAGTCTGAGGCTTGGGGTCAAACATGAGATATTCTTCCGGCTTGAGGGCTTTGCGTAGGCGGAAGCAGAAAGAATGCTCATCGAAGTTGGTCACATGTGGATACCAGCCCCCCAATTTCACAACATGGGACCGACGGATACTGGCATTGAGACCATGTAGCCAATCAACAGGCTTTTTTTCAATATCTAGATTGGCGTGATCTCGGCCCCGTAGAAAAAATGAATAGGTCAGGCAGTGACTGTAGGCCTGTTTTCTGCTTCTGCCGCGGAACGGCTCGTTGTGTCGGTCGACGATGCGCCCTGAAACTCCGACGCAAGTTGGATCTTCATAATGAGCCGCATGATGGGCAATCCAATCATTCCCGACAGGGATGTCATCGTCATCCATAAACAGAACTACATCGCCGCGGGCATTGGCAACACCGGTATTCTTGGCCAACGAGCCACCCAGTGGCTCGAACCTGAGCACCCGGATATGCTCCGGTAGCTCGGCAAATTTCGCTTTATGCTGTACCCAGAGGTTCTGATCGCTCTGCTCAACCACTACGACTTCATAGTTTTCATAGGTTTGCTGGAGGCACACGTCAATGATCTCCAGGACATATGGGAGCCGATTCCGTGAACGGATGATAACAGAAACAAAGGGATTCTTGAGTGAGCGATTCACAGGTGCTCAGCCCTGGATAACCTGGCGGTAGAGTCCATTCTCGGCACAATGCTCAAAGGCTGCCGGCGTATCGATGTCTAGCCAGAAATGATTCTTAATATCCACACTACCCATACGGCCTTCGCTTATGAGCATATTGCAGGCATCGGATAGGGAGCAATTGCCGGCGGCGCGTGCCGTTTCCAAGGTATGGAAGAATTCGTAGCGGCACTTGAATACGCCGCAATCGATAGCGATGACGATGGGTTTTAAATTCCTTGCTTGATAGTCTAGAAGCCGGCGATAAAGGTGCCGCCAACAGCTTCTGCCCCTGGGATAAGCACACCCAGTTTTCCGGTTGGCTTCTCTAACGTCCAGGGCTAATCCATTATAAAATCGCAGTGAATTTATACTTAGTAATACTCAGTAGTGTAGAGCTTTAAACGAGCGATATCGCTTAGGTCCTCCATTAGCGGCCTTGGTTCGCTCCGTGCCGTATAAAGACCTGTTATCCCGATTGAAAGTTAAATTTGATCAATGCCGGCTTAAGCTGGGGCTGCCGCGCTAGTTTGAAA
>CAZULW010000045.1:0-12664 GCA_964621455.1 uncultured bacterium
CGCCAACTTTCCAAACCAATTCCTTCAGGCTTTTTTAATTCCAAAATCTGTAAACTATGTCTATGCCCTGTCACTTTTTATTGGTCTGTCCCTTGCTTTTATAGCCCTGATTTAAAGTATTCCATGATGGGTAGTATCAGCACTACTATACAACTCATAGTATATAATATAATGGCTTACACATTATATTGTAGTACAGGCATATAACCACAGGGCGCAATCAATACAATTCTACTCACACCCTATTAAGTATACAATTTAGGTCAGCGACGTTCAGCAGTCTGCAGACCTTCACGTTCATCAACCGTGTATAGGATGAAAGCACCTATAATGAACAGGATGGCAACTATCCAGACACCCGCCCTCTGAGATATGTAAATTTTGCCGCTCCCCAGGATTCATCCACAACCCCTGTGCAGAGCCAATTAAAAGGCGCCTAACAGTTTGGCTTCCTTTGCTTTTTCCTCATCTACAAAAAAGAGAAGTATTAGGCCTATAATGAAGAAAATCATCAATGAGATTATAGACAATCTCCCTGACCCCGTGACCTGTCGGATCACTGCAAACGCCAATGGTCCCCAAATCGCAGAGAATTTGCTGAATATTGAATAGAACCCATAGAATTCGGCACTGTTTTTTTCGGGAATCATGGCACCATACAGAGAGCGGCTCAACGCCTGCGAACCGCCAAGGACGATACCTACAATAACGCCGAGGAAAAAATACTCGGTCGCTGTTTGCATGAAATAGGCATAGGTAACGACAGCACTCCAAAGCACCAGTGAAAGCATAACAGCGTGTTTTGTACCGATCTTGTCAGCCAATCCACTGAACAGCAGAGCGCCACCTGCGGCAATGACCTGGATAACCAGCAACGTAACCATCAACACTGTCGTCGATAGACGCAGCTCCTCGGTTCCATAAATGGTAGCCATAATTATCACCGTTTGTATGCCGTCGTTATAGATCATAAAGGCAATCAGAAAAAGAACCAGATGTTTAAAGCGGCCCACTTTTTTTGTAGTGGCGATGGTTCTAGATATGCCGATGGCTGCGTATGCGATTAGTCTCGGTTTGGATCGATATTGTTCAGGAATTTCCTCAATTGCTTCCGCTTCCCCTAAATATTTCAATGCATATAGTGTGAATCCAGCCCACCATAGTCCCGCCATGGAAATTCCAATTCTCGCTGCCAATCCTTGGCTGATGCCGATAGCTTCATGCCCTGCGACAAGGCTGAGGGCAATCGCAAATTGCAATCCGCCACCGACGTATCCATAAGAAAAACCCTTTCCAGAAACCCAATCTATCCTTTTCTCTGATGCAATCTGTGGCAGGAATGCATCATAAAAAACGTTTCCACCTACGAACCCTGTCTGCGCAATGAGGAAGAATATTATCGTTTTCCATACATCGCCGGTCTGGCAGAAAAATAACAGAATCGCAAATAGACTACCCGTATAGGCGAAGGACATAAGAAATTTTTTCTTTGTCGAAGAAAAATCTGCAATGGAGCCTAACACGGGAGCAAATAGAAACACTAAAAACGCTGTGAAGCTTACCATGTAGCCCCACATTGAGGTCGCGCTTACAAGGGTATTCCCTACCTTAATTCCCTTCTCACCCACGATCGCGAGGGCAAAGTAATTAGGCAGAAGCGCCGTCATTACCGTAGTAACATAGGCGGAATTCGCCCAATCATACATACACCAACCAAAGATCGTTTTTTTATCGTCTTTCTTTACTGCCATATAGATTCTTTCAGATTAAATGAATCATAAGAATATTCAACCAAGATGTAACGGCTAAAAGAGCCAGTCCAGGCCAATATAGACTTTCAGCCCCGGACCGTCCATAGTCTTGTCTACCGGCAGGGCCACATCGAGAGCTACGATAAAGGTGGCATTAAGCGCGACCCTCCCGCCGAGACCCAGCCCCTGGTGCCACCGGTCCTGACCATCGCCCCTGTCAGCAATGTCGCCGGGTGGCGGGCTATCAAAGGTGCGGCCGAAATCATAGAAGGCGCTGCCAGCCAGGTAGCCGGTACGGAACAGGGGCAGCACCCGGTTGCGCAGCTCCAGGTTGCCGTAAAGAAAGCGTTCACCAAGGGCCCGCTGCCACAGGATACTTCGCACCCTCTTTTTGCCCCCCACTGCGGTGTCTCCGTGATGAAGGAGCCATCCAGCCGTGAGAGGGAGAAAAACGGAGCCCAGCCGACATGATACGCCCGCTGAGACGGAAGGCCAGCGTCAGGGGGTCGAAAAGGGGGAGATAGTGGCGGTGGGTGGCGGTAAGGGCAACGTAGTCGAAATCGTTACCCGCCATATTCGGTACCCACCGAAGCAGGACTTCCGACCAGAAGCCTTTGTGGGGCGAGGCTTCGTGATCCCGGCGGTCCCATACCAGTCCCACCATAAAGCCGTTTTCATTGCCACCGCCCATGTCCTGCCGCTGAAGATCCCAATGGAGTGCCAGCAAGGTCTGCAGACCGGGGCCCTCGTCGTGTTCTGCATAATCAATGGTATCGACTTTCGTGGACAGAATGATCAAACCCGCCAGCCAACTGAGATCCTCCCCCTTCAGCCTCCCCTGGACCACAGCATTCACCAGCAGGTAACGCTTGTCGAACGTGTAGTAATACTTGCTGCGATAAAGGGGGGAATCGGGATCGATGAAGGTTTGGCTAAAGAGGGTCTGGGCCCCGCCGGGACCGTGGTAGGGCTCAAAAAGGCTCACCTGGTAGCGGGCCTCGAATGTCAGACGGAGGTCTACCGGAAGGAGGTACTTGCTGTCCAGCCGGTACTGGTAGTCGGCGATGCCCCGGGTAGTGCGCTGCAAGGTGAGCCGATGAGAGAGGTAGTAGGGTTGGTATTCGGGGCTGCGCTTGTCGTCGAACTGGAAGACGACACCGTAGCCAAAGCCTTTGTCCGCGCTATAATCAAGGGCAGGGAGCAATCCAACTTCCTCCCATATCGTACAGGGCTTTGCTTCATTCTGGGAGGTAGAAAATTGCCCGCCGTCAACAGGATCAGGTGGTGCTAAAACGATAAGCGGGGCGACGATAAAAAGCAGGCCGCTGGAATATTTCCTCATCACACTTTAACGATTAGTCAGGGCTAAAGTGGATTTTCGTCAACACGCCAAAATGATCGGACGGGTGCTGGCCGCCTGGAGCCTGATTAAAGACAAGCTCACTATTTAGAATATCCTCAGCGGGAATATTTTTAACGAAGACATAATCGATGCGCCGGGAGACCTGCCGGTTCAACGCCTTCAGCTCCTCCCATACCGACACGGAACCATCGTACGGGTCCGGCACGTCGTAATACGTCTGGATATTCAGGTTGCTCTCCGCCTCCCACGTGAAGCCCGGCGCATCCGGACCGCGCACCTGCTCCCACGTGTCCACGAACTCGTCCGCCCGCACCCAGGTGATCTCCTCCGAACTCGGCCTGGCGTTGAAATCCCCCATCAGCACTACCGGCGCTTCCTCCGGCAACTTGGCCCGCATCCACGCCAATAACACCTGCGTTTCACTCTGCCGCCGGTCGATGCTCCCCCGCCAACGCTCCACCAGCGCCTCGTACTCATCCTCCGTCATGGAACTCGCTTCCCGCATCATCTCCAGCTCCCACTGCCAGCGCTCATCGTCGGGCAGCCCGGCGTGGAGGTGAGTGTTGACGATAAAAACCGGCTTGCCACTGACGATAATACGCCCGGCGATGGCCTGGTGGGACTCGGCGAAATGGAAGGAGTAAATATTGCCGATATACCCCGTACCCGGTGATAGTCGCTTCGCACCGACTTTCCTCAAATTAAGCGACTTCCTGGCCAGGATGGCATCACCCTCCTTGAAGTTAACCGGGATACCGAGGCAGCCCAGCTTGATTCCGGACATGCCCACATTATAGAGATAGTCGTAGTCCAGGTCTCTTGCCAGCCGCCGGATAAAGCCGGGAAGGGGGTTGGCCTCGTTCACGGCGATTACGTCCGGATTGAGATCCTTAAGTTCCTCCATCAGGAAGCGGTACCGGGCCTGGCGTACCTGCCGGGACTCGTACTCCCCCATTTTTACGATCCCTTTATAGTCCAACCCCGACCAGACATTGATGGTCACGAAGGTAAGTTCCTGCGCGGAGAGGCTCCCGGCCGTCAGGGCCAGAGGCAGCAGGAAAAAACACCATATGCGGCGGATCATGGGCACAATCCTCCCGTTGCTATTGATGTCTGTTAATGCGTTATCAGTAAAAGCTATTGCCGGGCCGGGAAAGTTACAACAGATTCGGAGGCAAGCTGGTCCGCGCTGGCGTGGATATCGGCGATCATTTTCCGTATATCAGGTACTCCTTTCGCCGGCCGTAGAAGGCATCCCGGTCTTTTGCATAGGTGGAGGGGTGGGCCTTGATGCTACGGCCGTGGTCGATGTAGCGGCGAAAAGAGTTAGACCCCCACAGGTGGTCAATGGTGCCCGACCACTCAAACTGGTGGGGGTAGTTCTCGCGGATGAGGTGAATTATCACCGCCGCGGTATGAATGGGCCGGAATGTCTCCCGGTCAGTGACCTTCAGCCGCACCCCGCCGCAGGCCTGGTCCTGGAATTTGGGGTGGGCAGCCATCCCCTCAATGGACTTGGGGATATAGACAACGTCCTCGAAAGTCACCCCTGGCAGGTCCCGGCGGTTGAGCATCTCCGCCAAGCCCCGCCCATCGATCCACGGCGCCCCGCAGACCAGGAAGGGCTCGTGGGTCCCCCGGCCTTCGGAAATGCTGGTCCCCTCCAGCAGGCAGGCTCCCAGGTAGGCCAGGGCCGTCTCCGGCGTAGGGATGTTAGGCGAGGGCGGAATCCACTCCAGTCCGGTCTCATCCCACCACATGTAGCGGGACCAATTCAGCATGGGCACCACGGTCAGCCTGGCGTGACGGTCCTCCGTCTGGCCCTGGGCGTTTCCGCCTCGGGGAGCCCCGGAACCGCCGGACAGGTCAGACAGCCAGCCCTCCTCATTGATCATGATGGCCAGTTCCCCCAGGGTCAGGCCGTGGCGAATGGGTATCGGGTGCAGCCCCACGAACGATGAATAGTCCCTGTCCAGGATAGGCCCATCGATAACATCGCCCCGCACCGGGTTAGGGCGGTCGAGTAGCCAGAATGGGACGCCGTCCCGGGCGCAGGCGTCCATCACCAGGGTCATTGTGCTGGCGTAGGTGTAGTAACGGGCTCCCACGTCCTGCATATCGAAAATCACCACGTCCACGCCGGCCAGCTGGTCCGGAGTGGGCTTGCGGGTTTGCCCGTAGAGACTGTAGACCTTGATACCGGTGCGGGTATCTTCGGTATCGGCCACCTTCTCTCCGGCGGGGGCCGTGCCGTACAGGCCATGCTCCGTCCCGAAGATAACCTTCAGCGTCACCCCCTCCTCCCGGTCCAGGAGGTCCAGGATATGCTCCCCCTGGCGGCTGAGACCGGTCTGGTTTGTGACCACAGCCACGGCCTTGCCTATCAGAGGAGCGAAGTCGTCGTTCTCCAGCACGTCCAGGCCGGTGATGGTGGTAAAGAACTGCCGGATGGGATTCACCGGCTGGTAGACCCGTGAATAGCGCCAGTCGGTGCCCCCGGCGGTCGCGGCCAGCAGGAGAACAACAAAAACCGTTGAGCGGATCAGACCATACCACATTGTACTACCTTCCTGTCTCGGTCCGCAGGCATGTTACGGCCCGGTTGACCCCATAGGCCAGGCCGATATTCACCGCCGTTGCGACGAGAATGTACCACGTCCAGGCGACGCCCAGGCTTTTAAGCACCAGAACCGCCGCGGCGGCACCCAGCAGGCCGGTGATCAGGGCACCGGGATGGAAGCGGGTCCTGGTGCGGCTCATGAGAAACAGCCCCAGCAGGCCGCCGTAGGTATACGAGGCGATCTGCAGGCCCAGCTCCACCACTGGATTGTCACCCGGCAGCAGCATCACCGCCACCGCCATGGCCATCAGCACCAGCCCCCAGCCCAGGCTCACCAGCCGTGAAAGGCGCAGGTCGTCGGTGCGTTTCAGCCAGTCGTTCACGGTGGACGAGGCCAGGCTGTTGATGGAGGAGCTGAGGGTGGACATGGCCGCCGCCAGCACTCCCGCCAGCAGCACACCCTTCAGCCCGGTGGGCAGATACGTGGCGATGAAGCGGGGATATTCCTGGTCCACGCCAATGGCCTCACCTTGGAAGACCACCCACAGCAGCGCCCCCACCAGCATGAACAGGGCGAACTGGAAGGTGACGAACACGCCGCTGCCCACCAGGGCCAGGCGGGCGGCACCCAGACTCCTAGTTGATAGTATCCGCTGAACCATCATGTAATCGGTGCCGTGGGAGGCAAAGGAGAGGAACGCCCCGCCCAGGATAGCGGCTATAATGGTATAGGGCGTCTTATTGGAGAAGATGCCTTCCAGGGTGATGTTCAGCACCCCCAGCTTGCCGGCCTCCGCCAATTGGCTGAGACCCGCACCCAGGCCCCCATCGATCAGGCCGTGGATGAACCACAGCGACACCAGCCCGCAGCCCAGGTAGAGCACGAACTGCACCGTGTCCATCCACACCACCGAGCGGATGCCCCCCGCCAGCGTATAGACCAGCGTCACGCTGCCCATCAGCAGCACCGCCTGGGGGATGGTGAGGGGCAAGAGCGTCTGCACCAGCAGGGCCGTGGCGAAAAAGCGCACCCCGTCGGCCAGAAGGCGGGTAAACAGGAACACCGTCGAGGTGACACGCTGCACACTCAAGCCAAAGCGCTGGCCGATGTACTGGTAGATGGAGGTGATCCCCCGGGCGTAGTACAGCGGCAGCAGCAGCAGGCTCACCGCCACCCGCCCCAGGATGTAGCCAAAGGCCAGCTGCAGGAAGAACCAGTTGCCCCGGTAGGCAAGGCCCGGCACGCTGATGAAGGTGAGCACCGAGGTCTCGGTAGCCACCACCGATAGCATCACGGCGTACCAGGGCAGGTTGCGCTCGGCCAGGAAGTAGGCGCTGGTGGTCTTGCTGTAGCGCCCCGACCAGATGCCGTACACCACCGTCCCGCCCAGGAAGAGGGCCAGAATCCAGATGTCGAGGGGATCAATGGTGGTGGGCATGGGTGTTACCTAGCGTGGCAGCTTGCCCGGCCTGTCCGGCGGCTTGCCCCGACGTTTCTGCCGGGGCCAGACGGGCGTAGTCCCGACGCTAAGTCGGGACGAAGACGGGGGACAGTTGACAGTTGCAGGCACTTCAAAATGCAAAGTGCAAAAGGCAAAATGAAAAGGGAAGACCTGACCGATATGTCAGGGGCAGCTTCTATTCATTGGACGGCACCAGCGGTTCTATCTGCCGGATGAGGTCAGGGATGTGAACCGTTGCCGCGATCCATACCTCTTTTAATTCTACTCGCTCGTAGGCATGAATAAGGACATCTCGCATACCGGCCATTCGTCGCCACGGCACTTTAGGGTGGCTGTTCCTGTACTCTTTGGAAATTCGCTTGGTGGCTTCCCCGATGATTGTCAGCTGGTGAATGACGGCTGACTGGCACATGATATCGTTTTCAAATGCTTCTCGATCAGCGCCCTCGACGAAGGATTTAACCAACCGTGCAGCATGCAAAATGTCTATGAGTGAGCTCTCATCCCTCAAAGACATGAACGACCTCAGCAGATTCTAGTATTTCTTTTCGTCGAATAGGATTATGGCTCTGCTCTATAGCCTGGCGATTCACCAGATCCACTTCCCTCCCAAAGAGTTCCTTCAGCTCCTCTTGCATCTCGACATGATCGAACAAAGACCAGCGATGATTCGGCGAAAACCGCACCAGCACATCCACATCGCTCTCCGGCCCGAAGTCCTCCCGCAGCACCGAACCGAACAGCGCCATCTCGGTAATCTTCCAACGCCGGCAGAAGTCGGCGATTTCGTCCTGTGGTATTTCTATTTTGCCCGGCACTGTCATTTCAGCAACCTAGCGAATTTAACGCCATATCAGGCCTTCATCGCGGTCCACTTCTGCTCGCTCTTGGCGCTCTCCAGGACGGTCTCGATGAAGACCATGCCGCGGAGGCCGTCGTCGACATCGGGGAAGTCCAGGGCCAGGGGATCGGGTTTTTCCCCGGCCAGGTGGGCGCGCAGCGTGTCGGTGAAGTTGCAATAGATGTTGGCGAAAGCCTCGATAAAGGCTTCCGGGTGGCCGAATGGCAGTCGTGAAGCCCGACCGGCGGCAGGACTTTTTTCATCAACGTAATCATTGCCCCGGCGCCAGACTATAGAGGGACCATCCTGTTCCCGGATATACAGGTAGTTGGGGTTCTCCTGGCGCCATTCCAGGCCTTTCTTTTCGCCATAGACCCAGATAGCCAGGTTATTTTCATCTCCCATGGCGATCTGGCTTGCGTGCAGGATGCCCTTGGCCCCGGTCTCAAACTTAAGCAGGCAGTTGCCGTCATCCTCCAGCCGGCGGCCCTTGACAAAGGTCGTCAGGTCGGCGCAGATGTGGGTGATCTTCAGCCCGGTGATGTATTCCGCCAGGTTCTCGGCGTGGGTCCCGATATCGCCCATGCAGCCGGAGGCGCCGCTCTGCTCCGGGTTGGTGCGCCAGGAAGCCTGCTTGTCCCCGGTCGTCTCCAGAGCCCGGTAGAGCCATCCCTGGGGATATTGCACCACGATCTTGCGAATCTGGCCCAGGTCCCCTTGACGGACAATGTCCCGGGCTAGCTTGACCATCGGGTAGCCGGTGTAGTTGTGGGTCAGGGCGAACAACCTGCCCGATTTCTTGACAACCTCCACCAGCTGCCGGGCCTCATCAACGGTCATCGTCATGGGCTTGTCGCACACTACGTGGAACCCGGCCCCCAGGAAATCTCTGGCAATGGGAAAATGCCAGTTATTGGTGGTTACGATTGACACAAAATCAATCTGTTCCCCTTCGGGAAGCCGCTTTTCACCCTCGATCATCTCCTGGTACGTGCCGTAGACCCGGTCTTCATCGAGGTAAAGCTCCCGGCCGGTCTCCCTGGACTTCTCCGGGTCCCGACTGAAGGCCCCCGCCACGATATCAACGCCTCCATCCAGGCGGACCGCCTTCCGGTGAACATCACCGATGAACGCTCCCGGTCCCCCGCCAACCATACCCATATTCAGCTTGCGGTCGAGTTTCATACCTGCTCCTTTCAATTAAGTATTCACCGTTAACGAGATGACTGATCTTCTCGTCCACGAATCTACTTTGCTTAGGGAATACTCTTCTTAAAGATAACGTAATTTAGACTGACCGGACAACAAAATCGAATAGGATTTTGACTGGTAGGATTCCCCCGAAAATGAGCCTCTTGGTTCGTTAACCCATTGCTCCGTCAACCCCGCCTTCATTCCTCGCTGTCATCGCGATCCCGACCGCAAGGTCGGGAGTGGCGATCCCGCCCCTTTTCCACCTCACCCCCTCCGCCGATGGCGGAGCCCCCTCTCCGTTAAACGGAGAGGGGGGAAGGGGGGCCTCGGCGTAGCCTACGGCGAGCCGGTGAGGTTAAAACCCCACGGGGCGTCACGAGTCGCCGTCGGTAAAAGGGGGCTGATTATTTCCAGGGAATGTCCTCATTAAACCATACACCCTTGTTTTTTAAAAATTTCCACTTTAAATTTCAATGTAAGGCTGTTGTATGTAAACAGCTGCAATTCAACCATAACAAAACAACGGGAGGCAGTCATGCGTAATCCGGTCATCTTTCTGGTTTTACTGGCCGCCCTGGGACTGGTGGCCTGCGAGCAGAAGGTGGACGTCGCCGCGGAGGAAGAAGCCATCATTGCGGTCAATCAAAAGCAACTTGATGCTGCGAGAACGGCTGATTATGAAGGTGAGGCCGCAACTTGGGCGAACGAGCCTTACATCGTAATACGGAAATCTGGGAACAAAGTAATAGGATGGGATTCTCTAAGTGTCTATTATAAAAAGACATTTAAAGAGCGAAAAGAATTAATGAAAAATGAACCGGATAATTATATAATCAGGGAATTCAGCGGATCAAATTACGACATCCACCTCCACGGTGATGCTGCCTATATCCTCTATGACGAACATGTCAAAGGCATATGGGAAGGTGAAGAGTTTTCTAATGACCCTAAAGTGGCCAAATATCTAGAGAAAATGGACGGAGAATGGAAAATAGTGGCCGTGTTCTAAGCGAATAGGCTATATCCATTCGCCCCGCCTGACGCGATAATCGGGGGCAACCCGGCTCCCGGCGCGCTGATCTTCAGGCGAAGATATGAATATCTTCGCTTAATCCCTGCCCGGCAGTTCGACGGGGAAAAACGCCTTGGAATCCCGCCATCGGCGGGGAAGGGCGCTGTGGATTTTTTACAGTCCCGACATTCATGTCGGGACTTTTTTTGATTCAGCGAATTCATTTACCTGTCCGGCTGCTGACGGATGGATTCGCAGATGGATTCGCATCCTTTGTGCGAGGCGGTAAACCACCTCGCTCAGTCGAACAAACCCCCGCCAACCCCGTCAGAGGCGGGGCCAACGGCGGGGCTGTGAATCTTCAGCTCCGCGTCATACGGCTTCTAAACCCCGCCTTCATCCCTCACTGTCATCGCAAGTCCCCCGACCGAAGTGTCGGGGATTCGCTATGACAGGCCCGTACCCGACAAAACCATATAACTTCCTTTTTGAAAAATTTCACCTTATATTTCAACGTCAGGCTGTTGCTTGTGTACAGCTGCAATTCAACCATAACAAAACAAAGGGAGACAGCCATGCGTAATCCTGTCATCTTTCTGGTGATACTGGCATCCCTGGGACTGGTAGCCTGCGAGCAGAAGGTGGACGTTGCCGCGGAGGAGGCGGCCATCAAGGCGGTTTGCCAAGCCCAACTTGATGCTTTTCGAGCATTTGACTATGAAGCGGAAGCTGCTACTTGGGTCCAGGAACCCTACACTGTAAGAAAAGCTGGAAGTAGCTTCATCAAAGGTTGGGATTCTCTAAGTGTATACTATAAAAATACGTTTGAACAATATAAAAACGATCCTGCCAACTATAACATTGAGGAATTCAGCGCTTCTAATTTTGATATCCACCTCAACGGCAACGTTGCATTTGTTTTCTACGATGAACACAATCACGGAGTCTGGGAGGGTGAAAGCTTTTCAAATGACTCAAGGGTGCTGAAATATTTAGAGAAAAAAGACGGGGAATGGAAAATCGTGGCAGTACTTTAAAAGAAGGGGCTATACCCCTTCGCCCCGCCTGACGCGATAGTACAGGGCTGCCCGGCTTCCCCGCGTCCGTCCATCGCGGTCAGGCCATTGGGAGGTGCTGCCCTGATCTTGGGTTAGCATCCCAGGGACCGAAGCCCGAAGCTAGGGAGTGCCACAATTCTCTCGCTGGCCCGCTTTCAGCGCTGTAGTATTATGCTCAAATTACTAAACCGCTGAAGCGGTTATTACAATACGCTGGAACATCCTGTCAACCCACGACTTAAGTCGTGGGCTATTGCCTCCTGCATAAATAATAATGAACCGTTTTAACGGTTTCCATTATTTCGGAGATCCGGGATCGGAAACGGTCGGCCATATATTCCTATTGGCGCAACTTTCGTGGGGGATTATCATATATTAAAACTCGTGTATGGAAGGCTTGGGTTTTAATATAGCACATGGACCTATCCATCGTCATACCGGCCTTTGAGGAAAGCCGGAAGATTGCCCGGGACGTTGAAGCGGCGGCAGCCTTCCTCAAGGGCGAAGGTCTGGCCGGTGAGATCATCGTCGTCGATGACGGCAGCCGGGACGACACCGCTGCCGCTGCCAAGGAAGCCGACATCCCCCCGGACGTGCATCTGAATGTCATTCGTTATGCTTCCCACCAGGGCAAGGGCTGCGCCGTCCGCATCGGCATGGCGGCGTCAAAGGGCGAGTACGTGATGTTTGCCGACAGCGGAGGCTGTGTGCCTTACGAAAACGCCCTGCGCGGGCTGGATATGCTGAAAAGTGGGGTCTGCGAACTGGCGCACGGGTCCAGAAAACTGCATGAGAGCAGGATTCAACGGCCCCAGGCCTGGTACCGGCGGATTCTGTCCCGGATTTTCCGGTGGGTCATCGTCCGCGCGATGAAAATCCCTGCCGGACTTACCGACACCCAGTGCGGCTTCAAGCTGTACCGGGGCGATGTGGCGCGCACGCTATATAGCTCGTGCATCACCGACGGTTTCATGTTCGACGTGGAGATCATCATGCGGGCCAGCAAGGCGAACTACCGCATCAGGGAATTCCCCATCGAGTGGACCTCCGACCGCGACAGCCGGTTGTCCCTGACGAGAAACGCAGGGCGTGTCCTGCGGGAGCTGCTAATGATCAGGCGCACCCTGGTCCGGGAGTAAAAGCCTTGTCCGGCAGGGGCGGGACGCATCATATTCAAGCGGTACCGATTCGCGGGGTTGTCGCCGCCTGCCTGCAGCAGGTTTCGTTTCCGCTGGCGCAGGGATACGTCCCGCTCCTTAATTTCCGTAAATAAAATTGGGAGTCTAAACATGAGTATCGCTGTTACCCGGGGTTTTGTCCGTTTGGATCCTTTCGGGATCGGCAGCATGCTGGCGGTCGCCTGGCTGCTATCGCTCCAGTGTTCAACCCGCCCGCCTGCTGAACCGCCAGAGGCCACTCATC
>CAZULW010000045.1:12764-17905 GCA_964621455.1 uncultured bacterium
CTATCGCTCCAGTGTTCAACCCGCCCGCCTGCTGAACCGCCAGAGGCCACTCATCAACCCCTGGTCCGCGTAGTGGATCTGAATGTAGGGGAGTCGCAGGTGGTTGAACTGCATGACGGATCGAAGGCTACGGTGCAGCTGCTTCAGGTCCGGGAGATGCGTGATTCGCTGCGCCAGGCCGTGCGCCGGGCCGAGGTACGGGTCGAGGTGAACGGTCAGACGGCCACCCTGGTCTCGGCCAACTATAATCTGCCCCTGACCGTTGCCGGGGTACAGATTGATTGCCCCGTTACCAAGGGCTATACAGTAAGGGCCTCCTCGGGTTATCTGGAGCTGTCGGACAATGTGTGGGGTCTGGCCAGGGATGCCCGCCTGCGCCTCTGGCCGGCCGGATCGTCCCTCATCGCCGCCGGCACGTTTGTCTGTCCCGTCCGGCAGCGCTGGTTCGCCAGCGCCACCCAGATGGCCAACGAGCCGACCTTTGTTGACGGCGGTGAAGACCCTGCCAACAAGAACATCTACTACCACTACGGCCTGGACTTTGGCGGCGCCGAGGGGCTGGTAGAGGTGGTTGCCGCCACCGACGGCATTGTCGTCTCCGCCGGTAAAGCCGGCCTGGAGGGCGAGCACCCGCCGGTGCGCACGCGCTACGACGTTGTGTATATCCTCGACCGGCGCGGTTGGTATTACCGCTACAGCCACCTGAAACAGATCGATCCGGGCATCGTGCCCGGCGCCCGGGTGAAGGTCGGGCAGCGGCTTGGCCTGCTGGGAAAGGAAGGCGGCAGCGGCGGCTGGTCGCACCTGCACTTAGACATCTGCGCCGTTCAACCCTCCGGGCAATGGGGCATCCATGACGCCTACGCCTTCGCCTGGGAGACCTATCAGCGCCAGTATCGGCCCCGGCTCATCGCCGTAGCCCGGCCCCACCATGTCGCCTGGACCGGCGAGACTGTGATGCTGGACGGCGCCCGTTCCTGGAGCCGGTCCGGTTCCGTTGCCCGCTATGAATGGCTCCTGTCAGACGGGACCACTGCTGCCGGCGCACAGGTGGCACGCAGCTACGACCGGCCCGGGGCCTATAGTGAGATCCTGAAAATCACCGACGGTGAGGGGCGCGTTGATTATGACTTCGCGGTGGTTAATGTTATCGATAAGGACCGCCCTGACGAACTGCCGCCCACCATCCATGCCTGCTACTACCCGACGTTTGGCATTAAACCCGGTGATGAAGTGACCTTCAAGGTGCGCGCCTTCCGCACTACCCATGGCCGGGAGGTATGGGACTTTGGCGACGGCAGTCCTCCGGTATCGGTCCAGTCCGACGGGAACGTGGAAGTGCACAATCCCCAGGGCTATGCCGTTACAACCCACCGCTACGACCGAGCGGGGCACTATATCGTCACCGTCAGGCGCAGCAATGAACACGGTCACCAGGCCGTGGCTCACTTGAGCGTGCCGGTGGGTGAGGGGGACTGATCTGGATGCTGTCGGCGTGAGTTCCGGCCAGGCGCCGGGTGAATTCCCCTCTTACCAGGGGCCGCAGCGCAATATGTTGTCTTCTTGCGCCTCCCTGCCCTGCTCTTCAAACACGATCATAGCCAGTGCCCCCGGGTGGTCCGAGCAGTAACGGTTGACCGCATCCGGGGCCATAACCACAAAGGCCGTTGAGAGGGCATCGGCGGTCGCGGCGGTCGGGGCTGAGGCCCAGGCGGCGACTCTGCCCTCCACCGGGTGGGCCGTGCGGGGGTCGATGATATGCTGCCCCTTCCGCAAACCTGAGCCGCCCAGGGCCCGTTCCCGCAAGTTAAGGCGGGCCAGGATCTGCTGGCGAGGGCCGGGTCTGCTCAGCGTGAGGGGCCAGCCTTCTGTCCCGGGTGGCGCACCAAGGGCCAGAACCGAACTGGCTCCGCCATGAATCAGGACGGTATCAATACTCCAGTCACGCAGCAGTTCGGCCATCCGGTCAACCGCGTAGCCCTTGCCGAAGCCGCCGAGATCGATGTACACCGGACTGGCCAGCAGCTGCACCGTATGCCCGGCTTCCTCCAAATGTATAAGGTGCATTCCGGTGAGCCGTCCGGCGGCATCCAGCTCCTCTTCTGAAGGCATGCGCGTGCTCTTATCCTCGTGAAGCCAGCAGTTCAGCAGGGACCCGATGGTAATGTCAAAAGCCCCCTCGGTCTCGGTGCTCATGCGGGCGCAAAGTTGTAGACATTCGAATGTGTCCGGCCCAATCCGCAGAGGCTGCCCGGCGGCAAGGTTGTTGATCCGGGAAATGTCGCTGTTCTCAATGAACCGGCTGAGTTCCTGCTCCAGCCTGTTAAGCTCCTCGAACGCCTCCCAGGCCGCCTGATGAGCGTAGCGGGCATCCTCATGCAGAATGAGGATCTCAAAAGTGGTCGCCATGGCCGCATGGGAAAAGCGGTGGGTTCCGGGGATTAAGTCCCCTGCATGGTCAACGATATTCACGATTTACGGATGCGGAGCCACCTGCCCTTATCTGGTAGGTGATTGACCGGACTGTGCCTGGTGTTGCTGGAAGCGGTCCCAGAGGTCTTTCACCACGTAACCGCGCAGCTCGACCTGCGGACGCAATTCCGTATACGAATTGAAAAGAGGCACATACAGGCTTTTTTTCCCAGGGGCCGGCAATTCATATAACTTTCTCACCAGGGCCTTCTCCACGCTCGGCGAGGCTATGATGATGGGCGCGGCAGGTACGTCATCATCAACCTCGCTCCACCAACCGACATTGGGAAATGAACGCAGGTACCAGGGGAGCGGCCAGTAGTCAGCCCCGGGACAGATCACCTCAACAGCCAGGTTATACCCGTCGGGATGGCACCGGGCAATCTCTTCCACCCGCCGGGCGATGTCAACCACGTCAGTGCCCGGATGCGCGTAGACATACGGGTTGGCCGGATCGGCATAATACCGGTAGCTTGCCAGGCAGGCCTGCCAGGCGAGGTGGGCCCCACCAGTGACCAGCAGCAAACTGATGAGCGCGCGTGCCAGGGTGCTGCGCTGGTACCGTACCAGGGCCACCGCCCCAATCCCGGCCAGCAGAATCAGACCATGCAGGAACCCCAGCAGATTCCACGGGGTTTTGTAGGGAATGATTGAGTACAGTCCCGTCATTATCAGGGCATAAAAGGCAATAAATCGAAGCAGGTGAACATCGCTCTCTGCCATGCTTCTGCCTCTCATCGCAACGTAGAAACCAATCCCCGCCAAGACGATAATAAGGGCCTCGCTCCAAGCCGGGCCTGCATCATACCTGGAATAGATGAGCATTTTGAGGTAGTAATACCAGGGATGAAGATGCCATTCACTTTGAGCAGCCCGGTTGAGATAGGTTTTCCAAGTATATAGGGAATCCACTATCCCCCCGGCATTGGTAAAGAACGACGAGTAAAACAGGACTGAGACCATGCCGGCGGCCGCAACCACCGCGATACCATGCCAGGGATCTATTGCCTTGACGGCCACCAAAATAGAACCGCCTTGCCGTCGGCGCTGCATCACCAGCGTAAGCAGCAGGGCCAGCAGCATTGAGCCAAACGCAATGACACTGGTTTCCTTGGTGGCATGCATCAGTCCCAGAGATATCCCGGCAAATATAGCCCACTTGATGTTCTTGCTCTGAGTATAGCGGTAGCCGGAAATGATGGCCCCGAAGGTGAAACAGACCAGTAGCATTTCCTGGATATAGTAGCGGCTGTAGAAAACCATTGCCGGGGAAATAGCGGTCAGCAAGGCGGCGACAACCGCGGCTGGCCGGCCCAGGCCGCCTGCCATCGGTAAAAGCAGCAGCACCAGTAGCACCCCGAAGGACACCGGCACAATGCGCAAAGTGGATTCGCTGATGTCTGTGAGTTTTCGGGCGGAACCGAGCCAGGCCGGGATCAGGGTCAGGTAGTTAAGTGTAGGGCCGTGGTATTCATGGGGGTCGTAGCGATAGTAGCCCTTCTCCAGCAGCGATCCAAACTTGACGGCGTGGACGGCCTCGTCGCCATGCATGGGACGCCGATCCAGCTGCGGTAGACGCAGCGCAAGGGCGGCAATCGTCGCAGCCAGAATGAGGACACAACTTATTTTTGGCCATTTCAAATTGCGGACGCTGGCTTGCCGTAGACTTCGACCTCGATGTAATGATTCAGGTCATTGCTGGTATTGCCGTTGCTGTGCAGGCGGACATAGCGGGCCCGGGCTCCTTTGGCGTCGATAAGCTTC
The DNA here is from genome assembly GCA_964621455.1 of uncultured bacterium. Lineage (GTDB taxonomy): Bacteria > Fidelibacterota > Marinisomatia > SCGC-AAA003-L08 > TS1B11. The sequence continues at coordinate 17,001 of CAZULW010000045.1, forward strand.
CCCTCGGAGGTTTCCACATAGTGCAGATCCTGGCCCACACCCAGGCCGGAAGAGTTGTCATGATCATTGTTGAACAGGGTCCTGACATTCGAGATGAAATCAGGATCATCAGCAACCTGCACCACCACATCATAATAGACCCTGGGCTGCTTGTGGAAATGCCATATCAGAATGGCGTAGATGTCGTGCCCAGCCCCGAGATCAATGGTGATGTTCTGCAGAAAAGGACCCAACTCAACATAACTGCCGTCTGTTGCTTCCTTGTCACTATCGGTGGTCAATTCGATTTCACCGATAATGGGCTCTTCATCGCTGCTGGCCACCGGTTTTTCGAGGGCGACATTTTTTGTTCCAGATGGTGCTAAAAACGGCGGGCGCAGCCTGCCCAGCGGTTTCTCCAGGTTGGGAACCCGCGTGTTTTGCGGCGTGCCAACGAACATGGGCCTGGGCAGCTTGATAGCCAGCGGCACCAATTGGCCCGCAGCCTTATCAGCGGCAGCCTGGCCTGAAACATCACGGCCTTCCGCAGCCTGCTGTTCGGATACCCTCGGTAGGGACTCCTCGGAAGGTTTCTTCTTGCAGGCGGGAACGAGCATGGTCAACGCTAATAGCATCACGGCCAGGGTTCTCACCTTAGTACCCACATTTATATTCTGCATCTCGTTTTTATCTCCTTTATCCAGAGAGTTCACGGTGTTCCACCGGATGGAACTGCCAATATCCGGGAAATAACACCCATGATAGCATAATGGGCCCTATCAATAATATTTTAAGCTATCCTGTCTAACTGGCTTTGTCAAGCCGTCCTCAAATAGGCCTTCCACCGACCCTTCGCCCGGGCTCAGGGCATGAATAATCAAAAGAAATTAACGAATTCACTTGTGCTTTGGCGAATTGCTTAATAT
>CAZULW010000046.1:0-17465 GCA_964621455.1 uncultured bacterium
AGACCGGCCGCTCTTAGCGCTGTTGATTAACCGAAATAGTTGTGACTGCCTTTGTTCCTTTATTTGTCCTACAATAGCTCAGGCCGTATTCCCGAACAACGTCTGCGCGATCCAGCCGGCGATGGGCGGGAAGAAGAAGGTGCTGGCCAGGCGGATGAGGGTCAGTCTCCAGCCCAGGATGCCCACCTCCATCGGCAGGCGGCCCACCGCCCACAGCGACCACCCGGTGAGAAAGGCCACCATCGTACCGATCCCGGCCCCCGAACGCAGCAGCCCGGCAGCGATGGGCAAGCTGACGTAGGGACCGCCCGGCGCCAGGGCTCCGGCCAGCGTGCCCACAAACAGACCACGCATACCTGATTCCATACCCACCCATTTCGATATCAAGTCCTTGGGGAGCAGCGCCTGTACCATGCCCGCCACGATGAAGGCAAAAACCAGAAGAGGGAGGATTTGCATCATCATAATAAGGGCCGACTTCAGGCCGGTGAGGTGTTCCTTCTGGCCGCGTAAGTAGCCGGCGATCAGCAGGGTAAGGGCCAGCAGGCCCATGATAATGGTTGGAATCAGCATCCTTGAATTGCTCCCCTTGCTAGCTATCATGATATCTCAATACGGTTGCGGATTGAGCTTGCGATCGTTGGTGTACGTCCGGTCACCGATAGTCAGGGGGTACTCGCGGCCAGAGTCATGCTTTATGCTGGCAATAGAGGCCGCCACTCTCTGGATATCTTCATCACGGATAAACTGCCGGACAGGTAGGTTCTTGAATGGGATCAAAGGGACATCTCTTGTGATGTTCTATGGCATGGAATAGTACGAGGTATAAAAAGCGCTAAAATTTAGAGACGTCCGTCAGTTTCAGACAAGGCAAATGGGGTGTTTTCCCTCTTTTATTTTCTTCCAGGAAGCACACCTTACTTTTCCTACAGGGGTCTCTTTGGGACATTTAATCCCAATTCCAGCAGAAATTTTTAGCAGAGCTGAATTTATTCCAATAGCAAAACCTCTCACTTATGGAGAAATTCCGCACTATTGCTGTGCGCGCCATTTTTCTACAACGCAACCTCCTGTTCCTCTGGTTGGGACATGTCATTTCCCACGCCGGGGATTCCATTTACCAGCTGGCTCTGCCCTGGCTGGTCCTGGAGCTAACCGGCTCCAAAACCACCACTTCCCTGGTGGCTCTCTGCGCTTACCTGCCGGCGGTACTTTTCAGTCTGATGGCGGGTGTGGCGGCGGACCGGTTCAGTCGCCGGGGCGTCATGATGTTCTCCGATGCGGCCCGGATGGTGGTGATGCTGGCCCTGGCGGGGTTTCTGCTGGCCGGAGGAACCTCACCCGTCATTGTGGGCCTTATCGCCTTCGTGGTGGCCAGTTTTGCAACCCTGTTCTACCCCGCCCGGGATGCCCTGGTTCCCGATCTGGTACCCCCCACCGCCCTTACGTCCGCCAATGCGTTCATCTCCACCTCCGGCCAGTTCGCTCACCTGGCGGGGCCGCTGCTGGCCGGCCTGCTGGTGGCCTGGGTCGGGCTGATCCACCTCTTCACCATTGACGCCCTCTCGTTTGCCGCCAGCCTCATCTGCCTGGCCCTGGTCAGCCTCCGGCGGACCACGGGGCGCCTGCCGGAAAACCATCCCCAAGGCCATCTGTCCGATCTGATCGATGGGCTGAGATACGTGTGGCGGGAGCGCTCACTCGGCCTGCTCATCCTACTGACGGCCCTTAACAACCTCTTCATCATGGGTCCCGCCATTATCGGCACCCCCATCTTCGTGCGGGAAGTGCTCGCACTCGATTTCAGGGCCTTTGCCATCATCGAGGCCTGCATGGCGGGCGGTATGCTGATCGGATCGTTCCTGGTGTGGCGGTTCGGCCCGCCCCTCAACCCGGCCCTGGTGCTGTTCGCGGGCATGATCATGGACGGCCTCACCTACAGCCTCCTGTTCTTCACCGAGACCTACACCCAGACCAAGGTCCTGCTCCTCATTCACGGTCTCGGTATCCCCATGATCACTATCTCCCGGACCACCCTGATACAGACAGTCGTAGCATACCAGTACCGCGGCCGGGTGTTTTCCATGGTGAACCTGTCGGTCATCGGCCTCACCGCCCTCTCGGCAGGCCTGGTGGGCCCCCTGGCGGAGGTCATACCCATCGAGACTATTTTCCTGTTCATCGGGCTGGGGGCCGCAGCATGCGGCATTGCCGGACTGAGCCACCGGGGCATGATGCGGCTGATGCCCGGCGCAAGGGGGGAGTGAATGGTGATTGGTGACTGGTGACTGGTGACTGGTGATTTGTCCGGCGTAGCGCAGCGTAGACGGATAGCCGATTGATAAAAGGATGCAGCTGGAACCGTGTAGAATGAAATGGTAAACTCAGTCATGCGGCTCACCCTGGTTCAGATCAGTCCCAGGCTGGGTGCCGTAGAGGCCAACCTGGCAGCGGTTCAATCGGCCGTTGAGGGCGCCACCTTCGACCTGCTGGTGCTGCCGGAGCTCTTTGCCACCGGCTACTTCTTCCACGACCGGGCGCAGGTACGGCGGCTGAGCGAACCCGTCCCCGGCGGTCCCACCACCCGATTTCTGATAGAGCTGGCCGCGGCCAAGGAGGCCTTCATCTGCGGCGGCCTCATCGAACGGGATGACGACCGCCTCTACAATTCCGCCGTTCTGGTGGGGCCGGAAGGGTTGATCGCAAGCTACCGCAAGCTGCACTTGTTCTACGAAGAAAAGCTCTGGTTCACACCCGGCGACGGGCCCCTGGAAGTCCACGACCTGGGAACAGGCCGGGTGGGAATGATGGTCTGCTTTGACTGGCGCTACCCGGAAGTGGCCCGGATTCTGGCGCTCAAGGGGGCGCAGATCCTTCTGCATCCGGCCAACCTGGTCCAGCCCTACTGCCAGGACGCCATGATCACCCGCTGCCTGGAAAACGGTGTGTTCGCCGTCACCGCCAACCGTATCGGCAGCGACACCAAGCCCGATGGCAGCAGCATGACATTCACGGGCCGCAGCCAGGTGGTGAGTCCCCGGGGTGAAATCCTGAGCCGGGCACCAGAAGACGAGGAGACCATCTTGACCATCGACATCGATCCCGGCGACGCCGATGATAAGCTCGTCACGGAGCATAACCACCTTTTGAGCGACCGGCGGCCGGAATATTACGGCCTGATAACCGCTAAACAACAGCGAGTGTTTCCCAGGAGGGAGTGAGTACCATGAACCTATTCACCGGAATCCAAAACCGCCTTCGCAGCCTGCCCTTGTTTCCCCCGTGGATGAAATGGCCGGTTATCATCGTAAGAGTAGCTCTGGGGACCATTTTTATCGTATCGGGAATGATGAAAGTCCTGGATGCCCGCAGCTTCATGGAAACCCTGCCCCTGTACCACCTGCCCTACTGGCTCATCCCCTTGGGTGCCCTGGTGCCGCCGGTGGAGGTGGCCATCGGGGCGGCCCTGGTTATCGGGATGGTGCCCCGTTCAACGGCCCTGGCTACCCTGGGGCTGCTGGCAGTCTTCTGCGTGCTACTAATGATGGGTATCGCAGGAGGCGAGCTGAGTGACTGTGGCTGTTTTGGGCCGGCTTTAGAACAGAGTCCCCAATCAGCGCTGCTGCGGAATCTCATATTCATGCTCCTCGCCGGGATTATCTGGTACCAGCACCACGACTCCCGAACCTCCTGGCGGCTCTGGCAGGCGGGACTGAGTGCAGCCATTCTGCTTGTCCTGGGCACGGTCACCGGCTATACCACCCACACCCCAAGGCTCGATCCCAGTTTAGCCAAGGTAGGTGAATTCTTCCCCGATGAGGGGTTCGGTAAACTGGCCCCGGAGCTGTCCGGGAAGCAGCTGGTGTACGTCTTTGCCGCGGACTGCCACGACTGCTGGAATGCGGTGGCTAACGTGAAGGCCCTGGCCGCCGATACCTCCTATGTCGTCTTCGGCCTCACTGCCAGCGATCCCCACGAGATCGGATGGTTTGCCAATGAGTTCGACATCAACTTTAAGATTTACGCCTACAACCCAGATCTTTTCAATACCGCCTTCCGCACCTGGCCGGCCCTGTATTATCTGGAGGATGGGATGATCATCGGCAAAGCCGAAGGGGAAATCCCCGCCCCTAAGACCCTGGAGGAAGTACATATGGCAGAGTGGAGGTAGGGGGGACAGGGTTGTTCGCCGTGCGTATTCGTGCGGATTGCCCGAACCGATGTGCGTATATTCGGGCGTTAACCAAAATCGCTTTCAACAGGGGCAAAGGAGAATCCAATGGGATTGACAGTATTGGAAATTGAGGTTGGAAACCCGGCTAACCCGGAAGTAACAGAGAAGGTGGAATTCCTGATAGACTCTGGGGCTGTCTATTCTGTGGTCCCCGCACCTGTTCTTGAAAAGCTCGGTATTGAGCCGCTGGTGGAAGAGGAGTTCCGGCTGGCAAACGGCGACAAGATCGTCCGCAAGAAGGGCATTGCGCTCTTCAAGTACGGTGACAGGGTAGGCGGAGCTGATGTCATTTTTGGCGAGGAGGGCGATCAGCAGCTCCTGGGGGCGTTTACCCTTGAGGCGCTTGGCCTTGTACTCGACCCATTGAAGCGGGAACTGAGGCCATTGCCAATGCTCCTCGCCACTCTGAAGGGCCAATGAGTCGGAACGGCAGCCACGAATTTGCACGAATGAGCACAAATATAAAAAAGAAGAAAAACATATCATCTATCCTGAATTATTCATCAGCTTTCAATTTTGATTAAAAGTAAGTCCAATTACGGTCATTATAGCAGTTATTTATGCTTGTATAGGGATTGACAGGGAGGGTGGGGTATAACTAGCGACAGGGTCGGTCTCACTAATGATGATCATATCCCCGATATGCGGCCAACAGTCATCGCCGGGACACACCTTTCCCCTGACAATGGATTGCCTGACGGGATTAAGGGAAAACAATTGTGGTCTGACCGTTAAGGTCATATGGGCACCAGAACCCGTTCCATTTTTCGCAGGTACGAAAATATTGCCAGGCTTCTTCTGAATACCTGCTGGTAGGGATAGGCTGTCGACAGGTGAAGCTTAATTTTGGTTTTTAACTCAATCACCCGGGCGCCAACCTTCAACAGTTTAAGACGCAGCGTTTCCATTGTGGCGGAGGCAAATTCAGTTCCTTTCAGAACCTGGGTTTTGAACGCGTGTAGCAGAACATACGCCAGCGAATGAAGAAACAATCGGAATTGGTTCGCTTCAAAGCGATGGCAGGAAGAACGGTCACTGTGAAGATAGGTTTTATGATCCTTGATGTAGCCCTCTACATTCCCACGGGCACAATAAATCCTATTATATAATACGCTGGCTTGAGCCGGCATTATTTCCGTACTGATAAAACGAATATTGAGCCCTTTTTCGCACAGCTCCACCTTTGCTACAACCCTTCTGGTCTCTGACCAACTCCCGGCCTGATAGGAAAACGAATGATAGCGTTTCACCGGACGTTTATACCGGGCATAGCGCTGCCTAAGTTCACGAACAATCGGTTCAATGGCCTTCTTCAATACCTCATTGGCAGAAAGTCCAATAACCGAGTAAACCTTGTCCTGATCCCGAATCCAGTCGAATACCTCCGGGGAAGAGTAGTGACTGTCACCGCGAAAAAGAATGATGGCTTCCTTCCAGCTCTGGCGGATCCTGGTGACGATGCGTTTGAGATAAGATAGGGTCTCCTTACCATCGGGACGCTTTCCGGGCCTCAAGACGGTGGTAATTAATTTACCGCTCAAGCCTTCATACACGTGCAGGGGCATGTAACAATAATCTCCGTGGTAGCCACTGAACAAACTCTCCTGCTGGCATCCATATACGGTGTTATCCGTATCGTCAAAATCAATCACGATGACCCTCGGTTCCTCTGAATAAGAAGCAATAAAACCGTCCACCAAAGCATAGCCAATCCGCAACAGAGTGGCACGACTGACCGTGTTTTCTAACCGGCTCATGGTAGGCTGACTGGCTAAATCCGCTCCTCCTTCCGGCAACCGACCGACAGCCATCTTCAATACCGGGTCTACACGCAGTGCATTACAATCTTCCGCGTCCTCATCACCGCAGGCAATCTGAAAGACTCTCTGCGTTACCAGCTCTTTAATGGAATGCTCAACCGAATATTGACGCCGGTTGTCGGAAATACAGTCTACCACGGACGCAATAATGCCCATCTGCCGCTCCGTTTCGCGCAATAATAAAAGACCGGCATTACTACTTATTGAGCCACCCCTGAAATCTACCTGAACCTTCTTTCCAGACACCGAACCTGCGGGAAAGGGAAAACTCTCCTGATAACTGTTGTCAGCTTGAAAATCTATTAGGATTCTGTCATTTGGGTGGATTAAACTTTTACGAAGAGTTTTCATTGAGTCTCCTTTTATTATTTGTTTTTTAACTACCACAAATTTAATAAATTATGGAGACAATGGAGACTCTTCTTTTTATTGCTCATGAATAATTCAGGCTATGAAATCAATTCGTGAAAATTTGTGTTAATTCGTGGCAGAATGATAACAATCCGTGAAAATTCGTGTTAATTCGTGGCAAAAGAGACGTAGGGTAGGTCATTTCCGATGGGCACAACTATCTACCAGGTCGACGCCTTCACCAACAAACCCTTCTCGGGCAATCCCGCTGGAGTATGCATTCTGCCGGTTCACGGTGATGACCACTGGATGCAGCAGGTCGCCCGGGAGATGAACCTGTCGGAGACGGCTTTTCTCAACCCCGATGTGGGCGGCTACCATTTGCGATGGTTCACTCCTGCCGTTGAGGTGGACCTGTGCGGCCACGCCACCCTGGCCAGCGCCCATATCCTGTGGGAGACGGGCCAGCTGGCGCTGGATCAGGAAGCCCACTTCCACACTGCCAGTGGGCCGCTAATAGCCAGGAAAGACGGCGGGTGGATATATATGGACTTCCCCGCCCTCCCACCTCGGGCAATGACGCCGCCAAAAGGCCTGGCAGAAGCGCTGGGCATTAAGCCCACTTACGTAGGGCAGAACCGGCTCGATCTGTTGGCTGTCGTGGATACGGCAAGCGATGTAAGGGAACTGCACCCGGACTTCGCCCGGTTGCGCTCCGTGGATACCCGGGGAGTCATCGTCACGGCCCCTTCGGACCAGCCGGAATACGATTTTATCTCCCGCGCCTTCTTCCCCGCCCTCGGGATTGACGAGGACCCCGTCACCGGCTCGGCTCACTGCTGCCTGGGGCCGTACTGGAGCGAGCGTCTGGGAAAAAACGAGATGACAGCCTATCAGGCTTCTGTCAGGGGTGGGGTCGTAAAAGTGGAGGTAAGAGCTGACCGGGTCCTCCTGGGTGGCCAGGCAGTGACGGTGATGAAGGCCGAGCTGCTCCAGGGTGGCCTTTCCCCCCACACGCCCAGCCGCAGCCTGCCCTGAGCCCTTTATCCGTCAGCCGACGGCTTCAGGATAAACTACGCCGAAGCGCTTGCCCTGACTCCGCCAGTCCCATCCCGCAGGGATCCCTTCGGGAAAGGGACTCCTGTGGAGCCAGCGCACCGAAGGGTCCGCTCCAGCGAGGGGTTAACCGGACACGAGTACTACCTACTAGGTGGATGATACTTTGTCTTTCTAATAACGTGCTGGATATACGACCGCAAAACGGCATTGATCCGTGTCTGGTACCCCCGGCCAAATTGCTTGAACCATTCCACAATGTCTTCATCAAGCCGTATTGACAGATGAACTTTCCTTTCAGGGATGACGAGCTCGGCGTCAGCCCAAAATTTTACGTCGGTTTCAGGGATATCTGAATAATCTATTTCGCCCTCAGCTTGTTTTCGAAGCCGAACCCAATCGGTGTGAACCAATTCGCTCACGGTAGATTTCCCTTTCATTTTGGTTTGCCTTTCTAACCGAGATAATTCGGATATTCTTCCCCCGCTTAGTATATGTTATCACTACGACTGTACTATCCAAGTTCCCTAACCCAATCCAGCGTTTTTCGCCGTAATCTTTTCTATCATCCACCCGCACTAACATAGGGTGTTGAAATACCCTGACAGCATCCCTGAAGTCAATAGCGTGTTTCCGGAGATTTGACTGGTTCTTTGTTTCATCCCATTCAAAACTCACCTCCTAATATACATTATTGTATATACATTTCAAAGGGCTATGTTTTCTAAGGTGTACAATGTATGATTGTGCTAAAAGTGGCAGGTTTACGGCAGCTGGCTTCAGCTAAGGATCATCTTACGGATACAGACGCAGACGTTTCATTGGGCATCAATACCTACTCATAGAAGGATGGACCAAGATTAATACACCGGACAGACAGCCCTATCCCTCATCTTCGTACAGCCGCCTGAACAGCTCCCTTTCCGCCTCGGTCAGCTCCTGCTCCCGGCGGCCCTTCACCACCGCCATGGTCTCAAGGCACTTCTCCAGGTCGCAGCGCTCGCTGCCATTGCCGCCCCAGGCGAAGGAGGGCGCCACCCTGGGCGGGGTGACCTCCCCGAAGATATTGGCCGCTACCCCCACGCGGGTGCCGGTATTCAACAGGGTGCCGATGGCGGTCTTGGCATGGTCGCCGATAAAGCAGCCCACGAAACGGCTGCCAGTGCTCACGACCCGGCCGTTGACGGTTACCCGCACCTCGCCGTAGTTGTTCTTCAGGTCGCTGTTGGTAGTGCCGGCCGCCAGGTTGACCCACGAGCCCAGGTAGGCGTGCCCCAGAAAGCCGTAGTGCTGCTTGTTGCTGTAGCCCTGCATGATAGTGCTCTCTACCCGTCCCATAACCCGGCACCCGGGCCCCAGGGATACCTCCTCCAGGAACGAGAAGGACCGCACCCGGCATTTAGGACCGATATAACAGGGGCCGGTGATGACCGAGTGGGAGCCCACCGTAGTCCCCTCATCAATGCGGATGGGACCTTCGCGGGTATCCAGGACGACAAAGGGATCGATGGTCACGTCTTTGCCCAAACAGATGCCGCCGTCGCCCACCACCGCCACGCCTTCGGGATAGGAGGTGGTTGCACAATCACGGCACCACCGGTCAAAGTCGGCGGCGAGCTGGTCAGCGTTGGCAAGGAAGTGGTCCCACAGGTAGCGCAGGAGCCGGGGGCTCTTCAGATCGGTTGGACTGAACGACATCGCTGCGCCTTCAAGAACGTGGCGGCGCAGTTTCTCCCCTTCATCGGCGTTGAATGATCCCCCTACCAGACGGTCATCCTGCATCATGTGGGAGTGTCCAGTTCGCAGGGTCTTTAGCGATGTCTCGTCCCACAGGGCCGCGCCATTCAGCCACAGGCCGGCCTCCACCTGCTCCGGGTTGACGGGCAGGCTTCGCCGTGAGCACCCTTCGTCCCGCTCAGGGCGGGGCTCAGCCGAACGGTCCGGGTGGCGTTCCTGCACCACCGCCGCCATACCGGGACGAACAATCAGGGTGATGGGCTCAGCGCCCGCTACCCGGCGGATGCGCTCCAGGTGGGTGAGGGCCCCGCAGCGCAGTTCGAAGGTGGCCCAGGTGAGGGCCAGCGGTTCCAGGTCCAGGGCGTAATGGTCTTCAAAAACGTAAATCATCTGCCTGCCGTATAACCTTTATCCAGCGTTGGTTTTCGTGGTGATTATCCGGGGAAACCAATATTGCACAACATAAGCATTTGCTCATACGCTCCCTCAAGGCCGCCATCGAGATCGGTGTGAATTTGAATGTTGTACAGGTAGTCTGCATCAGGGCCGGCAAATCCGATCCGCCAGGGAGCCTTGATCACGCTCATCACCCGGGCCATCTGCAGGTTCAACTCCGGCTCCAGGTTGATTACGGCGTCGAAGGACCGGTTGCGAAAACGGGCCAGTATCACATCCATCTGAATCCTGGACGGCTTGTCGGGGATCATGGGAAAGTAGAATGTTGAACGGATCGGGCCGGCGATAATATCTCGGTACGTGGTGGCGATGGCCAGGTAGATAGGGTTATCCAGGAGGTGTCCCTTCAGGCGCTGAAAGACATAGATGCTTTTGTCCAGCCACTCTCTTTGAATGGGAAACAGAAAGAGAAGCCTTTGGGGCGGGTTCTGGGGAGAGAAAACCACTTCCCGCGGCGGTGCTGTTATGTAGCGGAAGGTCTGATATAGTCGTAGCTGGGTGCTTGTCTTCATGCCGGATATTGCCCGATAGACTATATAAATTACTCGTGGGGCCGTACCATTGACAGCCTAAAACTATCGCCCTGGTGTCGGGTGCCAGTGGGATAGAATATATCTCCACCCTATCACTTATTCCGGATTGGTGAGAATGCCCCGGGCCAGCATAGGTGTTCATTTTCCTTCCCTCTGGGATTGCAGGTCCCGTGAGATCCGCAGAATGACCGACGCCAACTCCTCCACGTGCCACGGCTCCAGCACACCGGCGGAGAACTCCTTCAGTTTAGCTTTAAGCAGGGCTTCGCGCACAGGATCGCTGACGGGCAGTCCCTGGGAGCGCTTCCTGTCGCCGATCTCCCTGACAACTGCCATCCGCCTGGCGATGAGCAGGAACAGCTGCCGGTCGAGCTCGTCAATCTCCCGGCGCAGGGTTTCCAGGGATTTTTGTAAGGCCGTTTCCTTTCCCATAGCCTTAAACCACACCTTCAGTTTATCGGCAATGTATCGGGGCAAGTTGCCCATCTGACCTTGGCTTCATATCCAAAGGTTACAAGTCCCGGCAGTGGGTGTAAAGGGATAAACCGCTTTTATTGTTATCGGTGGGATAATGCTTTACCTGGAATACGGGCTACAACACGAGAAGCTGGCGTTTAACGAAAGAGAGAACGATTATCCTCCTGCTGACACTCTAACGGAAATCAGGCGGGGTCTGTTTTTCAAGGCCTCCTACAATTGGCGGCTTTAGGCGCCGGACGCCGCACAAAGCCCTCACTCAAACGTGGGGGACTGAAAAGAAAATGGGGGCGAGGGCCTATGAACCTTGCGCCCCTTTTTTCTTCTGTCTAACTTCAACATAAAGGCGGTATAGATAGGGGCGAAAGACATGGCAATCGGGAGCGTTACCTATCTCGGCCTGAATTGCAAGCTCATTTCACTCTGAACGGTGTAATGACGACGCCAGGACCACCTGTTCCGGCGCGTCGGATCTGTGAGGGGTGGTTAACAATAAAAAGAAGGGCTCCATGGCGGACAGGACCTTTAGTTTCGAGGCGTTTTCACAGCATCCTTTTTACAAGGACGTTATCAAGCGGCTGGTAATCCTGGCCGATATCAAGCCGGGCCAGCGGGTAATGGATCTGGGTGCGGGCACGGGTGCGGTCACCCGGCTGCTGGTGGAGAAGGTGGCCGGCCCGAGGGGGGCTGAGGTGATTGCCGTGGAACCTTCCGCCTCCGCCCTGGAAATCGCTCGTCGCAACCTGAAGGACGTGAGGGGCGCGGTGGTGCGCTTCGTACAGTCGAAGGCGGAACAGTTTTCGGAAGTTGTGCGCAAGCCTCTGGATGCCGTTTTCTTCTGCAATGCCATCCACCTGGTGAAGGAGAAAGCCAGGGTGGTGGAAGAAGTTTACGGGTCTCTCCGGCAGGGCGGCGTTTTTTCATTCAATACCACCTTTTTTGAAGGGGCCGAACCGCCCGAGTCCCAGCAGTTTTACAAGCGCTGGATGCTCAGGGCCCTGCGTCTCCTGAAAAACCGGTATGGTCTGAGTCCCACCAGGGAGAAGGTGGAAGCCCGCCATCGCTTATCGGAGGCGGAGTATGATCAGCTGGTGCAGGATCACGGCTTCGTAGTGAAATCCAAGGAGATGCTCAAAGTGGACATGTCCCTGCAGAGCTTTGAGGACATCAGCGGGTATGAGCTGTGGATCAAGGGAGTGCTTCCGGGCATACCCCTTAATATCGGCGCTGAGGTCCTCAAAGAAGCGGTCAACGAGGCCTTTGCGGATCTGCAGCTCAGCTCCTCCCCCCGCAACTGGCTGCTTATGGTGGCCAGCAAAGCCTAGCATAGCGAATCACCGCCCTTCAGCTCTTATAGCACCAGTCAGCGGGAATTGTCACCCCTACCACAGTACTGCAATGTATATCACTTAGTCGGCCAGATGGGCCTTCCAGGAGAAAACAAGTCTATGCAGGGTAGGCGTCACGGCCAATACTCCCAAACCGCCCACTGGACATTGCCATTCTGGTTCAATATGTCGGCCACAGCGGTTGGCATCCACTGGATGCTTTAGCGGATAGACTATATCTGAAAGCAGTAGGGATGTTCAGGCTGGAGCATGCTATTCTCATCGAGGAAAGCCCGAATGTCGTCTGGGCGTTCCTGACCAACCTGCCGGTGAGCCTGACGTGTCATCGGCTGCGGCGTAGTTTCCAGTGGATCGGCGACCCCAAGCCCGGATTGGGCAGCCGGTATGCCCTGGAGCTGAACCTACCGGGCATCACCCTGCGGCAGGAAGGTAGAATCACCCGGTGGGAACCGCCCCACAGCCTGGCTATGGCTCAATGGAGTCCGCGGCACCCTCATCGCCGGTTTGTCCGCCAGCAGCGGCTGAGTGTGCACCCGGTTGACGGGCGTCCCCTGGCGGCCGTTCTGCGGTCCACTATCGTTGGGAGCCGGGGGCCCTGGTACGTGGAAGCGCCTTTCAAGGAGATCGTCCGCCGCAGCATGCTCGACCACCTGGAGACCCTCAAGCGCGCCATCGAAGCCACCGACAAGAGCGGCCGTACCCAGCAGGATCCGGCCCGACACCTGGCGGAGATGCCTGTAGTGAGTGCCGGCTAGCTGAGGCCTGCATCTCCCGGAGGTCTGCTTTCGGGGAATCTCCCGGCAACGGTTCCCATTGATGCCTTGGGGAAATCAGGCTGAATCCGGAGCGGTAGCGGTGTAAATTGTTGCCCAAATAATTGCTTAATATATTCTAATTGTTGTTAATACCGTGCGAAACGAACTGACCGTCGTCAACAATTTTACCCACCGCTTGCAGGTGGAAGTGCCCTGGGAAGAGCTCCAGGACAAATATGCGATCTTCTTCCAGAAGTTCAGCAAGAAGGTCAGGCTGCCGGGATTCAGGAAGGGAAGGGTGCCCCCAAAGCTGGTACGCCGGCAGTTTGGCGCGGCGGCTGAGGCCGAATTCGCCGAAAGCGTCGTCCAGGAGTACTACCAGTCAGCCCTGGAAGACGCCGGTCTGGAGCCCATCAGCCAGGCCATCATCCGCGGCGTCCACTTCCGCGAAGGGGAGGCTTTCCGTTTCGAGGCCACCTTTGAGGTGGAACCGGAGGTGATCCTGCCAGCTTACGAGAAAGGCATGAAACTTGAGCAGATCATTTACGACTATGACGAGCAGGATGTGGAGCGGGCTATTGACGATCTGCGCCAGCAGCATGCGGAGCTGCGTACGGTGGAGGGCGGCCTCGAAGAGAACCATTACCTCCTGGCGGATCTCCAGGAAGTTGATGAAAGCGGCATGCCCCTGGTCGGCCGGAAAATGGAGAACCGCTACATCCACCTGCATCCCGAAGGCCCCCTTGGGCCGGAGAACCTGGAAAAACTGCGGGGCGCCCTGGTGGGCGATACCCGGCGGGTCGTGCTGATGGGGGATTCGGGAGTCCCTACCCATTATGAGCTTACAGTACGCGAGGTAACCGAAAAAATCCTGCCAGATGCTGACGACGCTTTTGCCCGCCAGGTAGATCCGAATGCGGACAATCTTGACCAGCTGCGGGCGAACCTGCGGCAGAAGATCCAGGAGGCCTTTGAACGCGAAAACCACAAGCGCCTGACCCACGAAATCGCCGACCACTTCGTGCGGAACGCTCAGTTGGAAGTGCCCACCTCCCTGTTCGAGAACTACGTGGACACCCTCGTGGCCGACCTCGAACGGGAGGGTTATACCAGGGAGGAGATCGACCGGGATGCGGTCCGGGAGGAACACCAGGCTTCAATCATCTGGAACCTTAAGTGGTACCTTCTGCGTAAGCAGCTGATCGAAGCAGAGGGTATTACGGTGGATGACGCGGCGGTGGAGGAGCGCGTCCAGGCGTTAATCGCCGCGGATGAAACCCAGGCCAACCAGCTCCGCAACCATTACCGCCATCCGGAAAATCGGCGGAATTTGAGACAGGATATGATCTCAGACGCCCTGTTCGAGCGGCTGAAAAGCTATGCCAAGATCAAGGTGATCCATAAACCTTCAAGTGAACTACGGAAAGCGAGCTAGCTTGCCATGTTTGAGAAGAATAACATGCTCGTCCCCATTGTCGTAGAGCAGAGCTCGCGGGGGGAGCGGGCCTTCGACATCTATTCCCGGCTCCTCAAGGAGCGTATCATCTTCCTGGGCACCCCCATCGACGACAACGTTGCCAGCCTTATCATTGCCCAGCTCCTGTTCCTGGAGGCCGAAGATGCGGAGCAAGATATCTTCCTGTACATCAACAGCGCCGGCGGCATCGTCACCTCGGGGATGGCCATCCTGGATACCATGAACTTCATCAAGCCCAATGTGGCCACTATCTGCATGGGTCAAGCGGCCAGTCTGGCGGCTGTTTTGCTGGCGGCTGGCACCCCGGGCAAGCGGTCGGCGCTGCCCAACGCCCGCATTATGATCCACCAACCGGGGGGCGGTGTGGAAGGTCAGGCTTCCGACATCGAGATTCACGCCACTGAGATACTGAAGCTCAAGAAGGACTTGAACCGGATTCTGGCCAAACTCACCGGGCAGTCAATCAAGCGCGTTGAAAAGGATACCGACCGCAACAAGTTCATGTCCCCCGAGGACGCCAAGACCTACGGCCTGATCGACACTATCCTGAATAAGCGCACGTAAGCCCTCGGCAGTCAGCGGATGGCTTGGGACTGTTAGGGAGAGACCGCCTGGAGCAGACGGGGAAGCAGGGACCAGCGAGAAATTCAACAAAATCCCGTCAAAATTCCGCATTTTAAGGGCACCCCCCGACGAGAGGCACGAAACTCCCTGTAGAAAAATAATCCGCTCCAAAACCAGCGGCTGGAGGGGTAGCGGGGCGATAACCTCGGCGTAGCCGCCTACGGCGAGCCTAGCGGCGGCATCATCATAACGACGGAATATAAGCCAGTAGCAGACGGTTTGTCGTTCGCCAGGTGCGCGAAAATTAGTTACCAGTTCCTAGTTTCTGGTTCCTAGTTTTTAGTTGTTTATCTTTTGTTGCTGGGGATTTGGGTCAGAGGCAGCTGGCAGGACTCGGCGTAGCTGGAAGCAACGCCTACGGCGAGCCTGGCAGGTGTGGTCAGTTGTCCGTTGTCCTTGGTCCGTTGTAATCGAGCCTTCGGCGGGCGTAGGGCTTGGGACTCGGGACTTGCCATGAGTCCGTCAGCCGACGGATCGAAGGGACGCCAAGATGTTAAAGAACGGACTGCGGAGCACGCTGAGAGCGCCGAGAATGAAAGACGGCAAGAACACGTAGGGGCGTATAGCGATACGCCCCTACAAGAACCTGAATTCCAGTCCCCAGTCACCGGCCCTTCGGCTCCGCTCAGGAAAAGGCTCAGGCTCGCCCGGCATCGCCGTTGATCCTGGCCGTTCCGTCCACGGGGGGTGCGGCACGTCGAGGCTTGGGCTGCGCCCATAGGGACGGGGTTGGCGGTTCTCTCTTCGCCTTTCCCCGCGTTCTCCACGCTCTCGGCGGTCCCTCCCTTTCCGCTCCTCACTCTTCTTCCATATTCCCCAGCCCCAAATCCCCAGATCCCCATCTTTTACTGCTCTCGATAAGGGCCGGGTTACGGACGGAGGATATTTTCAACGGTGAGGGGTGCTGTTATGAGACAATAGCCCGGTAGTCTCCTCTTTACCGGCCAGCAGGTGGAAGGGTTGATACATGGCGCGAAACAGCACCAGGGCGAACAGATCGATGACCGGGATGTACCAGGGCCACGGGGGCAGTAAACTGATCGGGCTAAAATCCACGGGCGGAACGCGGCGGAGATAGACGTAGTTCCCATCCACCAGTAAATCGATGGGTGCGGCGATAAAGAGGGCATAGAGGTTCAGGGCGATGAAAGCGGTCATCACGCTTTTCTGCGAAGGCCTGACGCCCTGGATCAAAACCAGGTGGAGGATAGCGAAGAGGGGCAGCCCGTGGGTAATGAAAAACCCTGAGAACTCACTGGATGGGTAGCCGGCCGTTAGATCGGGAAGGAGCAGGGCCAGGGTGGCCCCGGCCAGGGCCCAGTACTACAGGATGTCGAACAGCGGCTGGCGCGGCTTCCAGAGGTAGGCGGCAATCAGGTAGGGACTGATATCGCACAGATGGAAGGGCAGATCGTCATCCAATGTGAAATATCCACCCCTGATGGCCATGACCTTCCAGAATACGTCGTTGGAAACCACCAGCATAGCCAGCCAGCGGTTGAACCGTTCCTCGTTAAGGCTGGGCGCCCGTTTGCGCAGTCTCAGGATCGTCATTGTGATGAGGGCCACGACAATGAAGATAGCCGCGAAGTGGGTAAGGCTGAATAGCGCGAATCTGGGTGTCATGGCGTTGTTGAGGTCAGCATTTGTAAACCACCCGGCGGCACGTTAAGAAAGCTTTGATGCCTGATTGCGTATATAAAAGTACACGCATCTATTTAACGAGGCAAGTGCGCGCATGATCCCTGTCACAAGTTTCAAGTTACGAGTTTCGAGTTTCGAGTTTCGAGTGCCAGGTTCTAGGCCTCCGGCTTCTAGCTGTTCACCCAATTCCAAAATAGCCTGATGCGACAATTATAAGACCGTTAAAACGGTTTATCAAAATATTGAAGTCCGGATAAGCCCACGACTTTGCCGCCCCAGAGGGACCCCTCCGGGGCAGGCATCACTTTCCCGGAGCGATCCTTTCGGGAGGGGAAAGTCGTGGGCTAATATTACATTACGGCGCATTAGTAACCGCCTCAGCGGTTTTATTACTGCTCTGAGAGACATTGGCCATGAGTAAATACGAAATCATTATTTATTGGAGTGACGACGACCAGGCCTTCGTCGCGGAGGTACCCGAACTGCCGGAGTGCGTGGCTGACGGGACTACCTACCAAAGAGCACTGGCGAACGTGGAGGTCATCATTCGAGAATGGATTGAAACGGCCAGGGAACTGGGGCGACCGATACCTGAACCCAAGGGCCGGCTGCTGTATACCTGATCGGCAGGGCTCATGCTTCTACAATCCCATGCTTCGACAATCTCAGCATGACACTTCTCGATGTCGCACTGAGCGGAGCCTGCCCTGAGAGAAGGCGAAGGGTCGAAGTGCGACATAGGGGCAGTGACCCTTCGTCAGAGCTCAGGACAAGTCCTTCGGCTTCGCTCCTGGCAAGCCCCTAGTCCCAAGTCCCTAGCCCTTCGATAAACTCAGGCTCGCCCGTTGGGCTACGCCCAGAGGGGCAGGCCCCCAGGAACTACCGCAGCTTCTCCATCTCGCGCTCCAGGGCCTCGAAGCCCTGCTCGGCCTTGAACTCGTTCCAGAGGGCT
>CAZULW010000047.1:0-17179 GCA_964621455.1 uncultured bacterium
CAAACAACCCTTTCCAAGTTCCAATTAGTGCAACTTTCATGGGGTATTACCTTATATTTGGCTTAGCTGTGAAATTTCAGTAAGGCTCCCAGAATCCATTAGCAGTGGCAGGTATGAGGGGAAAAATCGCCAAGCCCGCCCGTTCGACTACGCTCACGACGAAGGTTGAGCCGCCGCCAGGCGGGCCGAAGGGAACGCCAAAAAAGAACTGGACAGGATAACAGGATTGACAGGATAGAAAAAGAGGAAGTAATAGATCTCAGCGGCCTCAGCGTCCCTTCGGCAAGCTCAGGGCAAGACTCGGCGGTGAGAGTTGCTGTTTCACTTCAGCAGCAGCCCCGCCTTTGGCGGGACTTTCCCTACGCTATTTCAATAATAGCCCCGCATCCTGCGGGACTACTCTGACGCTTACTTTAATAACAGCATCTTGATGCTCCCCCGCAAAACCCTTCCATTCCCCCCGCCCCCAGCTGTTAAGTTTGTATTTATTGCAGCGCATCCATCGGCCAGTGCGCATCCATTCTGTAATGTTGTAGGGACATAAAAAAATGGCTGATTGCCAATAGGTCGGTGCTTTTACAGAGAAATATACCGGAGGACGGTTTGAATCCATGAAAGAGCAGGCAGCCGCAAGGGCCAACGCAGCGATCAAAAGACCTCCCACGGGCCTGGCCGTTTTCGCACTGGTCGGGCCGGCTTTTATATGGTGCGCCGAATTCATAGGCTCGGGTGAGGTGATACTGGCCACGCGAACCGGGGCCATTCTGGGTACGGCGGTGATATGGGCTATTGTCTTAGGCATCTTCCTGAAGTACTGGATAGGTATGAGCGGCGCCCGTTACACGGTTTGCACAGGCGAGGGCATGATCGATATGTTCGACCGTATCCCCGGGCCGCGCCACTGGGTCGTTTGGACAGTGCTGATTGTCCAATTCGTCAGCGCAACCATTTCCATCGGCTCGTTAGCGTCCGCGGCGGGTGTCTTTGTAAGCAATCTGGTCCTGATACACCCTAAATTGGCGGTCTTGTTAGTGACAATATTCTGCCTTGGTATCGTCTGGTCAGGCTTGTTTAATATCCTGAAAATTGTGATGAGCCTGTTTGTGCTCATAATTGTTCTGGGCGTGTTATATGTCGCCGCTAATGTGTTCCCCAGTCTTTCAGTCTTCCTGCAGGGTCTTCTTGGTCACGTTCCCGCCGTTCCCGAATGGGCCACCGCCTCGTATGGCGTTACCGAAAATCCCTGGCGGGAAATACTGCCCCTGCTCGGTTGGGCTGCCGGCGGTTTCGCCAGCCAGGTGTGGTATACCTATTGGGTGCTGGGTGCGGGCTACGGAGCAGCCGCGGGTAGGAGCTGCGGCATACCCGCTGACCTTGAGATGCTGCGCAATCTCACCCGTTCCGCCGCGGAAAGGATCAAGGGCTGGTGCCGCGTGGTCTATACCGACGCCACGATAGCCATGGTAATCGGCATCGTGGTCACCGTGAGCTTCCTGATCGCGGGCGCTGGTATATTAAGGCCCAATCAGGTAGCTCCCGAAGGGCCGGAAGTAGCCACGACGCTTTCAACAATCTTTTCATCACAGTGGGGTGCGCTGGGTGGCTTTCTGTTCATGTTGTCCGGTACGGCGGCACTGATAGGCACCCAGATCGGCCAACTGGCTGGATGGCCCCGCCTGCTGGCCGATTCGTTCAGGATCTGTATTCCCGGATTCCAGAAAGCATTTCCCTGGAAAACACAGTTCAGGATGTTCCTGATCTTTTTCTGCTGTACGAATATGATTATCGCCTACAACCTGGGTCTCAGGCCGGTTTTTCTGGTAAAAATGGGCGCGATACTTGATGGGCTGCTGTTAACACCGTTTCAGGCTCTGTGGATCGCTATCGGTCTTTATATCGTAATGCCAAAAATGCTTTCCGAAGAAGCGCGAGAGATTCTCAGACCGCATTGGATATTTGCCCTGGGATTGATAGTTGCCTTTTTGGTGTTCGGCTATTTCTGCGTGTTTCAGATTCCATTTATTCTGGGTTAGGCCGGGGTTTTATTCGCTTGTACTGTTACTGTTAAAAATTGCCACCAGATCGCACTTCGACGAGCTCAGTGCGACGTCGTCCTGAGCTTGTCGAAGGACGCTTGGGGGGATGATTATGCTATGTGTTCTTCACGAATGAAAAATCAGAGCGCCCTTAGTGCAACTTCGGGTATGAATTACCTGAAATAATGGAGAATTGATATTCATGCTTGAAGGTCCGATACTTATTCTCATCCTGCTCGGGGCGATCCTTTTTATCATCCTGTCAATTTCCTTCCTGAAACTACATCCATTTCTATCCCTGTTGATCGCCACCTTCGGGGTTGGTCTTATTGTCGGCATGCCGCTCCAGCAGATTATTACTACGATCAACAGCGGCTTTGGGGGCTTGATGGGCTATATCGGCCTGGTGATTATTTTCGGCACTATCATCGGCACTATTCTAGAGAAATCCGGCGGGGCGATTAAAATGGCGGATGTGGTCCTGCGCGCATTCGGCAAGAAAAGACCGACACTTGCCATGTCGCTTATCGGCGCCATCGTCAGTATTCCCGTCTTTTGTGATTCCGGCTTTGTTATCCTATCGAAGCTCAATAAGGCGGTAGCGAAGAGATCCGGTGTACCGCTGGCCGCGATGACCATCGCCCTGTCGTCGGGGCTGTATGCCACGCATACGCTGGTTCCCCCAACGCCCGGGCCCATAGCGGCCGCCGGGAATATCGGCGCGTCGGAATATCTGGGAACGGTGATCTGGATCGGCCTTATCACCGCAATCCCCGTTATCCTGATCGGTTACCGGTGGGCTCTGCACATAGGCCAGTCCATTACAATTGAAGGCGAGGATGATCCTGCCGACCTGAGCGGCGTTCTGGAGGATGTCGGAAAACTGCCCTCGGCTTTTAAGTCATTCCTGCCGATATTGCTGCCGGTAATCCTGATCGCGGCCGCTTCGGTAGTGAAGTTCCTCGAAGCGACCGGGGACATTGCCGCGGCAGTGCTGTTCATTGGCAATCCATTAGTTGCCCTTTTGCTGGGTGTGTTCGCGAGTTTTTCCCTCATGCCTAAATTTGACGAGGAACATCTCAGTGGCTGGCTCGGCAAGGGAATTGTCCAGGGGGGACCTATTCTGCTGATCACGGGTGCGGGGGGCGCGTTTGGCAGCGTCCTGAAAGCGACACCCCTGACAGAGTTGATAACAGGTATTGTGAACAACAGCGCGGTTTCCGGCAGCCTGTTCATCGTGATTGCGTTCCTGATCGCCGCAGCCTTGAAAAGCTCACAGGGTTCATCCACCGCGGCCCTGGTCATTACCTCATCGCTGCTGGCGCCGCTGCTGCCGGCACTGAACATCACCACACCGGTGGCCCTGGCGCTGGTGGTGATGGCCATCGGTTCCGGATCGATGGCCGTATCGCACGTGAACGACTCATATTTCTGGGTCGTGACTCAGTTCAGCGGTTTGAAGTTGAACGATGCGTACCGTTCTTTTACTATGGTTACGTTACTGCAGGGATGTACCGGCCTGGTCATGACGCTGGTGCTGTATCTTATTATGGTTTAGATGGGGCCCCCTTCGGTAGGACTTCGATGAGGCTCAGCCGTCAGTGGTCAGCAATCAGCCCGGCGAGGAAGAATTGGACAGGATAACAGGATTGACTGAATAGAGTTTATCCTGTTAATCATGTTAATCCCGTCTAAAATGACCAGACAGGATAACAGGATTGACAGGATATTCACCGCAGAGAGCGCTGAGTTCACAGAGATAAATAATATCATTTATGACATTACTTATTCATAGGCCTCAGCGGCCTCTGCGCGCTCTGCGGTGAGAATCTTCCTCACCAGTTACCAATCCGTCTACGTTGCGCTACGCCGGACAAGTCACCAGTCGCCCGCCCTTCGGCAGGCTCAGGACAGGCCTACCGCAGCAGCAGCATCTTTGCGCCGCGGAGCACTCGTCATAAAGTCGAGAATATCACAAATGCGGGCATGCTACAATAAAGCGAGACAATGACCAGTGCCTCAGGTGGCACCGTGTGTTTGCCTTTTGAAAAAGCGATATGGAGTCTTCGTATGGAAGGCTACCATGGGAAATATACGTAGCCTTTGGGGAAATGACAACCCAGGTGGGGTGCCGGACTTCGTCGAGCTTACGGCCGTGGTTTAGGTCCTCTCGGAAATTGGAGCTGGCAATAGGACGCTTTAATCGGAAAGACCTAGCGATAGATCTCCTTATCGATGGCCGATCTTGACTACCAGAACCAGTAAGTCCTGATCCAGGACCTGATAGACAACCCGGAAACTGCCCACCCGGATACGGTAGAGCTGGTGCTCATCCGCCAGTTTCTTCACGCCCTGGGGTCTGGGAGTTTCCGCCAGGCTGTCGATGGCTTCCCAAACCTTCGCGCGGGTCCTTTTCGGAAGGGAGCTGAGCGCCTTAAGCGCCCGTTTTTCGATCCAGATACGGTAGACAGATGCCAAGGCTGACTACAGCTGCGTTTTTACATTGTCCCAATCCAGGAACTCGCGCTCCGGATCTTTTAGCACGGCCAGGGCATCTTCCAGGTCAAGGCGGTCCTCAAGCGCTTCAAGCAGCTCGTAATCTTCAATCGGCACGATGGCTACCACGGGCTTGTTGTGGCGCGTCAGGACCACCCGTTCCTTATTATACCTGGCGGCGTTCACCACGTCGGCCAGGTGTTTTCTGATATCCACAGTTGAAATAGTTGCCATCTCCGGCGCCTCCTTTCTTGGGCAAATACTGTAATAAATGTACGCATATTAAAGATATTACACAATAAGTATTCCTGGTACTTTCAACGGTCAATCACAGCAAGGACAGTAAAACCACTCCGGTTGTTGCTTATCTTCACTTTGCCGGGGCTTCAGCTTTTCAGGGCGCAGCCCGCACGCTCGACTGAGGCTTGGACGTGAGGCTTCGGCGCGAGCTCAGCCGAACGCTCAGCCGTCAGTGGTCAGCAACCAGTCCGCCAAGTAGGAATTGGACAGGACAAACAGGATGGACGGGATTGATTGCTTATCCTGTTAATCATGTTAATCCCGTCTATTTTCTTGACAGGATAACAGGATTGACAGGATAGAAGAAGAGGAAGTAATAAACCTCAGGGGTGCGGTACCTATCCAGCCCCAATCACCAGTTACCAATCACCAGTCATCAGTCACCCGCCCCCACCTCAGCAGCGTCCTGATATTCGCCACAAAACCCTTCCGCTCCCCCCGCCCGCAGCTGTTAAGTTTATCTATTGCAAGGCACAGATCGGCCAGTGCGCATTTATTCACATACCGACTATTATCCCTGATTGATCAGGAGGTGCATCCTTGACAACCGCCGAGATCAGCCCCGAACGGCCCATCCGAACTGAGCCCTACCCCGAACTCACCTGGCAGGCCATCCTGGTGGGCTACTTTCTGGGGGCCATCATCACCCTGAGCATCGGGTACGCCAGCCTGATCCTGGGCTTCTCCATCGAGGGCTCCGAGCTGGCGGCCATCCTGGGCTTCGGGGTGCTGCGGGGCATCATGCGGCGCACCAGCATCATCGAGAACAACATCAACCAGACCATCGCCAGTGCGGTGAACGGGGCCTCGGCGGGGATGATGTTCTCGGTCCCCGCCCTGTTCATCCTGGGTCAGACCGAATTCAACCCCGTCCTGATGGTCTTTGGCTGCATTGCCGGGGGCGTCCTGGGCATCGCCTTCATCATCCCGTTGCGCAAGCAGATGATCGACTTCGAGCGCCTGGCCTTTCCCGGTGGAATCGCCGTGGCGGCCATCCTCAAGTCACCGGGAGAGGGCATCCGCAAAGCCATGCTACTGCTGGGCGGGGCGGCGCTAAGCGCTATTGTACACTTCGTCAGCCAGTCTACCGGAGTCGAGAACTTGCGCCTCGGGGGCTTGATCGGAATGCCGGAGTACATGAACGGCGTCTGGTACATCTCTCTCCTCACCATTGGCGTAGGCTTCCTGGCCGGAAAGGGGGGTGTGTTCTTCATCGTCGGCGGTTACGTCTGTTACTGGATTCTGGCCCCCCTGCTGGCGGCCCGGGGATTGCTCCCGGATGCCCAGGCACTGACCGAGATGGGACAGAGTATGCCGAATTATCTCCGGCTGCAGCTGTTCCGGCCGGTGGGCATCGGGATGCTTATCGGCGGGGCCCTGACCGGTATCGCCCTGGCGCTGCCGCTGGTGGTAAGTGCCGTGAGAAGCATGCAGATGGCCGCCAAGACTAAGACCTCCCTCTCACAGGACGAGATGCCCATTCGCCTACTCTATATAGGCGTAGCCTTGGCCATGGTGGTCCTGCTGATCATCGCCTATTTCTCCGTGCAGGAGATGGGGCTGGGGCGCGGCCTGCTGATGGGCTTGCTGGGGACGGCGTGGATCTGGGTGGCCGGGGTGGTGCTGTCGGAGTGCATCGGGCGGACAAACTGGTCGCCCCTTAGCGGGATGACGCTGATCGCCGTCACCATCCTGATCATTATCAGCAGCGGCCTGGGGGACAAGGCGGCCATTATCTCGTCGGTCATGGTGGGTGCGGCCGCCTGCGTGGCCATGGCCCAGGCCACCGACCTGATGCTGGACCTGAAAACGGGCTACCTGGTGGGGGCCATACCCCGGCGGCAGCAGCTGGGCCAGTTCCTAGGCACCTGGCTTGGTCCCATCCTGGTCATGGCGCTGATCTTTGTTCTGCATGAGGCCTACGAGCTGGGCAGTGACCGGCTGCCCGCACCCCAGGCCCAGGCCCTGGCCAGCATGATCAGCGGCATTCTGGGGGGTGACGTCCCCGTGCAAAAATACGTTGCCGGGGCCGGGCTAGGCGCCATCCTCAGCGCCAGCGGCATCGGCGGCCTGGGTATCCTGGTGGGGCTGGGCTTTTACCTGCCCTTTAACATCGTGCTGACCTACACCATCGGCACGCTCCTGCGCCTGCTGGCGGACTGGAAGCTGGGTCGGCAGTGGTCCGAAGGGGTGGGTGTTCCCGTGGCTGCGGGGCTGATTGTAGGTGAGGCGCTCATCGGCGTGGGATTTGCCCTTTATTATGTTATCGCTGGCGCGCTGGGCTCGGCGTAAGGAGACGGAATAATGTCCAAACGGATCCCTTGGGGAAAATTACTGGGTTACCTATTAATTACGGGTGGATTCCTGGGCGGTGCGTTCGTGGCGGTGCTGGAAACGGAGGAGGTGGGCTGGGGGGGCCTCCTGGCGGCTCTTGCTATCGGAGCTGCCGGCGTGGCCCTGGTCCGGCTTATCACCCGCCGAGCCGCTCGCGAGGAAGACACGCTGGCCGCCAATATCCAGAATATCCACCAGAGCCTGTTACGGGTGGTAGAAAGTATCACTGGCCTGGACCGGGAAAAGGAGTCTTTCAATCCCTACGACCTGCGCCACCGGATAGACGATCTGTTTCCGGAAGACCTTGCCACCTTCGTCGAGGCACGCGAGGCGATCAGCCACCTTTACGGGCTCCAATCCTACGCCGACGTGATGAGCATCTTTGCATCCGGGGAGCGCTACCTCAACCGGGTCTGGTCCGCCTCCGCCGACGGCTACATCAACGAGTGCCACACCTACCTTCAGAAGGCCCGGGAGCAGTTTGCCGCGGCCCTGGAACAGCTGAATGCCCTGGAGGCCCGGTCAAACCAGAGCTGATCAGACACATACCGGCCTGTTCCTTCGCCCCTTCATAAAAGGCCATGTTCCCCTGGCCGAAAAATCGTAATTTGTTCATAGGATGGCCCGACCTGGAAAAGCGACCGGTTCCGGCCCGGTGCGTCAGGCGGCGGCGCGGGGATTCTATCCCGGCGACTGCCAGGCCCAGATGACAGCGTTCCTGGCTGGTTACCACCCGCCTAAGGACCTGCCTCGGCCCCTGCACGGCGCGGCACTGCCCCACGCCGGGTGGATGTATTCCGGCCGGGTGGCAGCTTGCACCCTTGACTGCTTCTCCCGCAGAGACCACGCCGGACAAAGCCTCCCGCGACCGGAAACGGTAGTGATCTTCGGAACCCCGCACTATATGAATGCCATCAGCCATGTCCTCCACCCCGGGGGCCAGTGGGAAACCCCCCTGGGCAACCTGGCGGTGGACAGCGCCTGCGGGGAGGCCATCCTGACAGAGGCGGGCGACCTGCTCCTGGCCGATCCCCAGGCCCACCGGCAAGAACACTCCATCGAGGTGCTGGCGCCGATGGTGAAGTATTTTCTCCCCGAGGCCGCCATCGTGCCCATCCTGGTGCTGCCGGAGACCTCGGCCGTTGCCCTGGGGAAGGCAGCCGCCCAGGCCACCGACCGGCTGGGCCGCACTACCATCTTCCTGGCCTCCAGCGATCTCACCCACTACGGCCCCATGTTCGGCCGGGCCCCAGCCGGCACAGGGCCCGAGGCCAGGACCTGGATGGAAAACAACGACCGGCGGCTCATCGACACCCTCTGCCGGGGCACCGGTGAGGAGGTACTCCGCGAAGCCCACACCCACCTGAACGCCTGCGGGTCGGGAGCCCTGGCCGCCCTGAAAGGGGCCATGACCGCCCTGGGCGCATCCGAAGGCCACCTCATTCAGTATACCACCAGCTTCGACGTGGAGCCAGAGCCGGTCTTCCGCCAGGCCGTGGGTTACGCCGGGGTGGTGTTCTAGCAGCCCTTATTACGGGGAATCAGTAAAATATTGATCAATCAAGCGCAAGTAGTATACACTGACGAGGTGATCATATGAACACCCAAGCCGCCGTCAATGATTTCCTGGCCCAGCGCAGCCTGGCCGTAGTGGGAGTATCACGCGGTGGCAAGAAGTTCGGCAACATGGCCTACCGGGAGCTCAAGGGCAAGGGCTACCAACTCTACCCGGTCCACCCGGAGGCTGAGGCTCTGGATGGCGACAAGTGCTACGCCAGCTTGAGTGCCCTGCCGGAGCGGTCTGGTGGTGTGCTTATTATTGTACCTCCCACCCAGACGGAGGAGGTGGTGCGGGACGCTGCGGCGGCCAAGATCCCCCGGGTCTGGATGCAGCAGGGGGCCGAGTCGGAAAGCGCCGTCCGCTTCTGTGAGGAGCACGGCATCAGCGTGGTGGCCGGGGAATGCATCCTTATGTTCGCCCAGCCGCTCAGGTTCTACCACCGACCACATCACTGGGTCTGGAAGCTGCTGGGGAAGCTGCCGAAGTAAATATAGTTGCGAGTTACGGGTTACGGGTTACGAGTTACGAGTCCCTAGTTTCGAGTATCCAGTATCCAGTCAAGGAGGCTGAAACATGCAAATCGTAGACCTGACCGATGATTATGAGCAGCTCTATTTTTGTTGCCTGGAGGACTGGTCCGAGGAGATCAAAGAGGCGGGGAATCATAAAGAGAACTGGTATAACAAAATGAAGGATAAGGGGCTCGGGGTCAAGTTGGCGGTCGATGATAACGGCGTTGCGGGGGGCATGATTCAGTATGCCCCTATCGAGCATACGTTCATTGAAGGGGAAGATGCATACTTTATTTACTGCATTTGGGTTCATGGCTATAAAAAGGGGCGGGGCAACTTCCAGAAAAAGGGGATGGGGAAAGCCTTGCTTCAGGCTGCAGAGGCTGACGCTAAAGATAAGGGCGCGAAGGGGATTGCCGCCTGGGGGGTGTCGTTGCCATTTTGGATGAAAGCCTCGTGGTTCAAAAAGCAGGGTTACACAAAGGTGGATAAATATGGCATGCAGGTCTTGTTATGGAAACCGTTCACCAGCGACGCAGTCCCTCCTGAATGGATGAGAGAAAAGAAAAAACCGGAAGCCACACCCGGCAAGGTAACGGTGACCGCATTTGTCAACGGCTGGTGTCCCGCTCAGAACATGGTTTGCGAGCGGGCCCGGCGGGCGGCAGCGGAGCTGGGCGACAAGGTGGAGTTTCAGGCGGTCGACACCTTCAATCCAATCACTTTTGCCGAATGGGGCGTCGCCGATGCCCTGTTCATCAATGGGAAACCGGTGCGCACCGGCCCCCCACCGTCATATAAGAAAATAAGGAGGCTCATCGCCAAGCGGGTGAGGAAGCTGTAGGAACATGCAAGGAAGATCAGGCAATGGCGGGTATGTAAATATCTGCGTAACTTCCCACACGTCTTTATGATGAAGCTCTGCATCGGCTGATTCGTAAAATTGCGTCACTCTTAAAACAGCCCCCCAATGAAAAGATGGAAAGGAACACTATGCGCTCCATATCCCTTATCCTCGGTTTTGGGCTTCTGATGATCACCGGCTGCGGCAATAAACCGGAAGCAGAATCCGCCGCCTCGCTTACCGGAAAGGAAATCACTATTGAATCAGGCCTCAAATACGTGGATCACGTCCTGGGTACCGGCCCCATGCCGAAGGCCAGCCAGACCATCGCCGTTCATTATACCGGCCGCCTGGAAGACGGCACCAAGTTCGACAGCTCCCTTGACCGGGGCCAACCGTTCGTCTTTCCCATCGGCGTCGGCAAGGTCATTAAAGGCTGGGATGAAGGAATCATGACCATGCGGGCAGGCAGCAAGCGCACCCTGACGATTCCCCCGCACCTGGCCTATGGCGAGCGGGGTGCCGGGAACGTGATCCCGCCCAACGCCACCCTGATCTTCGAGGTGGAGCTGCTGGAGATCCGCAGGTAGGTCGGCGCTGCCGGATATGGCACCGCGTTCCTCAGCCTAAGTGATGGACCCAAACCCCGATAAACCTGGAGGTACTGCCACGGCGAAACTAACGCTATCTGTAAGAATCTATTTCGGTCTGATCATCACGCTGGCGGTCCTGGCGGCTGCCATTGTCTTCCTGCCGGCCTTCCAGGGGCTGGTGCCCCAGCAGGAGCTGCCCGCGTCGAAGCCGGTGCTG
The DNA here is from genome assembly GCA_964621455.1 of uncultured bacterium. Taxonomy (GTDB): domain Bacteria; phylum Fidelibacterota; class Marinisomatia; order SCGC-AAA003-L08; family TS1B11. The sequence goes on from CAZULW010000047.1 coordinate 10,894, forward strand.
GCCCTGGCCAATGCCGCCATCATGCTCTTTCTCTACGGCGGCCTGGGCTACCTGGGATACATACTTTCGCGGAAAGTCGGCTTTGCCGACATCTGGGATGAGGGCGTCAGCAACCGGCAGCGGTTTGTCATCCCGGCCCTGATCGGGCTTGGCCTGGGTATCTTCCTGATAGTGGCGGACACAGTCTTCAGCCGGTTCCATGACCTGGGGCCGCTGCCCCATCCGCCGTTCCCCACTTCCATCGTAGCTTCGGCCGCTGCCGGCATCGGTGAAGAGATCATCTTCCGCCTGTTCTTCATCTCCTTCTGGATGTGGCTGATCTCGCGCGTCATCCTGAAGGGCAGAGGGCAAAATCCGGTCTTCTGGGTCGTCGCCGTCCTCTCCGCCCTGGCCTTCGCCTTCGGGCATCTGCCATCAGTCATGGCCCTCTTTGAATTCGGCTCGGTAAGCGAAGTCCCCCCGGCTCTACTGGCCGAAATGATCCTGCTCAACGGCATCCTCTCGCTCTTTGCCGCCTACTATTTCAGGAAGTACGGCTTCCTGGCCCCGGTGGGCATCCACTTCTGGACGGACGTGGTCTGGCACGTGGTGTGGGGAGTGGCCTGACGAATGTCGATTGCTGAATGTCGATTGACGATTGTCCCGGAGCAACCCCTTGTAGTAACAAAACCAAGCCCGTCATTGCGAAGGAGTCCCGACATTTCGGTCGGGACGACCCTGGCCGGGCTCGCCGTTCCGGGCCTCCCCGTGCCGTTTACGGCCAGGGCTACGCCGAGGCTACCCGGCCACGGGGAGGCCTGTGGCAATCTCGAATGGTCTTAGTCAAGCGAGATCGCCACAACCCCCAACACAAGGTCGGGGGCCTCACGATGACGGGGGTGGGTTTTTCAAAAGGGAGGGGGGACCGGGTGTGGGTCAGACTATCGTCATCACGATCGCACTTGCCACCGGCATCACAAAATTGTCTTCCTGCAGCGGGGCGGCCTCCACCGCAGTCGCACTTATAGCCCCCAACAATCCTACCGGCAATGCCACCAGATCAAGGGAAAAGTATATTACAGCGAGCGTAAAGCAGGTCACAAAGCAGGCGGCGGTTCCGCTCCAGGTCTTGTCCAGGAACCCCCTGCCTCTGACAGTAATACCAACGCACCAGGCCAACAGGTCACCAAAAACGACAAACATGATGGCCAGCGAAGCGATACCAACCGGGAAAAACCACAGCACCAGCAGCGTGGCAAACAGGAAGATTACCATGGATGAAATCCGGGATTCCTCCGCTTTCCGGTACAGCAGCGGAAACCGCTTACGCTTCGTTTGAAATCGAATAATTTCAAAAATGACAAAGAAGAGAAAGACCGCCAGCAAAACCAGTAGTGTATACAGTTTATAAAAGAATGCACCCAGGGGGAAAACGATGGCAAAGGGCCGCAGCCATTTTCGCCACAGCAGCTTCCGTTCCTCCGCCGACAGGTCGGGTATGATAGCCAGCAACAGCTTCACAACTCTATGCCCGATAAGGTACAGGCTTGCTACGAGCAGCATTATACTGTGAATGTTCAATCCACAGAACAGAATGCCGGCATTCACCAGGATGGGCAGCAGAATAAATTCTATTACTTCGGCGGCCCCCCTGTTCATGCGCAGTAAAAACACGATCAGCAGCACTGCCATAACCGGGACCAGGACATAGGCAAACTGCCCGTTCATATGAACCAGCATCCCCAGTGAACAGAACCCGATTCCCACCGCGGTGGCCATTCCCTCACCACCCCGAAACCTCAGGTAGAAAGGGGCCAGGTGACCGGCCAGGGCGGCGAGGCCCGCGAAATAGCATATCGACCATTCGTTCCCCAACGCTCTGGCGAGGAATATCGCCAGGGGGGCTTTACTGAGGTCGTACAAGGCCACCATCACTGCCGCCGGATAGCCCATTGTATCGGCGACATTCGTGACGCCCGGATTGCCGGTGCCCTGCTTTCTGATATCAAAGCCCCGGACCTTTGCCAGGAAGTAGGCCGGTAAAATGCTGCCAAGCAAATATCCGAGTGCGATAGCGATACCACCTTTAATAACAGGATCCATTATTTACACCTTCCACTGTATGGTTGACGATTGTTGGTATCAACTTGGCGGCTTCCTGGTATACGTTTAGGCAAAGGAGACGTGGCGATCCATGTTGGGGCCGTCAGTGAGCCGCGTAACTCCCTGTCGGCCACGTACTGTTCATCCTGCACTGTCGTTTCAGGTACGCCCAATTTAAGCTTTCTAGAGGGCGGAGTATATTATCCTGTTATCTGAAACCTGGCCTGCCTAACTTAATCCTTTGAAGTGAGCTGCCTGATAATGTTGAAAAACGCCGCAAGGGCTATTGCAGCCCGCGGCTTTTTCTTTTGCTGACCTCCCTATGGAGGTTTTCTTTTACCCGTGAGTAGCTACCGGTGAGAAAAGTCAAAGCGACACTCATGGACGCCGCCGCCATGGAGCGGACCCTCGCGCGTCTGGCCCATGAGATCATGGAGCGGCACCAGGATCTGGACACCACGGCTTTTGTCGGGATACAGCGGCGCGGTGAATTCCTGGCCAGGCGCACCGTAGACCTGATTCGCAGGCACAGGGATGTGGAAGTGAAATTCGGTACCGTTGACGTAACCTTCCACCGGGACGACTTTCGAACCCGGCTGCCGTCGCCCCAGGTGGGTCCTACGCAGATTGCCTTCGGGGTGGATGACCTCCACATCATCCTTGTGGACGACGTGCTCTATACGGGACGCACGGTCCGCGCGGCCATGAACAGCCTCATGGACTTCGGTCGGCCGGCCTCCATCGAACTGGCGGTGCTGGTAGACCGGGGGCACCGGGAACTGCCCATTCAGGCTGACTACGTAGGCCAGCGTCACCCCACTTCGGAGAACCAACATATACACGTCCACGTGGTCGAAGTCGACGGGAAGGATGAAGTCCTGCTCATGGAGTACGGCGTCCAAATGGATCCCTCCGGGAAGTGAGCGAGCCCACCGTTTCGCTGAAGCACCTCCTGGGCCTGGAAGGGGTCTCCGCGCAGGATATTCAGGTCCTGCTGGAGACGGGATTCCGCTTCCGGGAGGTGCTCGAGCGCCCCATTAAGAAAGTGCCCACCCTCACCGGTATCAACGTAGTGAACCTCTTTTTCGAGGACTCCACCCGCACCCGTATCTCCTTTGAGCTGGCGGAGAAGCGTCTCAGCGCCGATGTTACCAACTTCGCCGCCGGCGCCTCCAGCCTGAACAAGGGCGAGGGGCTGAAGGACACCATCCAGAACATCCACGCCATGAAGATGGACGCGGTGGTTATGCGCCATCCGGTGCCGGGATCGACCAGGCAGCTGAGCCAGTTTGTGGACGCCGTGGTCATCAACGCCGGGGACGGCACCCACGAGCATCCCACCCAGGGACTGCTGGACATGATGTCCTTGCAGGAGAAATTCGCCCGCCTGAAAGGGCTGAAGGTGGGGATCATCGGCGATATCGCCCACAGCCGGGTGGCGCGCTCCAACATCTTCGGCCTGATAACCATAGGAGCGGAAGTGATGGTTTGCGGCCCCGGCCACCTGATCCCGCCCTACATCGGCGAGCTGGGAGTAACCGTCAACGGCGACGCAGACCAGGTGCTGGCCTGGGCCGATGCGGTGAATGTCCTGCGCATCCAGCGGGAGCGCATGGCCGATGGGATCATTCCGTCAGTGCGTGAATATCGCAGCCGGTTTGGCATCACCAACGAGCGGCTCGCCCGGCTCAAGAAGGAGATTGTCATCCTGCATCCCGGCCCGATGAACCGGGGCGTGGAAATCGACAGTGATGTGGCCGACAGCGACCAGGCCATTATCCTGGATCAGGTGCTCAACGGCGTAGCGGTCCGCATGAGTGTTCTGTACCACCTCCTGGGGCCTCGGCGTAGCCACGGCGAGCCGCCCCGCTTGCCAGAGGAAGAGCCCTGATGGGTACCATAGCAGCCCTGCCCGGCGAGGTCCTCATTAAGGGAGGGACCCTCTACGATCCCACCACCCGCAAGTCCCGCAGAATGGATATTGCCGTCAAGAACGGCCTGCTGGTGGAGCCGGCCGGGATCAGGTCTGACGGGGCTGAGGTGATCGATGCCCGGGGCTGCATTGTCACCCACGGCTTCATCGATATCCACGCCCATTTTCGTGAGCCGGGGCGCGAGGACAAGGAAACCCTGGCGACGGGGTCCCGGGCGGCGCTGGCCGGGGGCTTCTCCCGGGTGTGCGTCATGCCCAACACCGACCCGCCCATCGATGGCCCTGAAGGCGTGAGCTTTATCCTGGAGCGGTCGGAAGGTCTATCGGTGGCTATTTATCCCATTGGCGCTGTTACCAGGGGCCAGGGAGGAGAGGATCTGGCGGAGCTGCTGGAAATGCGGGCCGCCGGGGCGGTAGCTTTCTCGGACGATGGTGTCCCCATTCAGGACGGACAGGTTCTGAGGCGGGCACTCTATTATACCCGCGATCTGGGCGTACCAATTATCAACCACGCTGAGGATGAGCACCTGCGCGCCGGCGGAATCATGAACGAAAGCGCCCTGTCGACCCGCCTGGGACTGCCGGGCAATCCCGCGCTGGCCGAAGCAGCCATGGTCTACCGCGACCTCCTGCTGGCCGAAGATGCGGGAGGCCGACTCCATCTACCCCACGTCAGTACGGCCCTGGCGGTGGACCTGGTGCGCCGGTTCAAGGAGCGGGGCGTACCTATTACGGCGGAGGCCACCCCTCACCACCTGGGCCTGACCGAAGAGGCGCTGCGTGACTTCAATACACATGCCAAGGTGGCGCCCCCACTTCGTTCCGAGGAGGACCGGCAGGCGGTCGTGGACGGCCTCGTGGACGGCACCCTCGATTGCATCGCTACCGACCACGCCCCCCACACCGTCGAGGAGAAAGAGCAGGACCTGTTCCAGGCACCGTTCGGGATGATCGGCCTGGAATCGGCATTCGGCATGGCCCACACGACCCTGCACAAGGCGGGACTGTCTACCGAGCAGGTGATCGACCTGCTTACCGCCGGTCCGGCCCGGGTCATGGGGCTGGAACTGACGCCCCTGGAGCCCGACCATCCGGCGGAGCTGGTGGTGCTGGCCCCTGACGAGGAGTGGACCTTTACCCGGGAGGATATCCATTCCCGCTCCCGGAACACCCCTATGCTGGGCCTGACCTTCACCGGCCGGGTGCGGGCCACCATCAGCCGGGGCAGCTGGTTCACCAGTCGCTGACCGGGTACCGGGTTCCGCCTGGTTCCCCCCAAGCAATACCTCATCAGACGATAGCGACGCCAGAGGGAACATTCCGTGGTCATGTTCGGGCCTATTATGGGGCACCCATTCCAACGGGGAAGCGATTGGCGCGAAATTGGACAAAACCCCTACAGAATTCGTTTTTTTCGGGGTATTCCCCGACGAGGCACTGTTGAGGTGGTGTCCAGTTTTCCGGCGGGCAGAAGGGGTGACGGAGCAGAATGCAGAATGCAAAATGCAAAGTGAAAAATGCAAAGTGCAAATTGCGGATAGGACCCTGGGTTGCCAGCCAGGGGCGAGGGAAGGGCGGTATGTTGCGGGCTTTTTCATGCGGAGGGAATATAGGGCAAGGAAAGGGGATTGTCGTTCGCCGGGTGCGCTACCTCACCCCCGACACTGCGTGTCGCCCCCTCTCCTTAAGGCGAGGGGGAAAGGCGGACAGCCCTCAGCCGTCAGTGGTCAGTTGTCAGTTGTCCGTGGTCAGTTGTTGATGGTTGAGGTCGCTGGAAAATCTTCACCGCAGAGAGCGCGGAGAAAGAATTTGACAGGATAACAGGATTGACAGGATATTCACCACAGAGACCACAGAGAGCACAGAGTTCGCCGAGGCTTAAAAGATATTTAATATCTCCGTGATCTCTGCGTGCTCTGCGGTGAGAATCTTACTCACCAGTCACCAATCACCAGTGACCAGTCACCAATGACCCCCACCCGATCTGTCCGCGTCGACCACCATGTAATCCACCCGGCTGGCGATTCCAGAACATAGATAAACCTTTTGATCTACTGAACATACGTCGCAATATGCTTGATACCTCGGGCCTTGCTATGTAATATCGCTTGGTGATGAGCAGAATATCATATTCCCAGGGTATTCAGCTTTTCTTCATAAATGATAGTTCTGCTCATAAGGGATTACTTTTCAGCACATTCTGTGGTTGAATATCTGTGGTAAGGAGGTAGGATATGTCGACGGTTTCGGACAAAGTTATGGACGAAGTTC
>CAZULW010000048.1:0-17004 GCA_964621455.1 uncultured bacterium
AGGATATCGGCTATGTTGATCTGGCCTGCGGCCTGCATCTTGCGGACCTGCTCCATTACCGACCGCCGGGCTTCGCCAACCTCCCGCTTGGAAAGGGCCTCCTCTATCGGCTCGTACATGGCCTGCTTCTTCTGTGGCAGCACCTTGATAGCCTGCTCCACTGTCTCCTCATCAAACCCCTTGACAGCACGAGCGAGGACATCCAAGTCAACCGCGTTAAGGACATCCCTGAGAACCTCATCCGGCAGCTGGAAAATATCATCGAAGGTGAGGTAGAAACGCTTGACCTCCTTATACAGCTCCGGGTTGTCCTGGCTGAGCTTGTCCATGAACAGGTCGGCCTGCTCCAGGGTCATCTGTCCCAGCATGCCGGCCAGCTTTTCACCACCGCCGCGCTCGAATTCCGACGCCTTCGGCAGGTAGCGCGCTTTTTCCTGCAGGTCAGCGGCTACGGTCGCCACAGCTTCCAGATTCAGGGCGTCGGTGTCGCCCAGCTCCATGAGGGCCTCAATCCGCTGCTCGGGATCAAGGCGCTCGTAGACCCTCATCTGGCGCTCAGGACCCAGCTGGGCCAGAACGATGCCTATGATCGCAGGGGGCTCCGCCAGGATCAGATAGGCGACCTGCTCATCTGACAACTTCTCCAGGAAAGCGAACGGCTTACGCATATCGCCCCTGGATTCCTTGAACTTCTCCGTCAGGAAACCGAAATAGAACTCTTCCAGTACGGCTTTCTTGACCTTGAAGGGTACGCCCGTCAGCTCCCGCGCCCGAACCCTGATCCTGCGCAGATCGGTATCGTTGAGCTCCTTGAAAACGGTTACAGCCAGGCCGTCGCCCAGTACCTGGAACAGGACGGCGGACTTGTCAAGGCCTGATAAAGCGGCATATTCCATATACTAGGACTCCTTTTCCTCCTCGTCACGCAAGGCCGCGGCTACGCCTGATTCATCCTCACTCTCAGGGGCCCCTGCCTCTTCTTCCGGCTGCTCCTCCTTCTGCTGGAGCCAGTCATTAAGTATTCGCGTGGCCGATTCCGGCCGGCCGACACTCATGGAGACCACCGACTGCCGTATGGACTTGACTTCCGAGCGCAGGACCTCGGGATCTTCTTCCACCAGGCTCGGGACGGGTTCCGCGGCTTCGCCAGGGCTTACTTGCTCTGCTTCAGAGGTCACTGCAGCCTCCTTATCAGACGGAGCTGGGGGCGCTGTCTCCCTGGGTTCGGCCTCCTCAGCAGCTTCTTCCGGCTTGACTTTCCTTTTAACCTTTTTCCGTGGAGCGGCGGCGGGGCGGGGCGCTGGCCTGCGGCGCAGATAAGGTGGCGGGCCGGGATATGCCACTCCCATGGGTGCCGCCTGAGCACGGCTGCGCGCGGTAGCCAGAAGAACGGCCACGACAGCCAGCACCACTAACAGAACCACGCCCAGTAAAACCAGCAGGTTGTCACCCAGTACGCCGAGACCCTGCGGCGGGGGCGGTTCCCGAGTGAGGGCCGCTTCGATCTGGGCCTGGAGCCGCTCCTTCTCAGACTCAAAGGCCAGGCGCATGGCGTTCAGTGAATCTTCCAGCGAAGCGGCCTGGAGCGACAGGATGTCCTGCTCATCGGGAGGGAGCCGGCCTGATGTGAGATCCTTACGCATCTCGTCGATCTGGGTGAGCAGCGCTTCCTGGAGCCTGACGTTGGATTCTTCCCGCTGCGTCTGCAGGAAGATAAGGTCCTTGGCGCGTTCAGTCTGCACCTCGGCCAGGTCGGCCAGGGCCTGTTTGCGCTCTTCCTCGGATCGCTGCAAGTATTCCAGCTCCCGCTCGCGCAGCTCTTGCATGAGCTCTTCGTTGCGGGTCTGGGCCTCCTGGAGCTTTTCCTGCAAGTCCTCGGTCTGTCTAATCTGGATTTCCGTGGCGGGCACGCCGGGACCGGTCAGCTCCGCGGAGGGCCGGCGATCCTTGAAGGAGGCGGTGGTAATGGACAGCACGTCGCCGCGGTCGCGGTCAAAGCGTGAGGCAACGAGCGTCACCTGGCGTACATTCTCAATGATCTGGGGCGAGACACCATCTTCCAGGATAATACTGACGGCCATGGACTTGATGCTGGGCAGACCGCCGGTGGTTTCGATGGTTCCGGTGACCTCTGCCATGCCGGTAACCACCTCGCCTTCACCGGCTGCTTCTTCGGACGGCAGCGAGGGTTCGGCCTCGTCCAGGGGGCGTATTGGCTCACCGATCCCGGTCTCTACGTCCGGAAAGCCTGGTATCGGGAACGGGTTGGTGACGGTCCGCTGGGCGCGCTCAGCTTCGGCGCCCGGCTCGGCACCCTCCAGCTGGCGGGCGACAGCCCCCGGTTCACCACCCCTGATCAAGCGCCCGTCGGGTGTGCGATAAACCGTTTCCACCTGGCGGGCCGCGGTAAAGGCCAGCTCGACTTTGACATCTACAACAAATAGAGACTCATCCAGAATCTTGGATATTGCGTTTGTCACTCTCTGCTGGATCGTGTTTTCCAGCAGGAGCTTCTGGGATAGATAGCCCAACTCCTGGCTCCTGACGAGGGATATACAAACCAGCAGGATTAATAGAATGGCAGAGGAAAATAGTGTGCGCAGTCGCATCAGGGGCTCCTGTGTTAATTAACCTATCGCAAGGAAAGTAATCTCCACCCGACGGTTTACCGATCGAAGTTCTTCCGTACTGTTTTGGGCCCGAACCATCTCGTTGGACACACCGACCCGGGTTTGCTGCCAGTTGGTGCCATAGGGAATTCGGTCCGCGAAACCCACGGCCCGCAGCTTGTGTCCAGGTACGCCTTTATCAATACAGTATTTGACCACACGTGCCGCCCGGCCCGCCGACAGCTCCCAGTTGGTGGGATATTTCTCAATCCAGGCCTCGGGAATGGGCAGATTATCCGTATGGCCTTCTACGGCAATGGGAAACCTGTTGCCCTCGTCCATCATGATGGGGATAATGCCGTTCAGGAAAGTATACATCGCTGGCTTGAGATCGGCACTACCGGGATCAAAAGCAAACTCACTGCCGATGGTAATGCTGGTGCCCTTGGGGCTGTGGGTGACCTCGGCTACGTCCTGCATCTTCGTCTGCTCGATGGCTTCCTGGACCTCATCCCGGATCTGACTCTGGGTCTTGATCTGCCGCCTTTCTCTGCGCTCTCCCGTCGCGCTATCCTGCATGGCGGCCGCCATATCGGCCATCTTCACCGGGTCCAGCGTTGCCATGGAGAAGAGCAGAACGAAAAAGGTCATCAGTAGGGTCATCATATCGGCGAAGGTCGCGAAGTACTCGGGCAGGCCTTCTTCTTCTCGCTTCTTGATAGCCATAGTAGTTCCCTAAGCTCCTCCTCCAGGTTCCATTCTCTTCCATTCGCGAGGTGGAATGAAGGAATTGATTTTCTCGCGCACGATCAGGGGATGCTTTTTCATCTGCAGCAGGCAGACCCCTTCGGTGATCATGTTCTGCTGGGTGCTCTTGCTGGTGATCTGGCTGAGAAGCTTTTCGGCCATGGGCAGGAAGAACAGGTTGGCCAGCAGCGCTCCGTAGAAAGTAGTGATCAGGGCCGTGGCCATGCCGCTGCCTATAGCGCCAGCCATATCCGCGCCGCCGCCCTCAGCGCTCATGCCTTTGAGCATGAATACCAGCCCGATGAGCGTACCGATGATGCCGAAGGCCGGCGCGAACTTGCCCATGGCCTTGAACATGTTAGCTTCCACCATTTCCCTTTCCTCGCGGTATTCAACCCGGGTCCCCAGGATGTCGCGAATCTCTTCAACCGCATACCCGTCCACTACCATTTGAAGACCGTCTCTAAGGAAAGGATTTCGAACCTGGTCAAGGGCGTTTTCCAGGTCCTTGGGCCCCTTGCGCGCTACGGTACCCATGTCAACAATCTCATCCACTAACGGCCCCAGCTCCACTTTCCCGCCTTTAAATACGGCCCCCATGATCGTAAGCAGGCGCTTAACCTCCCTGGGGGGAAAAGCGACGGCCGTGGCTGCTATGGTTCCACCAAGGACGATCATGAATGATATCGGCGCTGCAAACACAGTGAAGCTAGTCTCCGACTGTATCGCCTGCATTACAATGGCACCGCCTACCAGGCTGACGCCGACCAAGATCCCGATGATAGTTGCAAAATCCATACGAACCTACTGTTGTAGTATTAGAGACGTTGTCTTAAGGCGATTCTCTTTCAGCGCCCGGAGAATATTACGGACATCGTCATATTCCGGGTCGAGTTTCAATGCCAGGTTCCAGTTAATCGTGGCTCGCTGTACATCGCCCAATTTAAAATATATCGAACCCCGACGGGCATATGCAATGGCTAGATCGGGGTTGAGCTGGATTGCCATTTCCACCTCTTGAAGCGCATCCCGGTAGTTACCCTGGTAGTAATGTTGGAGCGATGATGAAAGGTGTCGCATTGTATAATTGATGTTTGATTTCATCATCTGAATGCGCAATTGCATGCTGCGCACCGAATCGCCCAGGAACACGCGCTGTTGTTCGAGCATGGCCACCTGGCCGTGCAAATTGTCAACCTCGAAGCTGGCCATGCGCAGCGAGTCGCGCAGGGATGCCAGGAGAAAGTCCGCCGCCTGCAGGGTGGAATCCAGCTGTCGGGCCAGGAGCCCCTCCTCAACCAGTTCGGGCTCAATCCTCGGCCCCATAGCCGCCACTTCCCCTTCTACCGCGCGGGCCGCCGGCCTTCTATCAAGGCGGGGCACGGAAAGATTCAGTCCTATCACTATGGCCGGGGACTCGGGGGAGAGGGACACTCCCTCTTCCTGGCTGCCGAACTCGGGCAAGCTCTCCACATGGACAAAGCCGATCTGTAGGCGGTAATCGGTGGTGATGGGAATGCGGATGCCGACGTTAATCCCGTGGCCGTCAAATTCACCGATCACATCCAGGCCGCCCCGGCCGGCGAAGATTGGTGTCTTCAACAGAAAACCGGCATATACACTCACCTGTGTGGCGGTGTCCTCCGCCGCTTCCGCTGCGGCGCCCGCCAGCGCCCCGGTGCCAAAGCCCATGTAGGAATTCAAGAGATAACGCCCCACGGCTTGCTCGCTTGAAATCACCCCAAGAAACGAGAGCAGATCGGAGTCCATTGCCAGTTTGCCGTTGGACTGGCTGAGAACAAAATCCTGCACGCCAACGGAGAAGCTGATATTCCCATAGGCCCACAGACGCTGCTGCAGATGAAAACCGATCTCCAGGGTAGTGTCAATCGCTGATACCGACGACATACCCAGGCGGAGGTTCCTGGATATCTCCGAGTCAAAGTAGACGCCCGTGGCGCTGCTGTAGGGCTGGACTTTCACCACTTCGGCCACGAAACCGGCGCTGAACAGGTAGGGAGACCGGACAACCGAGCTCATGGGGATCCGCATCATAGGCCCCGGCCGGCTATAGGACAGCCGTGAAATCCCCCGGGCCGGCTCCCATGCCAGGGCAACCAGAATGGCAACAAGCACTAACCTGAATTTTAAAGCTCCGTACATATGTGATCTAAAAATGCTTCAATTCCCTGATGGTCAGCTCCGCCAGGCGAAGGTACTCACTGGCCGGATACTGGCTGACTATGGTTTGAAATCGAGAGCGCGCCTCCCGGGGTTTTCCCTGCCTTAAATAAATGAGCCCCTGCAGAACGATGGCGTCATCTCCCAGCTCACTATCTGCGGCGGGCACCTTTTCCAGAACCAGCAGGGCCTCATCGAATTGTCCCCGGTGAAAATGGGCATCAGCGCACCAGTAGGCCACCCGGATACGCTCTCCCGGGCTGAGGGTCGATTCGTCAAGTACCTCACACAGCCGGATCAGATCTTCAAGACGGCCGGCTCTATAGGCCTGAAGGACATGGTGGTAGCCGGGATTGTCCGGCAATGGCGACCGGGCCGATCCCCCTGGAGAAGGGTCGACCTCATCCGGCGCACTTCTGACCGTCTGAGGGACTTCGTTTTCCTTGCGGCTGGTCTGGATCTTCCGGATCAATGACCGCAGCCGCTCGTTCTCCAGCCGTACAGCTTCCACATCCTGGTTCAAGGAATTCTCGAGAGCATTGATTTTACCGCCCAGATCATCCAGGACCGACCGCAGCTCCCTGGTGGATTCGATGAAGGCTGCGCCGGGAGGTTCTTTGCCAACCATCAGGCCAACATCACCTATCGCGGGCAGGGAGTCCGCCCGGGCGGCAGAGTCCCCGCGGCCGGGCTCGATGATGATGCCCAGGTCCATGAGGTAGACATCTTCTTCCTGCTTGTCCTGAGCAGCCAGGGCACCTCCAGGGCCAAATGATGCCCCGAGCACCAGCGCCGCTATCAGCCAGCCGCCGATCGGCGCGGCGACTGTTCTCATCCTCCTGCGCCTACGCCCCATGCTGCCTACTGGTAGTCTTCCCAGTCAATGGTATAGGAATAACCGATGTAACTGCCAAAGGATTTTGCCACGTACAACTCGAAGGTTGCAGCAGCGCCTGGAAGCAGGGAAGCGTCCGAGGTTATGCCCGATTCAAAGGTATGGAAAGAACCCTTGACGAACGTGGTCAGGGTCTTGGTGTTGCCGCTCCAGTCTCTACGGAACACAAAATTTACCTTAACGAAATCAGCGCGTCGGCCGCCAATATTCTTCACCTGGCCCCGGAGCTTAAGGTTTCCCGAACGGTCCTTGGCTTCGTTGATGGTACCCACCAGGACCACATTAGGCGCATAGGACGACTTGGCCGCCGTCCGGGCCGGTTCCGCGGGCCTGGTTGCCGTGATGGAGGGCTCCACTACCCGGTTGGCCGGTGACGGGGGGGGCACGGAAAAGCTTCCCGTGGCCTCCAGCGCAGTGGACTCTTCCAGCGGCTCTTCGGGGATATTTTCCACGATGCGGACAACGGAAGGACGCTCAACGACAAGGTAACCAATGAGGGTCTCAACCTTGAGTATCTTCTCATCCTGGTAAACGATCTTACCAAAGATGGTGCTGCCGTTGTCCAGGATGATCTCTTTGTTGTAGATGGACAAGGGATTGGCCCACATGGTGCTCTTGGCCTGCAGGTCCCTGAGCTCGGAGGCGAGGTGGTTCACATCAGCCCCCAGTTTTTTTATCTCAAAGTTGAGCTCGTTGAGGACATAGTCTTCGGTGGAGCCGGGAGCCTGGATCGGCCTCTCTTCGCCCGGAACGGCAGGCGGCGCTGCCCTCTCAGACGGCGGCACATCGGCTTCAGCCTCGCCCTCGGCCAGGGGGACCTGCTCGAGTCCGGCTTCCTCCACCTGCTCGGTTACCTCTGCGGCCTGTTCTTCAGCCGCTCGCTTCCTGGCACGGCGCGCCGCGCAGCCATCCAGGATAAATAACGCCATGACCAGGATCAACAGCTTTATGTAGATGTTTTTCATATATTGACCCAGAATATTACCTCGGTTTGAACAGCTAGTAAAGCAACTTTCCCAAATGTTTGAAAAATGTAGTTGCCACCTCACCGAATGTCAAGGCTTTTCAGCAGATTCTCCACTTTTCTTGAAGTAATACTTTCAGCCTGTTTTTACTGCCCAAACCAGTGGAATTCCACTCCGCAAGACTCCAGGAGGCATTAAAAAGAACCTGCACTTGCCCGCCATCCATTCCGCTTTTCTCCCGCCCTGATTCAAGGCACAAATCGTACCAGGGGAGGGGCGAAGATACTCCCACTCCAGCAAAAGCGGGTTTTGCACCTCCCGCCAAGGGGCCAATATGCAGGGCAAATGGAAGGATTTATCCACTGGGTGGCTTTTTCACCCCTCTGTCAGTCGGCTGCCGGGCCTGCTTGCAGCTAAAAACAGGAAGCCCTTCCCGCAATAACAGGCGAAGGCTTCCTGATGTACCTTCCTGGAGTGCCGGTAAGCGACTTTAAAACGTGTAACGTAACCCAATCTGAATCTGCCAGCGGGAAGCCATGTCATTATCGGGTTAGTCCCTCAATATCCAGGATATTCAGAATATAATTACGGCAAACATTTTATCACATATTCCAGGATTTTTCTCGCAATGACCGACTTCGTATCAGTAGGAAGCTCCACATCTTCACCCGACGAAGATAAGATCCACACGTGGTTGGTCTCTACCTCGAAACCCGCGTCGGGTCCATCATAACGATTAACAACGAGGTAGTCCGCTCCTTTCTCCACAAGCTTTTTACGAGCCGATCCCAAGTCGTTTCCCGCCTGGAGACTGAAGGCCACCAGAGTTCCCGTGTACTTTCCCCGGATAGTCTTGAGAATGTCAGGTGTCGGCTCCAATGAGATAGCTGCCGGTTTGCTGGCCTTGGCAATCTTGTCTCCAGCCGGGGAGGAGGGACGAAAATCGGCCACGGCCGCCGCCATGATAAGGACATCCTGCCCGGGACTCGCTTCTTCCACGGCTGAAAGCATCTCCTCGGCGGTAGTGATATACACCATCCGGCAGCCGGGGACCGGCTCCAGCGCCACCGGGCCGCTGATGAGGGTCACCTCCGCGCCGAAGTCCCTCGCCGCCGCCGCCAGGGCGTACCCCATTTTGCCACTGCTCCGGTTGGAGAGGTACCGCACGGGATCGAAGGGCTCGCGGGTGGGACCAGCGGTGACCAGAACGCGCTTCCCCTTGAACAGCCGGGGAACGTCTCCCGAAGGTGTCCCTGCGGGACATTCGGACAGCATGTCCCTTAGCTCGGTCAGGATGCGTTCAACGTCCGGGAAGCGCCCGGGGCCAACATGGCGGGTGGCCAACTCTCCTACATCGGGGTCAAGAACCCGGCGGCCCCAGCTGCGAAGGCGGGCTACGGCGTCCCGGGTGGCGGGATTGCTCCACATGCGATAGTTCATAGCGGGAACGAACAGGACCGGACAGTCGACAATATTCAATAAGGTCGATAGAAGATCGTCGGCAATGGCGTGGGCCGCCTTGCCCAGGATATTGGCGGTGGCTGGAGCCACCACCACCGCATCGCAGGTTTCTGCGATCTCCACATGGGGAACGCCCGCGCCGGGTTCGGACGGGAACTGCTTAATCAGAACCGGGTGGTCAGTAAACGCCGCAAAGGTTATAGGCCCCACGAAATGAGTAGCCGACTCGGTCATGGCCACGGTGACGTCAACGTCTTCCCTGCGCAGGCCGCGAACCAGCTCACAGGCCTTGAAAGCAGCGATGGAACCGCATACACCTACCAGAATATGTTTACTTTGCAGGAGGTTCGTCATGTTTCATGCCCGGTGCCAGGACCAGTTTATAGCTGCCCTGGCAAGGGTGTCCTTCCAGATGCCACACCATTGATCGGCACGGTTCGGTCCCATGAATCAGCAGCTTGTGGCTGCAGCGGGTTCCATAACCGTCGCCGTGCCTGCAAGCGTCGGGGTGCTCAAGGAGGCGGCTGGATATGCTCGCCATCCACACCTCGTTGGTTTCGAGTCCCTCTGATAACCTGGCCCCATTAAAGGGCTTATTGGCCACCTCGTACGCTCCGGGAGCGAGGTCTTGCTGAATTAAGTCCAACCCCAACCATGTAAAGAGATACGCTCTGATTTTATCAGCCAATAAGGATGTTGAAGTTATTGTATTGGTGTGTCGCAAACTGCCGTTTTAATAAGCCGGGAGCCAGCTCCGCCCTGGCAAGGCCCAACGCGTCCGTTACCAGGGCACCCCGCGATCGGAAATCGGGGTCCTGCCGCCCGGGGAATATGTTGGTGAGCGCAGTCACCACACCGTGCTCATTGAAGCCAATCCAGGCCCCGCCAGCTTCCATGTCTTTGGGGGCGGAATAGCGTGGTCGCCTGCCCCGCTTCCTGCGGGACTAGTCCCGCCTTGTGGCGGGGCCCCGCCAGGCCCACCCTTCCGATGGCCGCCCGTAAAACTCGTCGCGGTTTGAGAGGATGGCAACGGGGTAGGTATCATTGGGACAATGGCGAAACAGCAGCGTGCACATCCTAGCCCTCAGCCTTTCCCGGATACGGTACCAGCTCCAGGCGGATATCCACAAACCGGGCGCTGTGGGTCAGGGCCCCGACGGAGATGCCGTCCACCCCGGTTTGGGCATACTCGTGTACGTTACCCAGCTCAATGCCTCCTGAGGCCTCGACAAAGAGGTCCTCACCGCCGGGGTGCGCCCGAATAAGGGCCACACAGGCCCGCACCTCTTCCACCGGCATGTTGTCCAGCAGAAAGGCGTCCACTCCTGCCGCCAGGCCGGCCTCCACCTGGGCCCGGGTCTCCGCTTCCACCTCGATAGGCATATCAGGCCGATCCTGCCGCAGCCTGTTAACCGCGGCCTCAACGCCCCCCACCATCTGGAGATGGTTGTCTTTCACCAGGATTCCGGAGGAGAGGTCCATCCGGTGGTTGGTGCCGCCACCTACCGCTACCGCATATTTTTCCAGGCGCCGGAGACCAGGGGTCGTTTTGCGGGTATCGAGGACCTTGACCTCATAGGGGGCCACTTTGTCCACAAAGGCCCGGGTGAGGGTGGCAATGCCCGACAGGCGCTGAATCAGGTTCAGCATTACCCGTTCCCGGGTCAGGATCTGCCGGGCGGGGCCGGAAACGGTGCCGATGAGCTTCCCCGCCGCCACTCTCTGGCCGTCGGCGGCGTTCAGGTTGACCTCACAGGGGCTGTCGAAACAGCTGGGCACCACCAGGGCACCGGCGAAGACGAGCTTCTCACCGGCCTCTATCTGAGCTGTGGCAGCAAGATTCTCCGGCACCACCACCTCGGTGGTTGCGTCGCCTTCAGGGGCGTCTTCGGCCAGAAACTGGTCCACCTGCCGGCGCACCCAATCCTGGTCCAGGGTCGTCTGCTGGAACAGCGCCCGGCGCGCTATCATTGAATGTCCATGTTGTTAATTATCTCCAAGTCACTACCCGCTTACCTGGTGTTTATTTTCCGCCAGCTGCTTTTGAGCTTCAGCCTGCCAGACCTCGGCCAGGGCGGCGGCCACTTCCTCCAGCTCCCGCCGGTCAGCTTCACCAAAGGCCGCCGGGGTGTCGCTGTCCAGGTCCAGGACGCCGACTAACCGCTCACCGGCCAGAATAGGCACCGCGATCTCCGACTGGACAGAGAGGCAGCAGGAGATATAACGGCTGTCCCGGCGCACATTGTCCACCACGATGGTTTCCCGGCTGCGGGCCGCCGCGCCGCAGATGCCGCTGCCCAGGGGGATGCGGGTATGGCTGGTGGGTTGACCCAGGTAGTGCTCGTCCCGCAGGGTCAGCACGCCCTGCCCTGAGTCTGTCGAAGGAGCCTGCCCTGAGCCTGCCGAAGGAGCCTGCCCTGAGCCTGCCGAAGGAGCCCCCTCCAGCAGGTAGACCCCCACCCAGTCGTAGGTGGGCTTCATGGCCTTCACCCCGGCGACAGCGGTTTTGACTGCAGCGTCGAAAGAGGGCTGGGAGAGTATTTCGTCGGTTATTCCCAAAGTGGGGGAATTTAGGCAGGAGAGGGGCAGGGGGAAAGGGGGGCGAGCGGGTAGCCGTTAGCCATCAGCAGTTAGCGATTAGCAAGAAGTCAACCGCTAAGGCGCTTGAGGCGTCAAGCAGACCGTTGCGCTGAGCCATGTCCTGAGCCCAGGCGAAGGATCGTCGAAGCGCATTCAGGGGCATCACCAAAAAACAGTCACGCTGAGCCTGTCGAAGCACACTCAGGGAGAGCTATCAGCAGCTAGCAGGAGTTTCTCCAGCCCCTCCACCTTCCCATCCCTCCGGTGATACCCCATCTCCTTGATCATCGCCTTCGCTTGGGCCAGGCTCTCCCGCACCTTTTTCTTGTGTCCCCTCGCCAGGTGCAGCCGGGCGTACTCCAGGTGGCAGTCGGCCTCGTGCAGCCGCATCCCGCAGCGTGTAGCGATAGTCATGGCTTCATCCAGGTCTTTCTGAACCCCGGTCTTGTTCCCTGTGATCCGGCGCAGCTCCGCCCGGGCCAGCAGGCCGCGAGGTAAATCATCCTTTAGCCCCGCCCGCCGCAGGCCGTCTACCGCCTGGTCTAGGTGGGCAACGGCTTGAGAGAAATCGTTTGTGTTCTCTTCCCTGGCCCGCAGCAGGTAGGCCCGCCCCAGGCAGAGGTGGTTTAGGGCGATATCAAGAAGGGCTTTAGAACCACGCAGTACAATGTCAAGGGCCTTTTCGGCCCGGCTCTGCACCTCCTGGTACTTTCCCTGTTCCAGCAGCAGGTCGTAGTACTGGAAGCCTCCGAGGGAATAGAGCAGCGGGTACTCCGGCTGCCACGCCTTTTGCAGCTCCTCGGCCTCGTGGAAGAGGGCCTCGGCCTCTGGTAGGCGGCCCACCTGGTGCAGGGTATTGGCCAGGGCGGTCCGGGTGACAATTTGCATAAAGGCATTGCCACTGCGGTCGGCCAGTTCCACGCTCTGCTGGGCATAATCTAAGGCCTGGGTAAGGTTGCCGAGAGTCAAGTAGAGCTCGCTGAGGCTAATGGCAACTCTAGCCGCGTTTTCCCAACTCTCGCGCACGACTGCCGCTTCAAGACTAGCTTGCATAGGCTGGACCGCCTCCGCCAGCCGGCCAAGAGCCTGGAGGCGAAACCCTACCCAATTCAGGACAGCGGCCTTGCTAGTATCCCTAAGCCCGGCTACAGGCCGGTGCCATGGCGGGCCGAAGAAACCTGACAGAGAGGCCAGGTCAGCACCTATTGCTCCTAATTGTTTCATGCAGAAGTTCATGTTTCCACCCCGCTGTATTCGATCATCATATACCTCGCTAAGTGCCTCCTGGTGGCGGCCGGCCTGGCAGCCGTGGGCCACAGCGGCAAAGAGGGGCATCATCTCCTCAATGGTCTCGGGCAATTTCGGGGCTTGATCTTTATAATAATCATACAGCCTGCTGTGGGCCTCCTTCCAGGCCTCGGGATTGCTAGATTGGAGCTTTTCACCAAAATGTTCCCGGACCAGCGGGTGGCAATCGAGTATGTCCGGTTGGTGCGGGTCTTCACCTGCCAGCAGTCCAGCTTCCCGCAGGTTATGCAAGGCAAACTGCCAATCCGCGTCCGATAGTTCCTGCAACTCTGTGGTGAGACCTTTAATAGCCGACCTGGCTTTGAGGGCCTCGATGGCGCCGCCCTCGGCCGGACGGTCGAACAGCCCCATCATGCGCAGGACGTTCAACTCCGGCTTGTCCTTAAACCATTTTTCATAGGATTCCATCACGCGCCGGGCGTGGCCGCCTTGCTCCGGTTCCTCGGTCAGCAAAGCGATCTTATCGCGCTGCCGAATGTCCCCTTGATACACCACTTTCAGGTAGCGACCCAGCAGGGTGAGCGCCAGGGCATGACCGCCGAACTCGCGGGCAGCCTGTTTCAATTCTTCCGGCGTACCTTCTACACCCAGATGCTCCAGATACGCCGCACCGGCTTCATCTGAGAGATTTACCAGGTCAATGCTTTCCAATGACGTTCCGACGAAATCCTTGAGATCGTCCACTTTCAGACGGGTAGTGACGATGCACAGTCCGGGATTCTGGCGGGCCAGCTCCCGCAGCAGGCAGCAGAGACCCGGGTCCTTGATGCTTCCGGCTTCCACCGGGGGAGGATTCTGCAGTAGCTCCAGGCCGTCGAGGATGAGTAGGGTCCTCTGCTGCTTCACCAGCTCCGCCAGACGCTCGCCCTTGTCCCAGGGTGACCCTTTCGCAGGATCGGGATCACCGAACCATTCCAGTGCCGCGGCGATGAATAGGTCCGCCGATACTTGTTTGCCTTCCGCCGCGCCCTGGCTGTAGAAGGACCAGCCCAATACCCGTTCCGCTCCGCGATATTGGCCCACGCCCATTTGCAGCAGCCAGCTGTTTACCAGCGCCGTCTTGCCCACGCCGCCCCAGGCCACCAGGCTGACGACATTCGTCTGGGGCTTCTGCCAAGCCGCGTCCAGCATTGCTAGCTTCTCCTCGCGACCAAAGAGGTCGGGGCTGGTGGACGGCAGCTTGGCGAGGGATATCTTTTCGGGTCCCTTTACATCGGCTGTGAGGAAATCAGTTTTTCGCTCCCGTGGAGGGAGCGTCTTTAGCCTGCCGAGTTTGGGTTTGATGGTACGGGGTTGGTTTGTGAGGCGGCGATAGAGATTCGAGTAGCCTTGCTCTGTATCCACGCGGTAGTGTGTCGCCCCCTGCAAGGGTGTTGGAATGTGTTCTACCCTGCCCGCTTTAAACAGAATGGAAATGAATCGGGTATTCTCTGTATCAGCGTTGTAAATATGCTGGTAGATCAACTTGCCTTCCCACTTGACACCCCGGCCTATACCCGGATCCTCTTCCCCTATTACGCGGCGGAAATAAGGTTTCGTGCATATCATCAGGACGAAGTCGGAGTCTCTGATGTGCCGGTCCATCCATTTGGGCCAGCCTTCCGGGGGTGAGGTTTCATATTGGTCGAGGATGCAATCGATGCCATCTTCGATCAGCCGATTAGCCAAAGCCAGAACGCGGTCAGCGTGTTCTGGAGAATCGTGGCTGTAGCTGATAAAGACGGTTGGATTATTCATCGTCTCTCTCTTTAGGAACGTGGAAAAGTCCCTCCCCGCTCAACCTGGATTGCCAAATACAGGCCATGCCCATCGGATCTTAGCATGATATACTGCCCTAGCTCTTTTTCTTCCGCTTCGTTGCTCACCTGAAGATACGAGACCTTGCTCATGATTGACAAAAGGTATAATCGTCGCTTACCCGCTCAGGCCCTAAAACCTGATTTTACCTACAATCTCCCTTCCTCTCCCTCAAATACTCCTTCACTTGCTCTCTGTTATCCCGGCCGTAGCTCAGGTCCCTTCTCCCATCGGGAGTATAAAGGACAGGATGAGGGAATACAAGCTCCAGTTATTCTTGGCACCCCTGGCGGTTCATCCTCTCCGCGCCCTCTGCGGTCAATCCCTCAGCCTCCGCGAGGCATAAATCCCCAGGGCCGCCAGGGCCGCGGCGGTGACTGTCATAATGACCTGCCGCGACTGCCATTACGGCAGGCAGGCCCTGTCAAGAGCTCGCGGTCAGGGTCCATATTGACGCAATCCCGGACCTGGCACAGCCCTTGCGCCTACCAATGGCGGAAACTGAAGGTTGATCTAAAAAAGGCAACATCTCGAGTAAGGTTAAAATCAAAGGAGGAAATAACCATGACACTCGTAAAATACACCCGCAGACATCCCGCCGTAAGTCTGTACGACGACATGAACAGCCTGTTCAACCAGCTGTGGTCCCGTCCATTCTTTGGGGACCTCACTGTACGCCGCAACGGGGCTCCGGCTTTCGAGATCCGGGAGACAAAGGACCAGGTGATCTTTGAAGCCGAGCTGCCCGGTCTGAGCAAGAAGGACATCGACGTTTCCTTTCAGGATGGTGTCCTGACCGTCAGCGGTGAGCGCCAGGAGCGCGAGGTCACTGAAGGCGAGACCGTCCACTGCTCCGAGCAGCGTTACGGCAAGTTCGTGCGGTCATTCTCACTGCCCGCCCAGGTGGACGAAGAGAAGGTTGAGGCCAAGTACCATAATGGAATCCTCAACATTACCCTGACCAAGGTGACACCTGAAGAGCCGGAGACGAAGAAGATCGCTATAAAGTAACCTCCAGCCCTCAGCACATCGTATCGATGTTAAGCAGCCCCTCTTCCCTCGAAGAGGGGCTTTATTATAGTCCGGACGGCAGATATCGGTCGCATTCGGCGTCAATAAAACAGAAATTCCAAGTATGTCGGATTTCGAAACCACTACACAGGTGGCAAATAAGATATCGCTTTTCGACTGAGAAGCCGCGAAATTCAGCACGTGATCGGTCTCAAAGCCATCCTGGTCGTTGTCCTGCTTATCTCGGTGGCACCCGGCCAAGGGGATGCCCCCAGAACCTATCCCCAAAGGGTGGCCGACGGCTTACGGGCCACTGTCACTTCTCGCACGATGCGCCCTTATTGGGCCGCCACCGGTCTGGGTGTTCTCCTGAGCTTGCCTTTAGATGATCAGATTTCTGAGCGGGCCGTGGAACATGGCCTTATGCCCCAATCCCTGGCCGACATCGGCTACGAGTGGGGTGGCAAGTGGGCGGCTTTAACGATACTCCCCGGCATCTACCTCACTGAAAACATCCGGGGCACATCCCGGGAAACAACCTTCCGACGCTTGGAATTTGCCTTCACCAGCCTGGCTATGGTAGGCATCACTACAGAAGTTCTCAAATATGCTGTGGGACGGCCACGGCCTGACAGAGAGGCCAGAACTTCTTTCCCCTACGGTCCTTCTTTCCCCTCGGGGCACGCGTCGGCGGCCTTCGGCGTAGCGGAGGTGGTGCGCACCCTCTACGGCAACCAGGTGGGAGCCGTGTTGTACGGTATGGCCCTGGTGACGGGCATCAGCCGCATGCATGAAAATGACCATTACCTCTCGGATGTAGTGGGCGGCGCCGGCTTGGGCATCGGCCTGGTGCGGGGGTTTGACCTGGCCCAACGTCACGGCGATGCAGCGAATACCCTGCAGGTAGACCTAGTCCCGGGTAAGGTGATAATAGGCATTCGATTCTGAAACAATACCCGGACACCCCCTGTTGCGCAACAGTACGAAGTTGCGTACCTTTCCAGCAGATACTTATACTAAGGAGAACCATACCATGACCCAACCTGACATCAGCCTCATAGCCGTACTTATCGCCTCTATCCTGGGATTCGGTCTGGCGGCGCTATGGTACTCACCCAAACTTTTCGGTAGCCAGTGGTCTGCCGCCCTGGGCATGTCCGCGGAGGGGCTCCAGGCGGAATTCAGCCCGGCGCGCACCTATGGAACCCGCTTCGTAACCAACCTCGTTGCCGCTTACGTCCTGGCACGTATCCTGGTTCATACGGAAGCCACCACCCTGGTAGCCGGCATCGAGACGGGATTCCTGGTCTGGCTGGGCTTCGTCGCCACCTTCGCCCTGGACGGCGTCCTGTTTGAAAAGCGCTCCTTCAAACTCTATCTCATCAACAGCGGCTATTATCTGGTGGGATTGATGCTCATGGGCGCCCTGCTGGGTTTGTGGCACTGAAGC
>CAZULW010000049.1:0-16877 GCA_964621455.1 uncultured bacterium
AAAATTTATATCAATCATGGATCCGATTACACTAACAACACGATCCCGTATGATGTTCCATGAGTTCCTTTGACTGCCATCAGTCATAAATGTACACCACAGAGCACAATCGTTGCTACAATTTCGTCAGAATACATGCTATATCCCAAACCATTTCGGATGACCTTGATGGCTTGAACCCTTGGCTCTCATGCTGTCCATTTATTTCCAAATTCCATGGCGCATATATCAGGGCAATGTAGTTGCTGACAAGAGATTTTGGGCGAAAACAGAACTATCCTCGATATGCGCCGAATCCCTGTCCTCTGCACTATGACAAGCTCAGGGCAGGCTTGGCGGTTCATTTCCCTCTTTCCCACCAGTCACCTATCACCAGTTACCGGTTACCAGCCCACGGCAGCGTCACCCTGATCACCGTCTCCCCCGGCTTCGAGGAGACCAGCCGCAGCTTGCCGCGGTGGATGTCCTGCACGATGCGGCGCGCCAGGGACAGGCCCAGGCCCCAGCCTCTGGCTTTCGTGCTGTAGCCGGGGCGGAAGATGTTCCTGCGGTCGCGGGCGCTGATGCCCATGCCGTTGTCCCGCACCTCGATCATGCCCATGCCGTGCTCCCGCCCCACCTGCACCTGGATGGTTCCCTGCCGCCCCTGGCAGGCGTCCAGGGCGTTCTTGATGAGATTCTCCAGGACCCATTGGAGGAGGGTCTCGGCCCCGGAGACCGTGACGCTGTCACCGCTGACCCCGCCATCGGCGGGGCTGACGCTGATGGTGGTCTCCGAGGAAGTGGGCAGCCTCCGGCGGAAGTAGGCGGCGGAGGACTCGGCCAGCAGGCGCAGGTCCAGGGGCTCGAATCCACCAGCGGGCGGACTACCCACCTTGTGGAAGCGGTCGGCGATCTGTTCCAGGCGGCGCACGTCCGACTCCAGCTCGTCCAGGGCCTCGACCTTATCCGGCGCCTCGCCCCGCAGGACGTCGATCCAGCCCATGAGGGAGGAAACCGGCGTGCCCAGCTGGTGGGCCGTCTCCCGGGCCATGCCCACCCAGATAGACCGCTTCTCGCTGTTGCGGATCATTGTAAAGCCTGCAAAACCTATCAGGATGAACAACCCCACCACGGCGATCTCGACGTACGGCAGCCACCTCAGGCGGCTGACGATGCTGCTGTCGCCGTAGTGAATCCGGGTGATAACCCGTTCACCGTAGTACACGTCCACCGGGTTGTGGACCCGGTCCATGCGCGCGATGATCCTCGCCAGGTAAACCTGCTCGCCATCGGGAGAGATTCCCTCGGCCACCTCCACGTTGCGCCAGCTGACGGCCTCCCCCTCAGGGGTCGTTATAACTACGGGGAACTGAATGTGCCGGATCACCTCGTCAAAGACGAAACTCAGCTCCTCTCCGCTCTCCTCGGAAGCCGCCTTGGCGATCATGTTGGCATACAGGTCCAGCAGGCGGCGTTCGTTGGTTTGCAGATCCCGCACCAGGCTCTGGGAGTACCACAGGAGGGCCGCCATGATGAGAATACCGAGGGCGAACAATCCCGTCTTGAGATTGACTGTATAGCGGTAGAGTGACATCTTTATTGATCCTTTTCTCGAAGGGACCCCTTTGCGGGGCGCGACAGGCGGGAGCGCCCTTCAATAACGGCGGCGGGGATGATCCCCAACACGATCAGCAGCAGGGAGAGGTTGCTGATCAGGCGCCCCCGCCGCACGTCCGCCGGCTCGAAGTCCAGGGTGATCTCGTGGGCCCCGGCGGGCACCATGACACCCCGCAGGACCGTGTTCACCTCGTGGATGGACGCCGGCTCGCCATCCACCCGCGCCTGCCAACCTTCGGGGTAGTATACCTCGCTCAGCACCAGGAAGGCCGGTTCACGGGCCTCGACTTTCAGGCGGATGTGGTCGGCCTGCCAGGCGGCCTCAAGAACCCGGCCCGATTCCCCAGCCGGCAGAGCTGCCAGGGTGTCGGCCCTGTCCGCCTGAAGGAGGTACACCACCTCCTGCGGGTTATAACCGGGATGTCGCAGCTGGTCGAAAATCTCTTCCGCCGTGGTTTTAACCTCAACCCTGCGAGGGAACCAGGCCCGCTCCAGATGGGATACCAGCTCATAGACGTATGCGCGCTGATAGCGGCCCCGTGCGTACAGATTGCCGGTGAATACCTCCCGTACCCGGGGATCCCTGATGCGGTCGAAACCGACCACATATTTCACGTTAAGCATCCGCCAGATGCCCAAGCTGCCGAAGCCGGTGACCTGCATGAACCGGTCGTAGTTGGCCAGCTTGGCCGCGTGGTAACCTGTGACTGATTCCACCCCCACGGCCGCCCAGCGATTTTCATTTTGCAGCCCGCCAAGAGGAAAAATCCGGTAGGTCGACGTATCGCTGCTGAGGTAATCCAGCACCTGGTCGCTGTTGAGATAGCGCTGCACGTAGGCCTTGGGCTGCAGCACTTCCGCCCGCAGGCTTCCTCCTGGTGGTTCAATAATCATGCGATCAATGCGTCCCAGGTCCACCATGCTCAGCGCCACCAGCCCGACCAGCAGCCATTTCTGGGGGATACGCCCTTGCCGCCAGAGGTACAGGCCTGCCAAGGCCAGGCCCCCGATGACCAGCAGCACCACGGCATCCGTCCGGATCATGGACAGCCGCAGGCTGTTTATCCGGGGGACCATCTGCGCCGGGACGTTCCTGGGCGCCGGAAAAGTTCCCTCCATCATGGACGCGGAGATCAGGAACAGGAGAGCCAGGACTACCATTCCGCCGGCCACCCACAGCAGGATGCGGCGCGCCTTTTCCACCCTCTGGTCTCTCAGCCAGCCGAGCCATGAGTCAAGCCCGATTCCTGCCAGTACCACCACGCTGAACTGTGTCAGAACCAGCAGCATGGCCGGGACGCGAAACTTGTTGAAATAGGGGAAAAGGTCATAGAACATCTTGTACAGAAAGAAGTTATGCCCCAGGCTTAGCAGGTAGGCCAACAGTCCCCCGGCGGCCAGGGTCCAGACGAACCAGGTACGCCTGGCGGCCACGGCCCAGACGGCCAGAAAGAGCAGCAGGATGCCCATGTAGTTGGGATAATCGGTGAAGGGCATATCGCCCCAATACGTGACGCCGCCGAAGCCATAGAAAGACGGCAGCAGGAAGGTCATGGTTTCGCCGAAGCTGAGGGACCACTGGGTGGCGTATTCAAAGCCAGTGCCGCCGCCCATCCGGCCCCCACGAATGCTGTAGGGAGTGTAGTTCATCACCGGCAGGAATAGAGAGGTGGCCAGCCCGAAACCTACTCCCATGGCCAAAGCGAACAGGAGGATGAAGCGCCAGTTCCGGCCGGCGCTCCGCTCCGGGTCACGCCACGTCCTGACCACCATCACCAGGAAGAACAGCCCCAGGAGGAGTAAGCTGTAGTAGGCAATCTGGGCGTGTCCCCGCTGCAGCTGCAAACCCACCAGCAGGGCCAGGAGAGCCGCCGATGCCAGGGTGGTCCGGTCGTAGAGCCGCAGGATGGCCCAGATCACCCACGGCAGGTAGGCCAGGGTCATCATCTGGCTGCCGTGTCCGTGCACCAGCATGGTATTGATATAGGGCATCAGCATGAAGCCGGTGCCCCCCAGCAGGCTGGCCGCGAACGATCCCCCCATGCGGCGGAGCAGGACGAAACACCCGAGCCCGGCGAAGACGAGGTGGAGAAAAAACATCCAAAAACCCGGCAGGCCAACGTATTTGATGAGAGGGGCAAGGACATTAGGCAGGTACAAACGCGATATACTGGTAAAGGCATGAATCGTGGGCATACCCGAGAAGGTCCACGGCTGCCAGAGGGGAACTTCACCGATCTCCTTCTCCAGGGCTCTTAGGCCAGCGCTGGTTCCCGAGGGAGCCAGGCTATCGGGACCGGCGAATACGTAAGCACCTGATAAGGGCTTATAATATAGGGCCGTCCCCGCTACGACAAGAATCAGCAGCGCCCATGTCCAGGGGCGGGACTTAAGCCGGGACCACAGGCTCAAAACATGCCCCTTTCCAGTTTGCGACGCACGGCCGCCAGCACTTGCCGATCAGCCTCATCCAGGTGAAGAAGATACAGGGAAGCAAAATAAACACTCACGAAAACCGCCGCACCAACCAGCAACACGGCCACCGTATGCCAGTCGAATATAACCTTATTAATGAGTGAACACACCGCCAAAGCGGCCACACCGGCCAGCAAGGGCTTGGTGTATTTCCAGGTGAAGGGATGCATCCGATGCAGGGCCCAAACCTCAACCAGCCGGAGGAGGGTGAGCACGCCCACAGCCGCGATGGTTCCCATGGCCGCCCCCATGAGGCCATACCGGGGGATCAGGTACAGGTTCGCCAAGACGTTTACGATAAGGGTGATCGTGTTGTTAGCGAGAGCGGTTTTAGGGTAGCCGGTCATGATTAGAACATGGGCACTGCCGGCCCCCAGTGTTAACGCCACCTGGGCCACGGCCAGTACCTGCAAGACCTTCCACACTGCCAGAAAATCTGTGCCGAACACAAGCATTACCTTGGACGCGTACAAAAAAAGGAAGAGGAAGACGGGCCAGGTGATGGAGAAGTTCCAACGGGTAACCAACTGCAATAGACTTCGAATCCGCCCCTTTTCAGTTCGGGCGTCAAGGCTCGAAACGATGGGCGCCAGGATCCCGGTGAAGGAAGCCATAAAAAAGGTCATCATGCCCGCGGTTCGGGCTGCCGGGTGGTAGAGCCCTGCCGTGCGGATATCGGTGAGGGCGCCCAGCATCATGATATCGCTCCAGTGGATCAGCATGCCCATGATAGTGGCCAACACCAGGGGAAAAGAAAACCGCAGCAGGCCGGCCTGGGGCGGGCTGGGGACGGATCGATGCACAGGCACCAATCTCGTCAAAAAATAGATCGCAGCCACCACCGAAACGACCTGTGAGCCCACATACGCCACGGCAATGGACCAGAGTGGGCCAGCCCACCCTACCAGCGCCAGGAACACCAGGCACAGAAAGGTCATGGGTAAAATGTGAAGGGCCAACGCCGGATACTTGAGCACCTTGAAGCCTTGACTGCCCCCGGCCGCAACATGCGCCACGACGGTGAGGGGCACCGTCAGAATGAACCAGGTCAACAACCAGCCGAGGAATTCGTCTTGGGCGTGGAATATATCTGTGCTGATACGCCCCGCACCCATCACCAGGGCAGACCCGACTATGAGCCCGCTCATCAGGCTGTATTTAGCGGCCCTTCGGATTGTGGCGGTGGCTTCCGGAATGCGGTCGAGAGCCTGGAGCCGGGCAACAAAACGTACGGTTCCCACGTCAAGACCCATTTTCCCCACCACAACGGCCACCTGCGTGATGGCGTTGCTGATAGAGTAGAAACCGAGAATTTCCACCCCCAGGAACCGGGCCACCAGAATATTGAAAAGGTATCGCAGCAGCCCTCCCAGGGTACTGCCTCCTGCGGTGATGGAAGCCTCTCTGGCGATTTTGAGCTCGTGGGGAAGAGTGTTGTTCATGACCCTTGAGGCGTCATTGGATTGCTTTGCTTACCTCAAGCTCAAACAGCCAGTTACGGTGAAACAAGCCCCGGAGCAGGGGACGAACCCCGGTGAAATAAAACCACCAGGGAAGGTTAGTAAACAACTTCTGGCGTAGAATGGTAAATCCCGCCCGATCAATGAGGCCCCCAATAGAACGGGACGACATTTCATGGAAATGCTGGGGATCCCATATGACATGCGGTTTGTAGCGTGGCGTTGAGAGATAAAGCCTGCCATCCGAGGCCAGTACCTTCTTGATCTGCAACAAGCAATGGAGGGGATTAAACAGGTGTTCGATCACTTCAAAGCAGGTCACGATATCATAGCGGCCGACCAAGATGTCTACGTCCAAATCCACCGCGGTAGTATCAAACGGGAAACCGAAGAAAGATTCCAGCTCGGAGGTAAACGGAGTCCGGTCGCCAATATCGAGCCCGCGAGTGGCTGATTCCATTGGGGCAAGAAATGCCATCGTTTTCCCCCAGCGCATCTTATTAGACCGCATTTCCCTGTAGGCGTCATCAATTACATTTCGAAACGGTGAAGTCATTTCTTCGCTCCTTTTTTAGGATAAGCGCCAGTATGTGAATATGGGGAATCAAGCTGGGATTGTGGTAAAGTACCAGGCTCAGATTCAGCTAAATGAGGGCCGCCAGGAGCCACAGGTGGGATTGGTAGAGACTTTTTCGGGTCAAGATATGGTTGTCTCAAATTTCCGGTTCCTTATCCAGTATTCCTGTCGTATGTCTCTGGTGAATATTAGTAATTTTTTCACGCTGGTTCTTTGATCGTTTCTTTTATGATCAATTCAATCTCATTTATATAACGATCCTGAGTATATCGCTCATATACCGACAAAATTGCATTTCTGGAAATGGACTCGTACAGATTTAATTCTGCCAACAAGCGCATAATCTGATCGGTAAGCATCTCGTAGTTTCCCGCTGGGTAGAGCAGGCCGTTATATCCATCATCTATAATCTCGACTAACCCACCACCATTAGTCCCAATCACGGGTGTCCCTACAGACATCGCCTCAACTGCCACTCGCCCAAATGGCTCAAACCTGGAACAAACCAGTAGGACGTCCGAGGACCTAAATATATCCAAAGCGTTCGGCAGATAACCACACCATTTAATTTGTTCAGACACGCCTAACTCATTTGCCAGCCGCTTTAACCCTCTGATATGTAGCCAATGCCCCAACCCCAGGATACGTAAACATGCATTCACACCTCTCCGCCGGAGCAAACTCAGCGCGATGATGGCATCCTTTTGCCCCTTATGAGGTGCAATAGCACCAGCAATACAAAGTATTGATTTGTCCTGCTGATGTGGCGCCTTTCTAACTGGTAATTCCAACACAGTCTTGTTACTCTCAAGCAAACCGTTATATACAACGGCCAGCTTTCCAGCCGGGATATATTGGCCCATTTTTTTACATATCGCTTTGGAATTGCAAATCACCCTTTCAGAAGACTTCCTGATGAGCTTCATACTTCGAGCCGTACCATAATTAAATCGTGCACCCCGGTCTTCATGAACAAATTCCCGAATGTGCCAGATATGAGGAATACCAAGAAACCGTGATAGTAATGCACCAATAGGGATAACAATCGTATTCGTGTAGATTACCCCAATGGAATAGGACTTTATGATCATCAGTAGTCTAATCAGGGCTACTACATTAATTACTGTTCGAATAAGAGTCTTTGCAAGAACAAGGTTGTTGTCAATCCATTTTGTGTAGAATGAAACGATATACTTCACACTATGCGCGCTCAAAATATCGGTAAGAGGACCCCTTTTAGGTACCAGAACAATTACATTATAACGGTCCCGGTTGATGCCCAACACCAAGTCCAGGAGCGACTTCTCGGCACCATAACGGCCCGCCGAATGCGATACGAATAGGATAGTTGGCTTTTTCAATAGACTACCTTCCCCTGAGCGAGACCCATCTCCCTCAAGCCTTCGCTGCCAACGCAGGCATACCGCTTCATTATGCGGCCGCAGATAGCCAAAGTCCAACGTCTGGCGCTGGGTGAAAGCTTATGGCACCACTCATCATCGGTTCGTAGTGCCGTAACACCGGTGCGCATACGAATGGGATTGTGGTGTGGGACTGGAAATCAAGTTAAGATTACCCTGAGTCGGTAATATATGTTATCGCTATTCCCCTTGCCGGTCCGACAGCTGCCACTTGCGCTTAACGTACTTCATAGGCCCCAGCACAGTGAAATATAGCAGCTGGTACACCAGGATAAAAGGCCAGTGCCAACCCCTGGCATAGCGCCCTAGAAATCGCAGGGTGGAGCGCCATTTCAACCACACTTTGCGCGGGCTCAGCTCCCCGCCTATGCTGCTGGATACGTGGTGCCAGACCTTGCCGGCGGGCTGATAATAGCAGATAGCTCCCAACCGCCGGGCCCGATAGCACAGGTCTACATCCTCCGTGTACATGATATACTTCTGGTCAAAGCCGCCCAGCCGGCGTACCAGATCGGCCCGAATGAGCAGGCAGCAGCCGCTGACGAAATCGGTGCGGCCGGGCTCGTCGTACTGGCCTCCATCCGGCTCCCTGATGCCGCGGTGCCGGGTGCGGCCCAGGGATAGGCTCACCTCACCGCCGGCATACCAGATGAGATCATCTTCCCCACCATAATAAATCTTCGGGCCGAATACGGCGCCGTCGGGAAACCGCTCCACGCTTTCCATGAGCGCCGCCAGCAGATCGGGGTCAACCTCGGTATCGTTGTTAAGGAACATGATCCAGTCGGGATTTTGCTTTAGAGCCGCCTCCAGCCCTGCGTTGTTGCCCCGGGCATAGCCCAGGTTCTCCGGCAAAGGCACGACCTTAACCTGAGGGAATTTCGCCCTGACGGACTCCACCGAACCGTCCCGCGAGCCGTTGTCCACCACTACGATGGTACGGTTGCCGTACCGC
The DNA here is from genome assembly GCA_964621455.1 of uncultured bacterium. Classification (GTDB taxonomy): domain Bacteria; phylum Fidelibacterota; class Marinisomatia; order SCGC-AAA003-L08; family TS1B11. Next base: position 8,488 of record CAZULW010000049.1, read on the forward strand.
AGCTGCTCAAGTGAACGCAGGCATTGGAGGGTCAGCTCCCGCCCGTTCCAGTTCAGGACGATGATGGCAACCGAGGGTTCCTTCATGACAGGAACCGCTCCAGTTGGGTGACGAAGCTCTCCCAGCTGAACTGGCCCTTTGCCCGCTCCACCCCACTGCGCATGGCGTGGAAACCATCCGGTAAATTTTGACCCAGCACTTCCGCCAGCTCGGAACTGTCTGCCGGTGGAACCAGGTATCCCGTTTCTCCCTGCCGCACCACCTCGGGCAGGCCGCCCACTTCGGTCACCACCACCGGGCGATTGAAATGGTAGGCAATCGGAACCACCCCGCTCTGCGTGGCCGTAAGATAGGGCAGGGCTACCACATCAGCGGCGGAGAAGTACGATGCCACTTCCTGATCCGGAATAAAGCGATTCTCCAGAGTGACATACTCAGCCAGGTCCTCGCGGGAGACAAAGGCCGCCGTTTCGTCGTAGCCCTGGTAAAACTCCCCGGCGACCCGCAGGTGAAAAGAGGCTCCCTGCTGCCGCAGGGTTCGAGCGGCTTCGATAAGATGGATCAAGCCCTTGTAGGGGCGCACCACCCCGAAGAAAAGAATCATGGGTTTCTCCGGGGGAACGCCCAGCTGCGCCTTGGCTGCCTCCTGAGGCAGCTCGTTGCCATAGACAGGATTCAAGGGGTGGAACAGTACAATTGTCGGCGTCGTTATGGAAAGGTTCTGCAGCTGGTCCCGGCTCACGGAAGAGAGCACTACCAGCCGATCAGCGTTCTGAAAGAACCGCCGCTTAAGCCACCGGAGCCCGGCGACACTCTCATGTTCCTCAACGTTGTGGCAAAGAACGGCCGATTTATAACGGGGCCCTAGTAGCCTGACCAGCCGCCAGTAGGCCGGTATAAAAAACGGCATCCAATAGATAAACAGGCAGATGTCGGGTTGAAAGGCTTCTATCCTTCTGGCAGCCAAGCCCCAGCTGGATGGCGCCAGGACATCCAGAATAGAGTCTGTTCTGACCGGAGTAAGGGCGGTCCGACTGGGATGCAGCTGGCTCTTGCCGGGGAATAGGATTTGAGGATAGAGCCTGCGGAAGTTTACTGCATAAAGTTCATGCCGGGGACGCAGGTGGGAGGCCATGAGATGGCTGAATGTAGCAATACCTCCCCGATAAGGTGGCAGCGGCGATATCAGGGCGATTTTCATCCCTTGGCCTGATGCCGCTCCGGATAGACCTCCTTGATGAGCTGCTGCTCCCGGTGCCGCCGTTGAACAAAGAGTTCGGCCAGAAGACCCAGGGAGAAAAACTGGATACCGACAATAATGAGGAGTATCCCCAGGAAGAAGAGGGGGCGGTTGCCGATAGGCACGCCCGCTAACCAGTTGATGGTCAGGGAGATGGATACGACCAGACCGGCAAGTAACAGCAAAAGACCAACCAGGCCGAAAAAGTGGAGGGGGCGCTGGAAATAGCGGCCCAGGAACAAGACGGTAAACAGGTCCAGGAGGCCGTGAAAGTAGCGAGCCAGGCCGTATTTGGTTTTGCCATGCAGGCGCGGCCGGTGCTGGACAACTTTCTCCGTCACTTTGAAGCCATTATACTTTGCGAGGGCGGGAATATACCGGTGCAGGCCCCCATAGAGCTTCACGATTTTCACCACCTCGGTCCGGTAGATTTTCAGCCCGCAATTGGAATCGTGGATGGAAACACCCGTCATGAACCGGACGACGAAGTTGAAAAGCCAGGAAGGCAGGCGCCTGGTGAGGGGATCGTGGCGAACCTTCTTCCAGCCGCTTACCATATCCCACCCCTGGTTGAGCAGCTCGATCATCGCCGGGATCTCCGCCGGGTCATCCTGCAGGTCTGAGTCCAGCGTGACCACCACGTCGCCGGCGGCGGCCTCAAACCCAGCCGCCAGAGCCGCGGCCTTGCCGTAATTGCGGTAAAAGGAGATAACCTGGACCCTGGAGTCACCATCGGCAATCTCCTTAAGAACCGTTCCCGAACCGTCACTGCTGCCGTCATCGATATAGATAATCTCGTGCTTGCCGCCATCGGGAAGGATGGCGGCGAGCTCCTGATGGAGCTGGTGTAAGGAGTCAGTCTCGTTATAGACGGGCACAACAGCGGATATATTCATGGCAGGACTCTGCGGTTAAAACGGGGAGTAGTTGGGTTCATTCCTCCTTACCACGCACAACAGAGGGATTCTCCCGCTGACGAAGCTGCTCAGCCCGCTCGAAGCATCCTTTGGCTCGTTCCGGGTCGCCCAACTTCCGGTGGACCTCACCAAGGTGATCCAGCACAACCGGATTATCCGGCCTAATATCAAGACTCCTGGCGATATACTTCCGGGCCGTTCGATACCACTTCGCCCGATACCAGATCCAGCCATAAGTATCCAGGTAGGCGGCGTTTTCCGGCTGCAGTTTCAAGGACTTGCGGGACAACCTGCGGGCATACCACAGCTGTCGCCTTGATACCTGAGTTCGCTCGGCGATGCTGTAGGCGTAGTTGTTCATTGCCACAGCATCCTTCTCATTGGTTCTGAGCACTACCTCATAAAGGGAGTCTGAGGCGCCGTATTTGCCCATGCTGGACCATGTGGTAGCCAGGAGGTGTTTAATATAGCTCGCCGATGGCCGGTGTTCCAAGGCCGTCAGCAGATGCCGTTCGGCCTCGGAGAACTTGTCGGCGCCGTAGTACAAATTGCCCAGGAGATAGTTGATGTCAGGGTCAGTGGGAAACCGGAGCACCGCCTTCTTGAGTACTTCAATGGCCCCCGGTTTGTCCCCCAGGTAGTTCCTGGCGATAGCCAGGCCGGTGTACCCCCCGATGCTGTCCGGATAAACCTCCATCATGAGGGTGGAGACCCTGGCCAGATGCTCGTAGTCGGACATCTTCTCGGCGATGTGCCCCGAGAGGCTGAGCACATCCCACTGCCGATGCCCTTTCTCGATCAGGGGCGTGAGGGTGGTGTGGGCCCGCGTAAAATCCTCCATTTTCAGATAGAGCCAGGCCAGCTGAATGGTGGTTGCCAGCGTCGCTCCGCCGGACCGTTCGAGGTGTTCGTAGGCCTTAGCGGCCTCGTCGAAGCGGTTGGTTCGCACACTTATCTCGGCGTAGGTCCGGGTTACCCGGGGATCATCCGACCGCTTCCGGTAAAGCTGGTGGTAGGCCTGGTAAGCGCGCTCAAGATCACCCACAGAGAGGGCAATTTCACCGGCCCGAAGCAGCACCTGCTGCTGGAGCGGATCGCGGTCATAGATAGCCATATAGGTATCTGCGGCCTCGGAGAATTTCTTTTGCCGCAGCTGGAGACCCGCCTTGCGGAAAAGCGGGTCCAGGTCGATGGGGTCCAATTCGGCCCACTTGTCCAGGTGCCGGATAGCCGTGTCGAAGTCTTCCCGGGCGGCGGCGCTGCGAGCCAGGAATTCATAGGCCAGGGGATCATCGGGCTCAAGTTGCCGGGCCTTTTCTCCCATAATCCTGGAGCGTTCCAGCAGACCCTGCTGCAGAAGGGCCTCTCCCAGGTTCAGGTAGATGGTCGCCGAAGAGGAATCGTAGCTCAGGGCACGCTCGAACGCGGCAGCGGCGGCCCGGTAGTCCCCCTGCCTCATATACAGGTCGCCATCCATAAAGTGAGACAGGGCGCGGCTGTCGTACTGCTGAGTTTCAGTCCCGGTTTCCTGGCCCTCTGGGCGTAGCCCAACGGGCGAGCCGCTGATAGGAGCCAGAGCCAAGGACACCGGCAGCAAAATCGCGGTGCAGCGTCGGATCAAAAGTGTCATAGTGCGGGTCAATTTAGAGGTAGCCCCGTCGGGAAACAATATCGAATCGATCCTTCTGGGATAGTCCTCGCAGTCAATTTACCCTCATATATATCACAGGAGTTCCCCCGAAATAATAATGTGAAATTCAGGAATTCTTATAGGGGGGGTCTCTTTTGGCAGTCCTCGGTTAAAACCGCTAAAGCGGTTGTTAATGTGTTGTAACATCGTAATAACCCACGACTTAAGTCGTGGGTTAATATCTTCGGCAAGCCTTCGGCGTGAACGTTCGGCTGAGCTCACCTCGAAGCCTCGGGCGAACGCTCAGGGCAAGCTCCAAGCCTCAAGTCTCCAGCCCCTAGCCCCAAGTCCCAATTCCCTATTATTCATACCGCACCAGCACCCGGTCCTCCCGCCCGGGCGTGACCGTGGGCGTCTGCGTCCGGTTATGCAGCCGGCGGGCCATGTAGGGCACCTGCTCCTCCAGGTAGGCCTGCAGCTCCCCGACGCTAAGGCTCCTGTCGCCATTCGTGTCCGCCGCCCCTTGCAGGCCCTTGAGGAAGTAGTAGGTGTACAAGCTGTGCTTCTGCTCGGGGTGCCAGGAGCTGATCTGGTCGCCTGAGGCGGAGGTCAGCACGACGCCCTCCTTGAGGCCCGCGGCGGGGTCCTCGACGGAAATGAAGACGGGCGAGGCTTCCTTGATAAGCATCCCGGCCTCGCTGGTACCGGAGAAGCAGGCGTCGATGACCACCGTCACGTTCCCGGCCTCGATGCCGCCCAGCTCCCGGTAGAACTCGTCCAGGGCCACGCCGCCTATCTTGACGTAGTTGGGGTCGCAGTCAACCGGCACGAAGTAGCCCGCCTTGTCCTCGGGGTCCGGCGCGCCGTGGCCGGTGTAGTAGACGAACACGTCGCTGCCTTTGCGGGCGGCGTTCCGGAGCTTGCGCAGGGCGGTGCGGAAATTGGACAGGGTGGCGTCCTGGTAGAGAAAGATGTTCCCCTCGCGGTAGCCCAGGGTGCGCACCAGGTACTGCTTCACGAACTCGCCATCCCGGTGGGCGAAGGTTACGTCGGGTACGTCCGGGTCGCGGTAGCGGCGGTTGGCGATGACCAAGGCTACGGCGTCCCTGCGGCTGTCCCGGCCCTGGGGGATGTCCCGCTCGATATCGATGGACAATCCTCCTGCCACTGCTACTGCCACTGCCACTTCCCCCTCCTTCCCCTCAACAAACACCTGCTGTATCGAGCGCACCGGCTGGTTGAAGGGCAGCTCCAGGGGGGCGTCGGCCTGGCCGTACTTGCCATGCCGCTCGGTGAGGGTCAAGGTGACGGGTATCTCCCTGGCCCGGCGGTTGGTGTAAACCTGGAACTGGATGTCCTTGAAGGCGCCCGGCGGCAGGCTCCCCAGGTCGAACTCGGTCTCGCTGCCGGCCGCGGCGAACACGTTCTTCCCGATATTCACCCTGGCTTTAGTGCCTTCAGCGGCACCCCGGCCCCGGTTCTGCACCCGCACCATGACCGTCACCACCTCCCCCGGCTCGATCATGCCGTTGCCCGAGGGCTCGTCCACGCCCACGTCGGCCAGCTCCAGCTGCGGCGGGCGGTAGGCGCGGGTCTGGAAGGTAATCTCGACCGGGTCCGGCTCGAAGCCGTTGGCTTCCGTAAAGCTACAGGTGATGGTGGCCTTGCCGTCGGCCACGTCCAGCCCGGCCTTGAGGGGGATTGACACCTTCTGGCTCTTGCCAGGCGGGATTTCGCCCAGGTAGCGCCGGGCGGGGAAGGAGAGGCCGGGGACCTGCCCTGAGACGTCGCCCTGAGCTTGTCGAAGGGTCAGAGCGACTTCTATTCCGTAGGCCGATCCCTGGCCGGTGTTGGTGAGGGTGACTGATAAGGTGCCTTCCTCGTTGGCATCCAGGATATTATCGCCCGATGGCTCAGTGAAGGTAACCTGGGCGGAGAGGGTTGGCGGCAGGCTGGGGCCTTTGGCCGCAACCGCTCCCCCCACTCCCGCGACGGAGCGGAGGGCGGCGAGGAATTGATCATCCACCGCCGGGGTTATTCGCCAGAGTTTGATGGTGTCGTCAAAGCCACCGCTGGCCAGTATCCGCCCATCAGGACTGAAGGCCACGGCCTTGACCCCGTATTCAAGTTCTTTGAGTGTTTGGAGTAGTTGGCCATCCCTCACCTGCCAGAGTCTGACGGTTTCGTTCAGGGCACCGCTGGCCACGGTCTTTCCGTCGGGGCTGAAGGCCACGGATTCTACGGCACTTCCGTGGCCCCAGAGGGTTTTAAGGAGTCGGCCGTCCCTTACCCGCCAGAGCTTGACGGTCTGGCCACTGCTGCCGCTGGCCAGGGTCTTTCCATCGGGGCTGAAGGCTATCGTATATACCTCTGCTCCATGTCTTTTGAGAGTTTGAAGGAGCTGTCCATCTTTCACCCGCCAGAGTTTGATGGTGTTATCATCGCCGCCGCTGGCCAGGGTATGACCATCGGGGCTGAGGGCCACAGACCAGACCTTGTCTTTATGTCCTGTGATGGTTTGAATCAGCCGGCCCTCGCTCACCCGCCAAAGCTTGATGGTGTTGTCCAAGCTGCCGCTGGCCAGGACCTGCCCGTCGGGGCTAAAGGTCACTGACCGCACCCAACCTGAGTGGCCTGTAAGGGTTTTCAGGAGTCCGGCAGTGGCTGGATCGCTGACTCGCCAGAGCTTGATGGTCTGATCATAGCTGCCGCTGGCGAGTGTTTGTCCGTCCGGGGAGAAGGCCACTGACAGCACCCAGGCTGAGTGGCCTGTAAGGGTTTTCAGGAGTCCGGCAGTGGCTGGATCGCTGACTCGCCAGAGCTTGATGGTGTGGTCGTTGCTCCCGCTGGCCAGAATCTTGCCGTCGGGGCTGAAGGTTACGGCCAGCACCCCACTTAAATGGCCGGTGAGGGTTTGGAGAAGGGATACTTTGATACCTTGAACAACGGTCCCTCCCATATAAGTTCCGCTCTGGTGGGCCACGGCCACTACCGCCAACTGCTCGGCACCGTTTTCCAGCAGCCGCCACCACCCCGTCTGCTTCAACGTGGGCAGGTTGGTCTTTACGTCCTTCGCTACCTCCCTGGGAATATCAATGGTGCCGCTGTCGCCGGTGGCGCGGACGTAGAAGGGGAAGGCCCCTACGTCGGCGTCGTAGGTGCCCAGGCGGATGCGGATGGGGGCGGGGTAGGGGACGCTGGTGAGGGCCTCGATCTCGTCCTCGATGGCCCGGCGGCGGTCGGCCTTTTTGCGCTCGTACTCCAGCTCCAGGCGCCGGCGGGCTTCGCGAGCGGCGGCCAAGCGGGCCTCATGCTCGGTCGTGGTCTCGAACTCGCCCTTGGGGGAGGTGTCCACCTGCCCGGCCAGGGCGGCTTCCAGCTGCTGCTCGATGACGTCGTCTAGCTTATCCAGCTGGGCGTTGAGGGCCTTGACCCGCGCCTTGGCCTGGACCAGCTCGGGGCTTTGGGAGGAGAGGGCAATGGGGGCTAACAGCAGGAGTAGGAGGAGCAGCTTGCCCGGCGTAGTCCCGCATAGCGGGACGAAGACGGGTGGCAAGGGGGCAAAGAAAAATGATATAATTCCCTGGCCTCTGTGTCCTTTGTGTGCTCTGTGGTTTATATCTTTCAGGATCATGGCGAGACCTCCATGCAAACGGCGTTCGGTTAATTGTACCACCAGATGAGCCGGGATGCAAGGGTTGGTGGGCGAATCCATAAATGAATTCGCTGAATCGAAAAAAGACCCCTAAAGGGGCCTATATGAAGTCTACAGCGCCCTTCAGGGCGGTTTTTTCGACTAAGCGTTGTGGTTTACCACATCGTACTTTCGAAGCGCGGGAAGAGGGATGGGGCTGTTCGCTACTCCCCGCGCAGGGTGATGCGTGGCTGGCCCTCGCCCGTGATCTCGCCGATGACGGCCGCGGCGGGGGTGCCTTTCTCGGTGAGGCGCGCCACCAGCCGGTCAACCTGCTCCGGGCTGACGGCGATGAGCAGACCCCCGGAGGTCTGGGCGTCGGCGGCTAGGAGCTGGTCCAGGGCCGATACGTCTCCTACCATGGTGAGGGCCTTGCGAGCGTGGTCCAGGTTACGCCGGGTGCCACCGGGGACAATGTCCCGCTCGGCCAAGTCAGCCGCACCGGGCAGCAGCGGCAGGGCGGCCACGTCTACGGTGGCCTGCACATTACTGGCTGTGCACATCTCCAGCAGGTGGCCCAGGAGGCCGAAGCCGGTCACGTCGGTCATGGCGTGGACGCCCGCTTCCAGGGCTGCCTCCATTGCCGGTTGGTTCAATACCGTCATGGACTCCACGGCCCGGGCTACTACTTCTTCGGGCGCTGCCCCCCGCTTGATAGCCGTGGCGATGATGCCGGTGCCCAGGGGCTTGGTCAGCACCAGTTGGTCACCTACCTTTGCTCCGTCGTTGCGGATCAGCCGGCCCTCCTCCACCTCGCCGGTGACCACCAGGCCGTACTTGGGCTCCGCGTCGTCGATGGTATGGCCGCCGACGATGTGGATGCCCGCTTCGTGGGCCTTGTCCATGCCGCCCCGGAGGATCTCCGTCAGGATATCCAGGGAGAGCTCCTGGCGGGGGAAGGCCACGATG
>CAZULW010000050.1:0-2430 GCA_964621455.1 uncultured bacterium
AAAGTTAAATTTGATCAATGCCGGCTTAAGCTGGGGCTGCCGCGCTAGTTTGAAACTGCAAATCGTACAGGTATCGGTACTGTCCTTGTTTGGCCAGCAGCTCTGTGTGGGAGCCGGATTCCACGACACGACCTCGGTCGAGGACCAGGATCCGGTCGGCGTTCCGGATGGTGGAGAGGCGGTGGGCGATGACGATGACAGTCCGGTCATGGATCAATTCATCGACCGCCCGCTGGACGTGCTGCTCGGATTCGGTATCCAGGGCGGAGGTGGCTTCGTCCAGGATGAGGATAGGGGGATTTTTCAGCAGGGCGCGGGCGATGGCCAGGCGCTGGCGCTGTCCGCCGGAGAGCTGGATGCCGCGCTCGCCGATGATAGTATCCGGTCCTTCCGGCAGCTCCCGGATGAAATCCCAGGCGTAGGCTGCTTCCGCCGCCGCTATAACCTGCTCCTCAGAAGCCTGTGGGTCGCCGTAGAGAATGTTTTCCCTCACGGAGGTGTTAAACAGCAGGGTCTCCTGGGAGACGATACCGATAAGCTGCCTGAGCGACCTGGAGCTTGTGTCCCGCACATCCACCCCGTCAAGAGTGACCCGCCCGCCGGTGACATCGTAGAGCCTGGGAAGCAGGTCCACGAAGGTAGACTTGCCCGAGCCACTCGTGCCCGCCAGCGCTACCACCTCACCCTTCCTTATTTCCACATCGATGTCATAAAGGGCCGGTTTGCCGCTTCCCTCGTAGGCGAAAGTCACGTGTTCGTAGCGGATGGCATCGGCAAAGGTGGCCAGTTCGATAGCGCCTGGTTTGTCGGTTACCGCCGGTGGTTCGTCCAGCAGGGTCAGTATGCGCTCGGCAGAGGCCATCCCGATGTGCAAATCCGCACTGACATTGGTGAGGTTGCGGATGGGCTGGAGGGTGGCGAATAAAAAGATAATATAGCTCATAAACTCTTCGGGGCCCACGCCGCGTCCCAGCAGCACCTGCTGACCACCAACCCACAGCAGTACTACACCGATGGATGTACCGATCATCTCATTGAGGGGGGAAGAGAGATTTTTCAGGGAGAAACGACGGAATACTGAGTGGTAATAACGCCGATTTTCCTGCTTGAACCGCCGGGTTTCTGCGTCCTCCATGACGAAGGCTTTCACCAGCCGCACGCTGCGCAGGGTTTCCTCCAGCACGTTCATCAGCCCGGCTATCTGCTTGGTGGAGCGCCGGGCCCGCCTTCTCAAACTCTGTCCCAGGCGGGTTGTCACTAAAGCTACCAGCGGTATCAGGGGAATGGCCAGCAAGGAAAGCTGCCAGCTGATGATACACAGCATCAGCACAAAGACTACCAGGTTCACGGGTTCTACGAGCAGTTTCTGAAAGCTGATGGTTAGGGCCTGTCGCACGTAGGTCACGTCATTAAAAATAATGGAAGAAATCTCAGCGGTCTTCTGCTTGTCAAAATAGGAGAGGGAGAGGGTGTGGATGTGTTCGAAGAGATCGTTGCGCAGGTCCCGGATCAGGCGGTTTTCCATGACCCCTGCCGCCATATTCTTGATATAGAAAACGGCATTTTTGGCAAAGTAGATGCCCAGCAGCCACCAGCACAGACTGGCCAGGGTAGCCAGGGGAGTCGATTCCTGGATCAGGTTGGCGGTCCAGGTTTTAAGGATCTCGAGGAAGCTGGCGCCGGCCGCCAGGTCCACCGGCTCGGTGGGGATATTTTCCGGGCTTACCAAAACCGTATTGATAAGGGAGACGATCATCCAGAGTGAGAGGGCATTAAGGGCGACAAACACCACCGACAGGATGGTGGTAAGCACAATCAGGTACCAGTAGCGGCGGAGGTACTTTAAAAGACGAGCCAAGGCAGCCATGGTGCGTTAAAGCCTCCCGTCACCGCAGCGGATGACCTGCCAGGGAGTGGTGGTCGGGTCTACTACGGTGCTGCCCTTGGAAGGCGGCAGTATGCCGCTATCTATGAGCAGGTCGATTTGCTCCTCGAATTGATCCTGGATGGCCGCCGGGTCCTGGAGCGGCGGCTGCCCGGCGTGGTTCACACTGGTGGTAATCACCAGTCCCCCTGCCGACTGGAAGGCCTCCTGGACAAACGGATGCCTGGGGATGCGGAAGCCCACCTTCCCCCCGGCGCCCTTCACCAGCGATGAGAGCTGCTCCGGATGGCGCGGCGGCAGGAGTATCGTATACGGTCCGGGAAGCATATTGATAAATTTGTTAGCAATCTGCGGCGAAACCAACCCATATTCTTCCAGCTGCTCCAGGTGGCCTACCATCACGCTGAACGGCCCCTCTCGCCCCTTGACCTTCGCGAGGCGCTCGGCGGCGGCCCGGTTCTCGGCATCCGCGCCCAGGCCGTAGAGCGTATCGGTGGGGTAAACCACCAGGCCCCCGGACCGGATGGTTTGCCAGAACATCGCCG
>CAZULW010000050.1:2530-9503 GCA_964621455.1 uncultured bacterium
TCGGTGGGGTAAACCACCAGGCCCCCGGACCGGATGGTTTGCCAGAACATCGCCGGGGCGGCGGGATCAGTGGCGGCGATCCGGCTCACGAGCGTGGCGGCTGGTCCCTTCGGCAAGCTCAGGGCAAGTCTTCCACATGCGGTGAAACCAGAAATACTGTTCCGGGTTCCGGCGGATGGCCTCCTCCAGGGTGTCCATGTAGCGCTGTGTCAGGGATTGAACTGCCTGGTCCCATTTCCGGGGTAAATTTTCGGTATTGATGGGGACAAAGTCCAGCTGGTACTGCCTGCCCCTCTGGAGGCGGCACCAACAAAAAAGCATGGGCGCGCCGGTGCGTAGGGCAAAGACTGCGGGACCTCTTGGCCTTGATGAAGGGCGGCCGAAAAAGGTGACCCACACGCCCCTCTTCCGGGCATCTTGGTCACCCGCCATGCCGAGAAAGTTCCCTTCATGGAGCAGGTCCAGCATAGTGCGTGTAGGAGTCTTTTTGGATATAGTCCGGGAGCCGGTGGCATTCCGAACCGCCTCCAGGAAGGATCCGCCGGGTCCCCGCTGTCGAATCACCACCGTCGTCAGGGGATAGCCCCACCGACCTATAGACAGGATGGTCAGCTCCCAGTTACCCAGGTGCCCGCTCATAATCACGGCCCCGCCCCCCTGCTCCCGTGCATCCCGGACATGGGTCTCGTCGAAATCGACGATGGACCCCAAACACTCGGCGGCGATGGCAGGCATGCGAACGAAGTCCATCATCACCATGCCGAAGTGCTGGTAGGTGCGATTCAGGATGGCCCGCCGCCGATGGGGCGGGATGTTCGGGAATGCCCGCGACAGATTATGCCAGGCGACATCTTTGCGGTACGGCAAGACCAGATACAGCAGGCTGCCCAGCAGCCGCCCCAGGGCGAGTGCCCAGGCACGCGGCAGGCGGTTTAGAATCCAGGTTGTGAGGAGAAGTAATTGATAGATCAATGGTTGACGGACTTCTTCTGACGGGATTAATATTCGGTGCAGGAAGTTACCGATAGGGAACGATGCATCAGAAACGTTTTTCCGACGGAAACACATTGACTTTGCCGGGTAAGACATATAATATCATTCCGCGATGAGAACGGCATTACTTCTCTGGACTTTTGCGGTTGTTTCGGTTGCCTCTTCGACAGGCTCAGGGCAGGCCTCTCCCGCAGGTTTGGTTTACCGGGTGCCCATCCAGGGCACTATCGACCTGGGGCTGCCGCCTTTTATAGAGCGGGTCATCAAGCAGGCCGGCCGGGAACGCCCAGAGGCGATCATTTTCGACATCGATACCTTCGGCGGCCGGCTTGACGGCGCCACCCGCATCAAGGACGCCATCATGTCGTCGCCGGTCCCCACGGTAGCCTTTATCAACCGCCGGGCTATTTCCGCCGGTGCCCTCATTTCCCTTTCCTGCGAAAAAATAATCATGTCCAAAGGGGCCACCATCGGCGCCGCCACCGCCGTGGACCTGGAGGGCAAAAAAGCCAGTGAGAAGGTAATCTCCTATATGCGGGAGGAGATGTCCGCCACCGCCGAGGCCCGGGGCCGCCCCGCCCGGATCGCCGAAGGCATGGTGGACGAGGAGCTGGAAGTGCCTTATGTCATCATCCAGGGCGATACAGTGCGCCTGGAGGGGATCGAGGGGAGCAAAGTCGGCAAGCTCATCACCCTCACCACTGAAAAGGCTCTGCGGCTGGGATTCGCCGATGATATGCGGGATACCTTCCAGGAGGTGCTGACGGCCCTGGGGCTGGAAGATGCCGAGGTGGTCTCGTTCGCCCCCAGCTGGTCGGAATACGTCGTCCGCTTTCTCACCGATCCCATCGTGAGCAGTCTGCTGATGAGCATCGGCTTTTTGGGCCTGCTGTTCGAGTTAAGGACGCCCGGTTTCGGCATCGGCGGGATTATCGGCACCATTGCCCTACTGCTCTTTTTCAGTACCAGCTTCATCGCCCAGCTGGCTAACTTCACCGAAGTCCTCATCTTCCTGGGGGGCCTCAGCCTGCTGATCCTGGAAGTAGTAGCGATACCCGGCTTCGGGCTGGCGGGGATCGGTGGCATTGCCCTGATGCTCTGGGGCATGTACAAGATGCTGTTGGGGGAATACCCCACCCCGGATCTGATAGAGCGGGCTTTCATAGGCCTGAACATCGGCATACTGGGCGGCATCATCGGTACTATTCTCCTCCTGCGGGTCTTTGTCACCAGTAAGTTTTTCAAGAAGTACGTGCCGTTCTCGGCCGAGGAATACAGCGTGGCGATGGGAATGGAGGGCCTGGTAGGCCAGGTCGGCGATACGCTTACCGAGTGTATGCCCACCGGCAAGGCCGAGATTGCCGGACGCCAGGTGAACGTCACCTCCCGGGGTGAAAATATACCCAAGGGTTCACACGTGGAAGTCATCAGGGTAGAGGGCAATACCGCCTTCGTGCGCCCGGTTCCACATACCAATAAGGAGTTATAGAACTATGAATCAACTCGTCTACATCCTTCCAATCATCCTGGTCCTCTTTGTCCTGTTCATCTATCTGATACCCGTGGGCCTGTGGATTCAGGCGCTGGTCTCCATCGGCTGGCGCCAGATTTCCCTTATCAAGCTCATCATTATGCGCATCAGGAAGATCCCTCCCCGGCAGGTGGTGAATGGGATTATCAATCTGCACCGGGCCGGGCTGAGGCAGATCAGTTCGGAGGACCTGGAGACCCACTTCCTGGCAGGCGGTTCGCTCTCCAAAGTGGTCTATGCCATGATTGCCGCCGACAAGGCCAACATCGATCTACCCTTTACTACCGCCACCGCCATTGACCTGGCGGGCCGGGACGTGCAGGAGGCGGTGCAGACCAGCGTGTATCCCAGGGTCATTGACGCCCCCAAAACGGGCAAGATCAGCGCGGTGGCCAAGGACGGCATTCAGCTCATGGTGCGGTCGCGGGTGACCGTGCGCACCAATCTCGAGCAGTTGGTTGGGGGTGCCACGGAAGAAACCATTATCGCCCGGGTGGGCGAGGGGATCGTCAGCGCCATCGGTTCCTCGGATGGCTACAAGGCGGTACTGGAAAATCCCGATTCCATCTCCCGGATGGTACTTGACCGGGGGCTGGACGCCGGTACGGCCTACGCCATCCTGTCCATCGACATCGCCGATGTAGATGTGGGTAAGAACGTGGGGGCCGATCTGCAGACCGAGCAGGCCGCGGCGGACCTGAAGGTGGCCCAGGCAAGGGCCGAGACCCGCCGGGCCATGGCGGTGGCCGCCGAACAGGAGTTCATGGCCACGGTCCAGGAGATGCGGGCCAAGGTGGTGGAGGCCGAGGCGGAAGTGCCCAAGGCCATGGCCCAGGCCTTCCGGGAGGGCAACCTGGGCGTCATGGATTACTACCAGATGCAGAACATCCAGGCCGACACCGGCATGCGCCACTCCATTGCCGCACCGCGGAAGGCAGAAGGTGAAGTACCCCCGGAAGAGCCCGGTACCAAGGCCGGACCACCCAAACGAGGTGAGTAATGGCGTCGATTTTTGAAAGCCCCCTGTTCTGGATCATCGTCGTCTGGTTTCTGCTGACCACCTTGCTGGGGGGCAAAGCCCGGCGGCGGAGGGCAGCCCAGGCCGCGCCTCCGGATCAGCCGCCAGCTCCTTTCGGGGTGGAACAGCCTGAGGGCGAACCAGCGGTCTCACCGGGACAGGAGCGCCCCGCCGAGATCAAGGTTGAAGCTGAGGTGCTGGAGGCGCAGCCACTGACATCGGCCCCCGAACCTCAGGAGTACCCGGGCCGTACACGCCCTTCGACTCGGCTCAGGACAGGCCCGGCACCGCCCTCCCGACCGGTCTCCCCCCTGGAGGATCTATTCCGCAAGCTGGGCGTTGCCGAGGATCTGGTCCCGGGAGTACTCCGTCCGGAGGCGGGAGAAGCCCCCCTGACAGAAGAGCTGGAAATCACCACCACGCCGGAGCCCGTTGAAGAGCCGCCCATGCCACCGCCTGTGGAACCTCCTCCGGCACGTGTGAAAGAATACGTTCTTCCCCGGCCCTACCGCCGTTATCCCCTGCTGGCGGAGACAACCCTGGCCCGGCTGACACCCCTCCAGCGGGTCGTGGTGCTCAAGGAGCTCCTGGATCGTCCCCGCGCACAGCGGCGAGCCATCCGGTAAGTATCGCTTAAATGGTCTGGAAAAACCTGGAACAGGTGGATCAGTACGCCCGGGAGCGTTACCGCCACTGGGATCAGCGCTGGCTTAGCCATCGTGAAGAGCAGCTGGTAGCGGGTATTTTTACCCAATACCAGCTGGGCGGGTCCATTCTGGATGTACCGGTAGGCTACGGTCGTTTCCAGGAATTGCTGCACCGCTTCGGGCCGGTCCATGCCCTGGACGCCAGTTACTACGCGGTTCTTTATCAGCGTGAAAACCTGGGTTTAGCCCAGGGATCTGTGACAGGTTTGGCCGAGGAACTACCCTACCCGGACCGGAGCTTCGAGGTCATATTTTCCCTGCGCCTGCTGCAGCACATCCACGAGCGAGACCGGCGGCTGGCCATTCTGAATGAGTTCAACCGGGTGAGCCGCCGCTGGGTGGTGCTCTCACTATATATCCGGACGCCACTCCACCTGCTGCACCGCCGCATCATCAAGCTGACCTCCCGCATTACCATGCTGTCCCGCGAGGAGCTAAGGGAGGAGGCTCGCGAGGCCGGCCTACAGCTGGTGCGGATGGTGTCAGTACTGCCGGGGCTGCATGCCCAGCGCATCTGCTTATTTTCGTCGGATAACGCGGCGTAGTCGTTTTTTCCGGCCCCGCAGTATCAACAACCTGCGGCGATAGTCCCGGTACACCTGCTCCCAATCAACAGCGGCGCATGTCTCCGCTCCGTAGATCTGGAAGAACTGGTGGGTTAGATGCACTTCCAGCTCCGGGTCCCTCGCGTCGAAAGCGAGTCTGGCCAGATCAATAAGGCGGTGCCGGTGGGAGAGGTGTGGCCGGAGCCGCGCCCGGTTCAAATCCACGATAAAGACCTTGCCCGATTCGTCCACCAGGAAGTTGGCCGTGGTCAGGTCCCCGTGCTGGATGCCCCCCCGGTGCATGCGGGCAATGCTCAGGGCCAGGTCTTTCACGGCCTTTTCCATCATCTGGCTGGACGCGTCGGACTTCAGGAAGGCTCGCAGGGTCTGGTGGGGATTGATGCACTCAGTGACGAAGAAGTTTTCGAGGATGAACCCGCGTCGCCTGCGCGTGTAGACGTAAATCGGTCTGGGGGTGCGGGCGGCTACCTTATCGAGAGCCCGGGCGACTTCCCAGCTGGTCCAGGCCCGGCCGGGGAAAGTGGGGCTTAAATAGAAGTGGATGGGATGGCGCCATCCGAACAATTTAATAACCACCGGCCCCGGCTGGGTCTCAACCTGGGCCACCAGGTTAGGACGCCGCTTGAAGACCTTCCGGGCCAGGCAAAGGATGGCATCGCGGTTGGTGAAGCCTGCCTGGTCCAGTGGTTCCGGCAGCCGCCCGGCTGTTACTATAGAGGTCGAGAAGTCTAGGATTGGAGACTCCTGCCAAGGTCGTCATAGATCGCTTGCAGCTTCTCGTGCAGTTCGTCGAGCGTGCCATTGTTCAGGATAACGAAGTCGGCCCGGGCGGCGCGCTCCTCGTCAGAGCACTGTAAGCGCATCCGTTTACGGATATCCTCTTCGGTCAGGATTCCCCCTGCCAAAGCCCGCTTGACCCGCAGCTCCTCATCGGCTACCACTGCCAGGGTGTAGTCCAGATGGCGCTCCAGGCGGGCTTCGAAGAGCAGGGGCGCGTCCACGACGAACATGGCAACTCCCCTCTGGTCGGCGGTGGCAAACTCCCGCTCCGCCGCCAGTATTACCTCAGGGTGGATTATCTTGTTGAGTCGCCGCTGCCGCTCCAGTGTGGCGAAGGCATGCGCGGCCAGCCGCCCGAAGTCGATTTCTCCTTTTTCGTTGAGCACCTCTTTGCCGAAGGCTTCGATCACCGCCTGACGCGTCGGCTTGTGGTGCTGGAGGATCAGTTTGGCTTCAATGTCGGCGTCGAATACCAGGGCCCCCCGGTCACCGAAAAAACGGGCCGCAGTGGTTTTGCCCGAACCGAGCCCCCCCGTGATCCCGATACGCAGCATGTTCAGCCTCCCGGAGGGATCAGCCCTGGCCTAGCTTTTCAGGCAGGGCCGCCAGGATGTTGTGGAAGATCTCATCCACCGTTCCCTCACCGGCCACTTCCCTGAGCAGGCCGGTGGGACGGTAGTAAGCAAGGAGGGGAGAAGTCTGTTCGCGGTAGACGTCAAACCGCTTTTTAATGGTCTCCGGGCGGTCGTCATCGCGCTGGATAATCTCGGTGCCGCCGCAGGCCTCGCACACTCCCATAGTCTTCGGCGGATTGATGACCAGGTTGTATACCGCGCCGCATTGGGCGCAGGTGCGGCGGGCGGCCAGGCGGGTAAGAATCACGTCCTGCTTGACCGAAATAGCGACAATAGCGTCGAGGGTGACGTCCAGCCGCTCCAGGATAACACCCAGCCCCACCCCCTGGGGGACCGTACGGGGAAAGCCGTCGAGGATGAAGCCGCCTGCCGCCTCCGGCCCCCGCAGCCGGGCCTCCACCATGGCCAGTATGATGTCGTCAGGTACGAGTTTGCCTTTGGCCATGATCGCCTGGGCCTGCCGGCCCAGTTCGGTTTCATCCCTGACGTGGTCCCGGAGCATGTCGCCGGTGGCCACCTGGGGAATGCCGAAGTGCTCGGCCAGGCGGCGAGCCTGGGTCCCCTTGCCGACACCCGGCGGGCCGATGAGGATCAAGCGCATAATTCCCTCCAGTAAGAAGTCACAGTATCATCCCCGCGATAGTGGCCGTCAGCCAGGAGGCCAGGACGCCGGCAGCGGGCCTCCCCATCCGGCCGCTGGGGCGGGGGGTCTGAGTCGTGGCGTGATCACTTCCCCCTTGGTC
>CAZULW010000050.1:9603-16700 GCA_964621455.1 uncultured bacterium
TCCGGCCGCTGGGGCGGGGGGTCTGAGTCGTGGCGTGATCACTTCCCCCTTGGTCCAGTCCTCGCCCAGCAGGACGCTGATCTTGGTCTTCAGGATGTCGATGGCAACCCGGTTGTGCCCTCCTTCGGGGATGATGATATCGGCGAACCGCTTGGTGGGTTCCACGAACTGGGCGTGCATGGGGCGCACGGTCTTGTAGTATTGGTCCACCACCGACTCAAAAGAGCGCCCCCGGACCTTCACGTCCCGCGTCATCCGGCGGATGAAGCGTACGTCATCGGCGGTATCCACATAGATTTTGATGTCCATGAGCTCCCGGACGGCGGCTTCGGCCAGCACCAGGATACCTTCCAGGATGATAATCCGGTGGCCGCTGATGTACCGGGGTTCGGACTTGCGCGTATGAGCGGTGTAGTCGTAAATGGGGACATCCACCGACCTGCCGGCCAGGAGGGCTTGCAGGTCCTGCCGCATGCGTTCGAAGTCCACCGAATCGGGGTGGTCGAAATTGACCCGCATACGCTCAGCCGGCGTAAGGTGGCCCAGGTCGTGGTAGTAGGAATCCTGTTCCAGTACTACCACTTCGTCACGTCCCAGCTCCTTCATCAGGGCCTCGGCGATGGAGGTCTTGCCCGAGCCGGTGCCTCCCGCGATGCCGATCAGTATGGCTTTGGATTTAGGATTTCTCGAGGTCAAAGGGAAATGGTAATAGTTGTGAGGAATAGAACTCCTGTTGTGTATGTCCGTCAGGTCCCACCACGTAGATGGGAATCTCGCCGCACTGCTCATAAATCACCTGGCGACAGGCACCGCAGGGTGCGGAACCATCGCTCGAGACAACAGCCAGGGCCTTGAAGCTGCGCTCTCCGGATGCGATGGCGGTGAAAATGGCGACACGTTCGGCGCACATGGTAGTGGGGAAAGCGTTGGATTCGATGTTGCAGCCCGGGTAGACCTTGCCGGATTCAGTCAGGACGGCCGCGCCCACGGGGTAGCCGCTGTGGGGCGCTATGGCTCGCTCCCGGGCCAAGCACGCCTGCCGAATGAGCTCAGGGATATTCGTCATGCCTTAAGCGGAATTTACGGCCCCGGCTGGAAATTGCCATGTAGGAAAAACCGGCCACAAAACCGCCGATGTGCTCAAACCAAGCCACACCCCCCTCCTGCTGTGCCTGCAAGCTGAGTATGCCTGGCAGGATCTGAATCAGGAAATAGTAACCGGCCACCACCAGGGCCGGGACGCGGATAACGGTGACAAAGAAGACGATGAACACGAGCACGTGGATCCGGGCCCGAGGGTAGCGCACCATGTAGCCCCCCAGGACGCCGAAGATGGCGCCGCTGGCACCCACCACCGGCAGCACGCTGCCGGGCGCGACCAATACCTGAAGCAGGTCTGCCGCCAAAGACGCAACCAGATAGAAAACCACAAACCGGACGTGCCCCAAGGCCCCTTCCACGTTGTCGGCGAACACGTAGAGGAAAAGCATATTGCCGATGATGTGAAACCAGCCGCTATGGACAAAGGTGGAGGTAAGCAAAGTAAGCGGTGCCGGCAGCAGCTGAACGTCCAGGGTGATGGATCCCACAGGTCGCTCATAGATTCCGGCAATGTACTGGCGGTAATGCTCCAGCACCGTCTGGGCGTCGCTACCCCAGAAATAGGCCGGGATAAGCCCGAATCGCAGCGTAAAGGCGTGCTGGGCTATCGGACTCATCAGAAATGTCTGATAGCTAAAGACCAGCACATTCACCGCCAGTATTGCATAGGTAACGTACGGGATGAGGATGCGGGGGTTGTCGTCTTTGTAAGGAAAAAACATTACTCGATGAAGAAGGCTACCTTTCTGGTGGCGGTGTTCCCCAGCTGGTCGGTGGCCGTTATGGCCATTTCATGCTCACCTGGCTTGAGCGGTGCGGGCAGGACGTAAGTTACCGTTTTCCGGTAGGTGTTATACTCGAAAATCCGGGGCTGTCCGTTCAGGGTGAGAGAGATGGCCGTCTCATCTTTTATGCCGGCTACCCGGTCATCGAGGTTAAAGCGGATTGTGCGCAGGTCCCCCTGGAGGTAAGTGGCGCCATCTCTGGGCTTCAGGAGTTCAATGACCGGCGGCTCTGTCTCCTCCAGGAGGGCAAACACCTCGCCACTGGTGGAGAGGGTGCGGTAAGCCCGCGTCTCGATGAGGTGGTCGGGGTTGGTAGAGCCGGCGGGAGTCATGAATTCCCACCCCGTGCTCTGGTCCAGGTAGAAAATGCCGGCATGTTCCGGCAGCAGGCGATTAGTGGGCGCCAGCATCTCAAGGCCCGCAGGCCCATTGTAGGGCCGGGTAAAAGGTCCAACTTTCACGGGGAGCATCACGAACCGGGCACCGTCGGGCGGGCGGGCATCGCTCCGGGAGAGCCAGACGAAAGTACTGTCATAAAACGTCCCCGGGCGGAATTCCAGCTGGAAGTTCCCGTTGGTATCGGTCAGCTGCCTGCGCTCAGCAGGAGGCACCACTATACCTGCAACGGGCAGGCGCACCTCGTAGGCCGGATCCAGATCCACCCGGATGATCACCTCCTCCAGACCGGCCAGCTGGGACAGATAGAAGGTAGGAGAGACGAAGTTCACAGGGCTGACCATTCGGGTGGGAAACCGCTGCACGCCTTTTCCGGTGCGAAGCAGTATCTCGGGCGGCAGGGGAAGGTAGTAGTCACTGCTCACCTGAAAAATGACCCCGTTATCAAGGTGCTCGATCTGGAGGGTAAAATTACGCTGGCGGGTCACGTCTTCAACAGGAATAAGGCTGAGATGGACCGGCTCCAGTCTGGCCCCCCAACGGTCCACTCCGATGATCTGAAGGATGCGTCGCCGGCCGGTGCTTTCGGGTACCACAAACCGCTGCTGCCTTCCGGCAGGCGGCTTGACATGGTGGCTGAACTGGTCTACCAGCCGTCCCCGAATGTTGAAGAAAAAGGCGTGATACTGCCGTAGAGGGGTGCTGGAATTAAGCGTTACGATCCAGCCGTTCTCGTCATCCGACCAGTCCGCCCTGGCTTCCAGCCGGGTGGGCGGGGTGTAAGCCAACACGCCCTTGAGAACGGCCACGTTTTGATTCCGGTCCCAAACCTTGATGTCGAAGCGGTGATACCCCGGCGTCAGTTTGAGCATCCCCCTGGAACCCGGACGAACAAACGAGAGGGAGTCACTGTCGGGGGTAGTGAAAAGGCGGTGGAAGTCCGCGCGCCGCTCTCGCCACTGGGCATAGTCCCGTTCCAGTTCCATGAGCTGGCCTTCTTCGAAACGGTAGCGGTCGAACTGGATACAGTAGCGCCGGATGCCGTCCACCGTGAGGCTCAGTCCGTACAGGGTTGGGCGATAGTGGCCCTCCGGGAGCCGGTCGTAGGCCTCCACCGCCAGTCCGAAGGGTCCTGTGACGGCTATGGTATCGATGATCACGTAACGTTTTGTCCGGATTCTCTGCGCCGGGATAATTGAGGGCAGTGTGCTTCCGTGGGCCACCGTTTCCGGCGAGAGGGGGATAATCGCCAGGGCAGCGATTTCCGGTCCGGCGTCGTCCTCAAATTCGATGCCGTTGGCCAGGGGATTGAGGGGGCGGTTCCTGGAGTCGCGCAGCTCAAAATGCAGGTGGGGGCCGGAAATAGTGCCCGTATCCCCGGTATAACCGATAACATCTCCCCGCCGCACCGGAATGTCAGAGCGCCCGAACCGGAGGTCCAGGGCATACCTCCCCTGACGTCCCTGGAGGGTAAGGACCCGCCGTTCCAGGCCCGGGGCGAACTTCTGCAGATGGGCATATACGGCCACCCGCTTGTCTTTCAGGCGGAGGTAGAGGGACTTGCCGTAGCCTTTGGTGCTGACCAGGAGCCGCTCCACGTACCCGTCTTCTACGGCGTAGACTTCATACCCGCTGATGCCGTTGGTGGCGATATCCAATCCCGCGTGGTATCTGCGGGGCCGCATGTCGCCGAAGGTGGCGGTGATCTTTCGGCTGGCTTCGGTGGGCCAGGTGTAATCCTGGGCCAGTCCGCTGCCAACAAACAGGAGAAGTCCCAGCGTTATGAGATGATAATGGCGGATGGAAAAGTTCACGGGGCGGAAATTTAAAGCATCGAAGCGGGGTAGGTTGGGATAATCTGGAGGGGGATGGGATTGAAGATTGAGTATTGGAGAATCTGATGGGATAACAGTATTTAATGAGAAGAAGTGGCAGTAGGCAGGGGCAGTCTCAACAGTTAAACAACTCAACAGTTAAACAACTCAACAGTTAAACAAAGCAGCAGTAGCGCTTGAAAGGGAATAACCGCAGAGTGCGCTGAGAAGTGGCAGTAGCAGGCCTCGGCGTAGCCTACGGCGAGCCTGGCAGTGGCAGGGAATAGAAGACTAACCGCCAAGGCTTGCCCTGAGCTCGACGAAGGGCCGCCAAGAGATTTTAGCCACGAATTGATACGAATCCGGCACTAAATAGGAGCTTAACCGCCAAGCCTGTCCCTCTGGGCGTTGCCCAACGGGCAGAGCCTGAGCCCTTCATCCCGAAGTTTCGGGATTCAGGATAAACTCCGTCGAAGGGGCTTGCCCGATCGGCTGGGGCATGGAGGGCAAAAAATCCTCGATTCCCAGCAACGATGGGAAAAACCAGCCAGACCATGATGATACCCCCAGGAGCACCCAGTTCAGGTCGATTCAACCAGCGCCTCTGCATATCCCTCCAGTAAATAGTTCGACAGGTGGCTTAGAGGTGATTATTCCAGGAGCTTACTTTTCTTGAATTATCGGGTTCCGTACTATTTATGCAGCCCTCTTGCTCGTAACAAAGGCATAAGAATATCAATATGATCGGACTGTAAATAATCTGGGGCTGTTTCGATTGTCATTAATATTATCATCTCTGTATCGTGTTGCATTGTATTTATCATTGATTTCCGACCTGCTACATGAATTTCTCGTACCAATTTTTCACTGAATTGCTCCCAATTGATATTAATAATGGGTGGATAAAATTCTTGAAGGACAATCGGCAATCCCGCGTATCCGAATGGAACAGTAGGACGGATAATGAAGCCATCCGATAACTTCAGTGTCTCGTTCATTAAATCCCAGTTGCCACAGTACAGAGTTATATTCTCTATCATACCCTCTTCGCGTAAGACTCGTATCAACTTGCTGGGTGTACCTGCCTTGAAGTCTATATCAGGTAGGGCTTTGCCACGGATCGCACCCAATGCTTCTCTCAAGGTAGGGACTCCCACCCCTTCAAACTCTGGACTGAACCATGAACCCGCGTCGAGTTCTTTTATCTCCTTTAAAGTATGTTCAGCAACTTTCCCAGTTCCGTTCGTGGTTCGGTCGACTGTTTCATCGTGCATGATAACCAATTCACCGTCTTTGGTTTCTCGTATATCCATTTCGATCAGGTCAGCCCCATACTCAATGGCGATCTCAAAAGCAGGTATTGTATTTTCGGGAGCGAATTTTGTGGTCCCGCGATGACCAACCACGATGATTCCTGGCCACTCATAGAATGATTCACCATTTTTGGTGATTTTCATCACACGTGCGACTTTCGCATTGACGATGGATTGGTAGCGATCTTGACCCACTTCTCCCTCAAGGATGTAAGCCGGATTATCGTTATAGGTTGTAGGCTCAATACTGGTTGTAATCAAACGAATTCCGGGTGCTTCTTGATTAACGATTCTTTCAACCAGATGGATTGCTTCGACCGGTGTAATTTCGCCAACCTGTTGTGAAGAACATGCAAGTACGAAGATGACGGAAAGAAGGTAAGTGACAACAATTCTTCTATTTTTAATCATAACATCCTCCTCAGTTTAAATTAGGTAATTGATAATTTTTCTCACTAAGTGGCAGCAGACGTTATCATAAAGAAAATAAGGGTAAAGCCCCAAAAGAGTCACCAATGTTGTTAATATCAGTCAATGCAAAGGAACTTACGGCGGAGGAGGAACCGAGCCGATGCTGACCGGACTGATCCCATTTTTTCTCGCGGTACGCCTGTGGCGGGATACATCCCCCCGCTGGCCGGGGATAGTCTCCCGGCCCAGCCTGGTATGTTCGATCAGGCCGTGTTTGCTAGGCTGCCGCCGCCTCAGGGGCTGCAGCTGTTGTGGGTACAAACTTGTTGTACAGCCACGCCAGTACCGCCCCGCCGATGAGCCCATCAACGAAACCATAGGCCAGTCCGATAAGCCCGCCGTACCACGTTACCGAGTAGCCCAGATATACGTTTGACAGCCTGGACAACATCTCCCCTTCGTAGCCCCTGAGCAGAAACCAGTAGGTGATAAGGAAAATCGCCAGACCCCATGTAATCCCGGCCGCCAGGGCCAGTGCTTTTATGTTCAGTTTCATCGTAGCTCCCTTTGATGGTTTAACAAAAGCATTCCGCTGAAAGCTACGCAGCGAAATGGCAAAATCAAAATGTGATCCCTACAGCGAATCGCAATGGTGGGTTGTCCCCCGATTTCACCAATACTCCACGCCGTCTTCGTCCGTGCATTACGAAGCGTGCTCAAATGCCGTCGCCGAATTTCCTTCTCCCCGACCTGATTGATCCGTAGCTTTTTGGATTAATAGGCCCCAGGCGATGAGAGCCCGGCCCGTATAAATCCCCTCCGCAAGGGAGCCAACCGGCAGCCAATGGTCGGACTGGTTTGCAGGCCTGAGGGTGACCTCGAAGAGCAAGGTCACGACCATCAGCGGACTGGTAACCGACCAGGCTGCGCTGCATGGCATCATCAGCCGCGTACGAGACTTGGGCCTGCCCCTGATATCCGTGAACCGGATCGAGCCCGAGGGAGAAGAAGACACCAACACCAACGAAAACGGGGAAACGGAGAAATGACATCACATCGGCGCACCAGAACAACATTCATGATCGCATCCGTGGTGGGACTTGCGGTTGTATCCTGGCTCCCGGCCCAACCCCCCACCGGCCCGGAAATCCTCGACCGGATAAACGAGATTACGAACGTCACCAATGCCAGGAGCGTGATGACGCAGACCATCCGGACCTCCTCCGGCCAGCTGCGGACCTTCGAGCTGGAGTCCTTCTCGGCCAACAAGGGGGAGA
>CAZULW010000051.1:0-16635 GCA_964621455.1 uncultured bacterium
ACGGCGCCGGTAAGACCACCACCATCGGCATCACCACCGGCCTGGTGCGAATCACAAGTGGGTCAGCTAAAGTGATGGATTACGACGTTGTGCGGCAGTTCCGTCAGGCCCGGCGGCACATCGGCCTGGCAGCTCAGGAGCTCAGTTTTGACTGGTTCTTTACCATTGAAGACCTGATGATGCTTCAGGCGGGCTACTACGGCGTCGGCAGGAAGGTGGCGCGGCTAAACACCGACCGTCTGCTGAAAACCTTCGGGCTTTCCGCCAAACGACGGGCCAAACCACGACAGCTCAGCGGGGGCTTGAAACGCCGCTTCCAGATCGCCAGGTCACTGGTACACGATCCTGACATCCTGATCCTGGATGAGCCCACCGCTGGAGTGGATGTGGAGGCGCGTCACATGCTCTGGGACTACCTGACCCATCTCAACAGACAGGGCAAAACCGTTATCCTCACCACCCACTATATTGAAGAGGCGGAGAAGTTGTGTGAAAGGGTGGCCATCATAGACCGCGGCAAGATCATAGCGGTGGGATCACCGGCGGAGCTGGTGGCCGGTATGGATAAAGACGGCATATCCCTGACGGTGGAGGATTGGAATCAGGGTGCGGCCCGAGCCCTGGATAATTATCGCTTCGATTTCACCGATGGACACCTGCGGGTATACACCCCCCACCCGGAGCTGCGATTAGCAGAGATCATCAACCGTATCACCTCCGCCGGGGCCGCGGTTCGGGATGTCAGGCTCTATCACAGCACCCTGGAAGATGTGTTCATCGAGCTAACAGGACATAGTATTGATGAATAGTATCGGTTTTATCACCTTCGTAGGTCGCGAACTGCGGCGCTTCCTGTCGCTCTACAACCAGACCATCATGCCCGGTCTGCTTACAACTGTCCTTTACATTGTGGTGTTCGGCAAGTCCCTGGGCGACCGGATCGGGGACATCAAGGGTATTGCCTATATGGGCTACATCATCCCCGGTCTGGCCATGATGAACGTCATCACCAACGCTTACTCCAACAGCGCTTCCAGCCTGTTCCAGGCCAAGCTCATGCGGTTCCTCGACGATATCCTCATCACCCCTTTAAGCGGCATGGAGGTATCGATAGGGTACATCGTGGGTGGTGCTGTTCGGGGTCTGTTGAACGGCAGCCTGGTGCTTCTGGTAGGTCTGCTGCTCGCTGACATGCCTCTGGCTCACCCCTTCCTGGGACTGGTGTTCCTGTTGGTGGTGGGCTGGGCGTTCGGCGCCGCCGGCCTGCTGGTGGGCATCTTCGCCAAGACCTGGGACAACATCCAGATGCTGGTGAATTTCTTTCTCACGCCATTGGTGTTTCTGGGCGGGGTATTCTACAGCATTGACATGCTGCCCCCGGTCTGGCGCAGCATTTCGCTGCTGAACCCGCTCTACTACATGATCAACGGCCTGCGCTATTCCGTTCTGGATGTGGCTGACTCATCGCCCTGGTGGTCCCTGTTTGTCAGCGTTTCCGCAGCGGTTCTGTTTACGTGGATTGCCTCCGTCCTGTTTGCCAGGGGATACCGTATCAAGGATTGATCAGGCCGGGTGAACCGAAGAAATGGGGATTAGATCGCTGGCATCCCTGACAAATGGTGGAAAAGGAAGTCCTGATAAAACCTGTTGACTTACCACCACCTATACATTACAATTTATTGTTGTGAAAGAGCCAAGTTACGATTGTCTTCTTCTGCATTCATAAACAACGGTGACAGGCATCAGACAGATACTGGCCCGACATCCCATACTCCGGGTATTCGGATTGATCCTGCTGGTAGCCTTTATAGGGGGCCTGGGGGTCTTCTTCCTGGAAGGGACATCAGCCGAGCAGGGGATCAAGTCCGTCCCGGAAGCTTTATGGTGGGCGATAGTCACCATGACGACGGTGGGCTACGGCGACCTTACCCCTCAGGGCGGACTCAGTCGGATACTGGCGGTGGTGATCATGCTCGCTGGTATCTCCCTCATGGCGGTATTAAGTGGAACAATTGCTTCGCGGCTCGTAGCCCGGCGGCTGCGAGCTAATCTGGGTCTCATGACGATTAAAGTAAAAGATCATATCATCATCTGCGGCTGGCATCACAAGATCGAGAGCCTGCTGAACGCTCTCCTCCACGTTGAAGAGGAGGATACCGGCTTTCAGATTGTTCTGATCAACGAAGAACATGAAGATAAGATGCAGTCCATTAAAAACCAGTTCGGGTACACCAGGATCAAGTATATCCGGGGTGAGTTTACCCGGGAAGCCACCCTCCGGCAGGCCCAACTGGAACATGCCCGGGCCGTCATTATCCTACCTACTCAGCATCCCACCGGCGGCACCAGTGACGAGAAGACCATCCTGGCCTCCCTTACCATTAAAAATTTGAACCCTAAAGTGCAGGTAGTCGCTTATGTTCACGACAAGAGCGCCATTGCCCACGTCAAGCGGGCTGACGCCGATGATGTGGTGCTCAGCGACAACTTCGGGTCGTTCATTGTTGCCTCCCACATCCTGAACCCCGGGATCCCCCAGACCATTGATCTGCTGCTGGACTCCTCTTCTCCCCACCACTTTCAGCGGGTTAAGATTCCCAGGGAATTCGTTGGACGCACTTTCGAGGAGCTCCTGCAACACAACCGCCAGGAAAATGGCTGGCTTACGGTGGGACTGTACACCGAGGAGGAGCAGATGGGCTTCTCCGATTTTCTCTCTTCTGATGCCTCCCAGCTGGACGCCTTCATTGAGCGCAAGTTAAGGGAGGCCGGTCGCGGCTTGGATGAGGGCAGCCGCATTTCAGTAGTGGTCAATCCCCCCCAGGATCATCTGATCCAGGAAGGTGAAGGGGCTATCATCATTCCATGAGCAATATCAAGACTGGAGAAGTCGCCAATTTTGAGCTTTTAACGGGCCTGGCTGCTAAAGAGCGGGAGATCGTTTGTTCTCTCCTGAAAGAAAAGTACTACCCCGAAGGGAAAGTCATTTTCAATGAGGGGGACCAGGGTGGTGAGATTTTCTTCCTTCTTGCAGGCGAGGTGGAGATCAGCCAGGCCTTGACACTGCCCATGTCCAAGGCAGCGGATTACGACAGCCGGGATAAGTCCATTATCCGGTTGTCAGGTGAAAACGGCACCGTATTTGGGGAGGTTTCGATTTTCAGTAACGAAGATAAGCGGACGGCCACGGTAACGGCCCTCACCGATTGTCGCATGGGTATTCTCAGCGAAAAAGACTTTTTCCAGATTCTTGTCAGCAATAAACAGGTTGGCTATAAGATTTTGCTCAATCTGATCCGTATCGTCTGTGACCGGCTTGTTACAGCCAATAAAAATGTACTTAAACTGACCACCGCTTTAAGCCTTATCCTGGAGAAATAGTTACGCATGGCGCGCGCGCAACTGGGCAAGGTATACGAGCCCGGCGAGGTGGAGTCTAAATGGTATCGCTACTGGGAGCAGCAGGGCTATTTCAGTCCGGGCGAACCTGACGGTCGAGAATCCTTCACGGTACTCATACCGCCGCCGAATGTCACCGGCATTCTTCATATGGGGCACGTCCTCAACAACACCGTTCAAGATATCCTTGTCCGTCGCGCCCGGATGCTGGGCTACAGCACCCTCTGGCTGCCGGGAACCGACCACGCCAGCATTGCTACCGAGGCCAAGATCGTGGCGGCACTCAAGGAGGAGGGGCTCGATAAGAGGACCCTGGGCCGGGAAGAATTTCTGGCGCGGGCCTGGGATTGGGCCCGTAACTACGGCGGCACTATCCTCGAGCAGCTCAAACACCTGGGATGTTCCTGCGACTGGAGCCGGAGCGTGTTCACCATGGATGAGGCCTACTCCCGGGCCGTCATCGAAGCCTTCGTGCGCCTCTATGATGAGGGATTGATTTACCGCGGCAAGCGTCTTATCAACTGGGATCCGGTGGGGCAGACGGCCCTTTCCGATGAGGAGGTTATTCACAAGGAGACCCGCGGTCATTTATGGTATTTCCGCTATCCTCTCAAAGAAGGCGATGGATATATCACCGTGGCCACCACCCGCCCGGAGACCATGCTGGGAGACACGGCCGTAGCGGTGAATCCCGCGGACGCTCGCTATGGCCACCTGGTCGGGAAGAAGGCCATCCTGCCACTGGTGGGGCGGGAGATGCCCATCATCGCTGACGAGTTTGTTGACCCCGAGTTCGGTACCGGCGCCGTGAAAGTCACCCCGGCCCACGACCCCAATGACTACCAGCTGGGCCAGCGGCACGGCCTGGAAGCGGTGAACATATTCCAACCCGACGCTACCCTGAACGACAACGTCCCGGAGCAGTTCCAGGGGATGGACCGGTTCCAGGCCCGGAAGGCGGTAGTGGCGGAGATGGAGCGCCAGGGCCTGCTGGTAAAGCTGGAAGATCACGTGAGCAGTGTGGGCTATTCCCAGCGCACCGACGCCCAGGTTGAGCCTTATCTTTCGATGCAGTGGTTTCTGGATATGAAAGAACTGGCCCGACCGGCCCGGGAAGCGGTGGATTCCGGACAAATCACCTTTTACCCCGAGCGGTGGGTAAAGGTGTACGATCACTGGATGGCCAATATCCATGACTGGTGCATCTCCCGGCAGCTCTGGTGGGGCCACCGCATACCGGCATGGTACGGACCCGACGACCATATCTTCGTGGCACGGACGGCAGAAGAGGCTTGCGCAAAGGCACGCCAGCACTACGGACAGAATGACGTGGCGCTGGAGCAGGACTCCGACGTACTGGATACCTGGTTCAGCTCCTGGCTGTGGCCCCTCGCCACCCTCGGCTGGCCCGACAGCGACAGCCCGGATCTGAAGCGCTTCTACCCCACCCAGGACCTGGCTACTGGCCCGGATATTATCTTCTTCTGGGTGGCGCGCATGGTCATGGCCGGCCTCAAATTTGAGGGCCGGATTCCCTTCAGTACCGTCTACTTCAACGGCATCGTCCGGGACAAGCAGGGCCGGAGAATGAGCAAGAGCCTGGGGAACTCCCCCGATCCCCTCCACCTCATCACAACCTACGGGGCGGATGCCCTCCGCATGGGCATGATGCTAATCGCACCCCAGGGGCAGGATATTCTCTTTGCCGAAGAAGATATTGCCCTGGGACGCAACTATATGAATAAAATCTGGAACGCGGCCCGGTTCGTACTCCAGAACCTGGATAAGGAGAACCTACCGGCACCCCTCGAGGACCTCTCACCCGATCACCTGACTCTAGTAGACCGCTGGATTCTATCGCGCCTCCAGGATACGGTAGCCCGGGTGGATGCGGCCTACCGGCGCTACCGGATGAACGAAGTGGCCAAAACGATCTACGACTTTATCTGGTCCGACTACTGCGACTGGTATCTGGAGTTCGTTAAAACCCGGTTGCAGGGGGAGGTTGCGCAGGACCGTGAAACCGCCCGGGCGGTGGTGGTCCACGTGTTGAGGAACATCCTGATCCTGCTCCATCCCCTGGCTCCCTTCATCAGCGAGGAGCTCTGGCAGCACGTCAAACAGGACCAGGAACCCGATCTGATCGTCGCCGCCTACCCCGATCCCGGTCGTCAGGAGTACATAGACCGTGATGTAGAACGGGAGATCGCCGTGCTCCAGCAGGTGATCACCTCGATCCGCAGTATCCGGGCGGATATGGACGTCGATCCCGGCAAGCGGGCCAATCTGAGCATCCGTTGCAGCGAGGAGCATGCGGAATTCATC
Source organism: uncultured bacterium (assembly GCA_964621455.1). GTDB lineage: Bacteria > Fidelibacterota > Marinisomatia > SCGC-AAA003-L08 > TS1B11. Next base: position 5,725 of record CAZULW010000051.1, read on the forward strand.
CTGGATCAGCTGGGCCACCTGCAGCGCCTGGCGAAACTGGACGAAGTGGAGACAGGACCCGGTGTTGCCAAGCCGCCCCACGCCGCCACCGCCGTGGTGGATGCCCTGGAATTATTCATTCCCCTCGAGGGTCTGATCGATCTGGAGATAGAGCGCGAACGGCTGTCCAGGCGCATCCAGGAGATGGAAGGGCGGCTGGCGGGGGTCCAGAAGAAGCTCGATAATGAGGCCTTCCTCCAGCGGGCACCGGCTGAGGTGGTAGCGCACGAACGGGAGAAGCAGTCGGCCTACCAGGACCGGCTGAACAAGCTGAAGGGAAACTACCAGGCCCTGGTTTGATTTCTAATATTTAGCAACTCGTCGTTTAATTCTTTTGTAATCGTTATTTTTAGGTGCATTTATGTGCCCGGCTCTTTAAATTGGCACATCCGTAATAAAGTGGTTAGGAGTACACCCCATGACCTTCGGCGACCTGTTGGCCCTCTACCGCGGCAAGGCCGGCCTGACCCAGAAAGAGCTGGCCGACCGGCTGGGCATCCAGTACCAGCAGGTGAGCGCCTATGAACGCGACCTCACTTTTCCCCGCAAGGGCCGCCTCATCCAGATCTGCGAGATTCTGAACACCCCTTATTCCGAGCTGGCCGAGGCCAAGTTCCGCACCCAGAACCCCGGCCTGCCCGAGGAGGCCTTTCCCTTTGAGAGCCGGCGCCGGCTCCCTCCCATACCCCTCATCGGCCTGGCCGCGGCCGGGCAGGGACTGTTCCCCAACATGGAAGGCACAGCCGTCGCTGCCGACGACTATCTGGACCGGCCGGATGACCTGCGTGATGAACAGGTCTACGGCGTACGGGTATACGGCGACTCTATGATACCGGTAGTCAAGCCGGGGTCCATCGTTATCGCCTCGCTGGAGGCCAGCTGCCAGAACGGCGACCTGGCGGTGGTGGTTACCCAGGATGGGGAGGCCATGATCAAGCTGGTCTACTACAAGGGCGAGGAGCTCCTGCTGCGCTCCACCAACCCGGCCTTCCCCGACCGGCGCCTCCCCCGCCAGGACATCCTGCACCTGCACCCCGTGGTCTACATCCGCATGGGGCGGGTGTAGGGCTAGAAGCTGTACTTCATCCCCACGTAGAGATGGCTGAAGACCTCGCCGATGGTGGCCAGGCGGCTTCCTTCCTCGCCGCCCAGATATACCGCGCCTAATTCCAGATCAAAGGCTTCCTCGACGGCAATGGTCACCTTCCCGCCCACCATATAGCCTTTGTGGTCCAGTTCGTACAGGGCGTTGGCCTGGAGACTGATGCGGCCGTCGGCGAAGTCATAGGAAGCTGTCGCCAGCACGGCGTTCTGGGCGATGGCGGCAAAGGGCATACCCATTTTTGGGGGGATGTTGTCGCGCTCGTTTTTTTCTTCCGAGACCCACCTCCCTCCGGTAAGAAAGGTATTGGCGGAATCGTCTCCAACTGCGGTGATATAGGTCCCCAGGTACTGCACCACCAGGCTGTAGTTCTCGTCCGTGTGGTCCAGCTGCAGGACGTACTGCATGTAGGGGTTGCGGATGAAGGGATTGTTGCCGTCCTCATCCTCGGTCAGGAAATAAGCCCCCTCGGCCCGAATGGCCCATTCACCCAGAAAGGTGACCAGGTCGCCGCCCAGGACCTTGGTTTGGTGATAGTCCAATTGGCCAAGTGGCGGGGGAAGGGGAAAGTGATAGATGGTGGGCGTGAACATGCGGTCGAAGCCCCGGAAATAGCTGAGGGAGATATCCATAATGCCCATAGGCAGACGTACCCGGAAACCCACCTCGGTATTCTCCAGATTTCTCGTGGGTCGGTTCTCCGGAAACATGTCACCGGGAGACGGGGCGTCTTCGAATATTGGGAAGTCGGGCTCGTCCAGCGGCAGGCGGTTGGGCTGAAATACCGGCGTTGCCACCGCCTCCAGGTTCACCGGGCCAAGGTAGAGGTTGGCCGAAGCCATTACATTCCCTATCTTACGGTCGGTGCCGGGCATGAAGAGGTAGTAGAAGTCATAGGGGTTGACGTTGTCGGTGGGATTGTTGCCGTCGGCGGCGCCCCAGGCGATCACCTGCTGGCCCAGGCGGAAGTCCCCCAGGAGGGTGGAGACCTCGGCGTAGGCTTCCTGGAGCTCTACCACGGCAGCGTTAGTGGCGAGGCGGTATTCCAGGGTCGTGTTGAAGAACAGGCTCACGTTCCGGCCCCGGTGATGGCCTTCGAGGGAGACGATGCGATGCGGCAGATTGAGATACCGATTCTCAAAAGTGAGCCGCGCCAGGGGATAGACGTGGCCGTGGAATTCCAGCTGTGCCAACAGGGGAGCCGTAGCGATCAGCCCCATTGCCAGGCATAGAGCTATCCCTTTCACGGCGCCCTTTGCCCGGCCCCCTGTTCCTGCTACTGCCACTGCCACTCTCTTCACGGCAGCTTCCGCAGGTTGCGCTCGTGGAAGAGGTCGTCCTTCACGCCTGTGTCCAGCTCCACATTCTCAAAGATGAGCTCCGTGGTATGCTCCTTCTGTACGTTCTGTACGAACATCCTCATCGGAATGGTATACCCCTTGACCTCCTGCACATCCATGGTGCGCACTTTCAGCAGGTTGCCGGCACGGTCGTAGAATTCCTCCCGGGGGACGAAGATATCAGACTGGCGCACCCAGGAGACAATCCCGCTGTATGAGGAGCGCAGTTCCGGCCTGGGGGTGTTCTCCAGGATCCAGACCGGCTCGCCGCCCAGGGTATCCTCCCTTATCAGTTCGTAGGTGTACTCGTCCAGGGCCCGGGTGGTCATATCCTCGTAGCTCAGGTCGGAGCCCATGAAGCTCTCCCCCTTCTTGCTGGAGGAAATGCGCCGCATTCTCTTGAAGCCGGGCAGCCACATGCGCATCTCGTCATCCCGGCCCTCGTATTCGATTTTCAGGAACGCCACGCCCCGGTCATCAGCAGGGGAGAGGAACCAAACAATCTGCTTGTCGTCATCTTTACGGACCGAGTGTACCGTTAGTGTTCGGCTGCTGCCGGTACGGGAAGTGAGGATCATGGTCATATCAGAGACCATATCATCCGGCTCCTCCCGTTCATCCATCATTCTGGCGATGTCGTAGCCCGTCTGGGCAGTAAGGGGGAAGGACAGTAGTAGCAGCAAGGCAGCTTGCCCGGCGTAGTTTGCCAGTCGGCGAACGAAGCCGGGTGGCAGCGGCGAGCCTGGCAGTATTCGCAGCATTGCAGGTTTTCTCATGGGTGTTTCCTTATTTTTGCATGGCGGCAGAACTAGGCCGTCACCTTATTGCGCATAAGGTGGATAATGGTAGCCAGAAGAGTCAGGGTGCCCACGGCGCAAGATACCATGGAGATGATCACCAGTCCGCCCATGTAGCTCATGGGAACAAATTCGGAGAACAGGAGGGCGGTAAAGCCCACTGAGACAGCGGCCACGTTAAGCAGGATTGGGTAGCCCACGTCATCGATTGTCATCTGGCTCACCTCATCCCGGCTGATGCCGCTTCGCAGGAAGTTTTTATACTGAGCAATAAAGTGGACGGCGAAGTCTACCCCTACACCGATGATAATGGCGGTAAACAGGGCGGTAACGTGGCTCAACTCGATGCCCAACCACCCCATGAGGCCGAAGTTCAGGGCAATAGCCGACGCCAGCGGGATCACCGCCAGCAGCCCCCACCGCAGGGACTTGAAGAAAATCCCGGCCAGGATGACCACCAGGATCAGCGACAGGCCGATGGAGCGCAGGGAACTGACGATCAACACGCGCATGAAATCTCGCATGAAGACGGGAAAGCCCGACAGCTGGATGTCCAGGTCCGGGGACTTATGGCTGGCCACGAATTCTTCCACCCGGTCCACCATGGCGATGAGTTCTTCGGTGGCGCTCATTTTCACCGTGGCGGTGATAAGCCCCGTCTGGTAATCGTAATCCACCAGGGAAGAGAAATCGTCTGGATCGCCGGACATGCTGTAAATAGTGAGGAGGTTGGCTACTTTCTCCCGGCTTTCGGGAATCACTTCATACTTCGCGCTGTCGTCCATGACCACCCGGTGGAGCTTGGCGATGATATTCGCCAGCGAGACGGTATTGCCGATGTTGGGCTCTCGCTCCAGCTGTGCCTGCACATTCTCCATACCCCGCAGAACGTCCGGTTCTTTCAGGTCGCCCTCCACTTTGAAGGCGAAGTTGAGGGTGCCGTAGAAGTGGTTGTCAAGGAACTCCATGCTTTGGCGAATAGCCGCTTTGGGTTTGAAGAAGTTGATGATGTTGACTTCCACGCGTACCATGAAGATGCCGATGCAGGCGACCAGGACGATGAGTCCCCCCGTTGCAAGCACGGCCCGGGGCCTGCGGAGCACATATTCGCCTATGCGATGAATGATCCGCTCGAAGATTCCCGCCGACCGCAACGCCCGGCCCTCAAGATTCCACCTGCTGACGGACATGAGGCTTGGCAGAAAAGTGACCGACAGATACCAGGCCCAGGCAATACCGAAAGAAACCGTAACTCCGTAGCCGATCATGGCCCTCAAAGGGGCGGTAGTCAGAGAGATGAAGCCGGCCATGGTGGTCACCGAGGTGAGGAAGACGGGGAGCATGAGCACGTCCATGGTGGCGGCCACCGACGCCTTCACATCCCGCCGCTGGCGAACCTCCCGGAAGAAGCGGGTCATGATGTGAACGCCGTCGGCGGTGGCGATGGTGAGCAGGATCACCGGCATGCTGCCGTTGACCAGGGTGAAGTTGAACAGATCGCTCCCGGTCAGCTTGAACATCCAACCGAAGAATCCCACCATAGTACCGACGGACAGACCGATTACCGGCAGCACCATGCGCAGCCCCCGGAGGCTCCTCAGGTTGATGAGCAGAATGAGAGCCAGGATCGGCAAGGCGATGCACATCAAGGTGATGATTTCCCATAATACCAGCTTGACCAGCGTGCCCCGGACAAAGGGGAGCCCGCCGATGTGACCATCTCCACCTTGGGGGCCGTTGTTTCTCACCTCAGCGACGACCTGAGCCAGTTCTTTATCGGAGGCGTTGATGGCGGGCACTACGGCCAGCATGGCGAAGAACTCGTCCTTTGAGACCAGCATCCCACCGATGTCGGGATTGCGCTTTAGATAGTCCCGGATATCTGCGATCTCTTCCTGGGTGAGGTCCCGGTAAGGCATGAGGTCGCCCACCACCAGGAAACCCTCATCGCTGTCGATCCGGTTCATGGAGGCCAGGCTGCGGACTTCATCCACGGCCAGGTGGTCCTCCAGGGCGCGGGTGAGGTCCCACACCCTGGCTAGTCCTTCGGGGGTGTAAATGGAGTGCCCCTCCTGGCCAACGCTAACCAGTAGCGGCTCGGTGGAGCCGAACTGGTCCTCGATCTCATTCCAGACTATCCGGGAGGGAATATCCTCGGGGAGCATTTTCATGATGTCGTCTTCGATGTGGATGAACCAAACGCCGGAGGCCAGGATCAGGCTCAGGACCACGGCCAGGCCGATGGACAGCCGCGGCCGTTCAAGGGTCCAGCGGATGAATTGCTGCTTCATCGTTGTGTTGTCTTTCCAGTTAATCGTTGAGTTCTCATGCGGGTTGGGCCAGCCGGTCTCGCAGTTCCCCCAGAATGAACCGCACCACGTGGTCTTTCACCTCATCATCGTGGAGGAAAAGGTCGTGCGTCGCCATTGTCGAAGAGAACACGGGGTACATGCTGAAATTGGTGACGATACCGATCATGTTGCTGTAGATGGCTGGATGAAGTTAATGCAAGAATTATTGACTGTACGGTCAATTTATTGCCTGGATTGCCGAAGGGAAACCGAACCGAATATCCCGGCCCGCAACCCCCGTCTGCCCCGGCCTTAACAGAAATCGACAGGGGCCGCCTTACCCACCCTTATCCGTCGCCAACCGCCTGCATCTCTAATTACATTCCAGCCGACACCAATGCCCTGCTGGCATCCCTTGACGAACGAGTAGAAGGAGAAGTAACCAATGCCACTAGATGCGATCGCCGATTGGTTCTCAGCCCACCCAACCATTATCCGATATTTGTCTGTATTCGGCGTTATTGTTCTCAGCTACCTGGTATTCATCCTTACCAGAAAACTCATCTTAAACCCGCTGCGGACCATCATTCGAAAAAGCGCAACCAAGCTGGATGATATCCTGCTGCAAGAAGGCGTTTTCCGGCGGCTGCTTTATATCGTGCCGGCCCTGATCCTATACAATTTTTCTTACCTGGTGCCGCAGATTGAGACTTTCCTCCAGCGCCTGTTCGCCGCCGTCATAGCCCTGATTCTCCTCCTGACCCTGGGCGCGTTTCTCAGCGCCGTCAGTGAAATCTACAAGAGCACCGCCTTTGCCAGGCGGATGGACATCAAGAGCTACATCCAGGTGGCGAAACTGCTGGTATACATTTTCGGGACCATTGTCATCATCTCCATTCTCAGCGGCCGCTCGCCCTGGCTGATGCTCAGCGGCATCGGCGCCATGACCGCCGTCCTGCTGTTGATCTTCAAGGATACCATCCTCTCCTTCGTGGCCAGCGTCCAGATCAACTCAACTGACCTGGTGCGGGTAGGCGACTGGATTGAGGTCCCCGCCTTCGGCGCCGACGGCGACGTCCTCGATATAGCCCTGCATACCGTCAGGGTGCAGAACTGGGACAAGACCATCACCGTGATTCCCACCTACAAGCTGCTGGACTCCTCGTTCAAGAACTGGCGGGGAATGTCCCGGAGCGGCGGCCGCCGGATCAAAAGGGCCATTTACATCGACGTGTCCACCATCCGGCTGTGCGATGAGGAGCTGTTACGACGATTTGAGAAATTCCAGCTGCTCACTACCTATATCAGGGAAAAACGGGAGGAGGTCGCCAGGTACAACCAGGAGCACGAGGTAGATACCAGCCAGCTGATCAACGGCCGGCGGCTCACCAACGTCGGTACCTTCCGGGCCTACGTCGAGGCCTACCTGCGGAGCCATCCCCGGATCCACCAGGACATGACCCTGATTGTCCGCCAGCTGGAACCGGGTCCCAACGGGCTCCCAATTGAGATCTACGCCTTCACCAACGATATTCGTTGGGCCGCCTACGAGGCCATCCAGGCGGACATCTTCGATCACATCCTGGCGGTAGTGCCCCAGTTCGAGCTGCGGGTTTTCCAGGAGCCTACGGGGAAGGATTTTGAGAAACTATCGCACCTGAAATCCCACAACTGAAGTTGTTGGCTACCCGTTTGTCTTGATTCAGCTTAGCCCACGGTTTTAACCGTGGGATTGGGGAGACCCGAACAGTTCCTGCAGCGACCGCACCTTGAAATCCCCCGTCTGCACACGCCGGATGGCCCGCACCATGGCCCGCGCCCCGCTGAGGGTGGTAATCACCGGCACCTGGTAGCGCACCGCGCTTTGACCCATGGCGTATTCGTCTTCCCGCGCCCGCGCACCCAGGGGCGTATTGATGACCATCTGCACCTCCCCGTTGCTGATGGCATCGCCCACGTTGGGGCGGCCCATTCCGATCTTGCAGACCTGCTCGGCGGCGATACCGCTCTGGCGCAGGAAACGGCAGGTCCCTTCGGTGGCCAGGATCTTAAAGCCCAGCTCCGAATAGTCCCTGGCGATGGAGACCACGTTCATTTTATCATTGTCGTTCACGGAGATGAACACTGTACCTTCGGTGGGCAAGTTGGCGCCGGCGCCCATTTCCGCCTTGGCATAGGCGCCCCCCAGCCCGACATCCAGGCCCATAACCTCGCCGGTCGATTTCATCTCCGGGGACAGGTAGACCCCATCGGTGGGGAATTTATCAAACGGGAATACCGGCTTCTTCACCGCCAGGGCGGCAGGGATGCTATCGTCGGCCAGGGCATCCAGGTTCGCGCCACCGGTGAGTTCGGCCAGGGTCTTGCCCACGGCGATCTGCGCCGCCCATTTGGCCAGTGGCATGTTCCGCGCCTTGCTCACAAAGGGCACCGTCCGGCTGGCCCGGGGATTGACCTCCAGCACGTACACGATTCCCGCCTTCATGGCATACTGGACATTCACCAGTCCCTTGACATTCAGCTCCAGCGCCAGGGTCCGGGTGTAGGTACGGATTTTCTCCAGGGCATCGGTAGGCATGAAATAGGGTGGCAGCACGCAGGCCGAGTCGCCGCTGTGGATACCGGCTTCCTCGATATGCTGCATAATCCCTCCCAGCAGCACTTCCTGGCCGTCGCATAAGGCGTCAACGTCGAACTCGTAGGCATCCTCCAGGAAAGCGTCGATGAGGACGGGATGCTCCCAGGAGATGTCGGCGTTGCGGCGGAGATACTCCTCCAGCCCCTGCCGGTGATAGACGATCTCCATGGCCCGGCCGCCGAGCACATAGGACGGCCGTACCAGCACGGGATAGCCCACCTGTTCGGCCGCTTGGGCGGTTTCCTCGAGAGTAGGAGCGATGCCGTATTCGGGCCTGGGAATGTCCAGGCGGTCAAGCAGGTCGCCGAACTTTTCGCGGTCTTCCGCCAGGTCGATAGACTCGGGAGAAGTGCCCAGGATGGGAACGCCGGCCGCGGCCAGCTTACCCGCGATATTCAGGGGCGTCTGGCCGCCGAACTGGATGAGCACCCCCTCCGGCTGTTCCAGCTCCACTACGTTCATCACGTCTTCAAAGGTAAGGGGCTCAAAGTACAGGCGGTCGGCCACGTCGAAGTCGGTGGAGACGGTCTCGGGATTGCAGTTCTGCATGATGGCCTTGATCCCCAGCTCCTGGAGGGCGAAAACCGCCTGTACGCAGCAGTAGTCAAACTCGATCCCCTGGCCGATGCGGTTGGGCCCGCTGCCCAGAATCAGCACCTTGCGGCCCGGCAGCGGCTCGATCTCCTGCTCGGTTTCGTAGGTGCCGTAGCAGTACGGCGTCTGGGCGGCGAATTCCCCGGCGCAGGTGTCCACTGACTTGAAAGTGGCGGTCACCCCGAGGGATGTCCGTAGCGTGCGAATGGCGTCCTCCCCGCGCTCCGTCATGCCGGCGATCTGACGGTCGGAGTAGCCCCGGGACTTTAGCTCCCTGAGAGCAGCGGCCAGTCCTTCATCCGCCACATTCCTGCCATCTTTAATATGAGCCGCCACGCTGGCTGATAAACGCTTACCGGCCTGCAGCATATCATCGATCTGGTGGAGAAACCAGGGATCGATACCTGTGAGCCGTTGGATCTCCTTAAGGGGCTGCCCCTGGAGGAGTGCCTCGCGTACTTTCAGCAGACGGAATGCGGTGGCGAAGCGCATTTTCTCCAGGTCAAGGGGACGACTGGCTTCGGCGGGCTTGGGCTCCAGCCCGGCCAGCCCTACTTCAAGGGAACGGAAAGCCTTCTGCAGGCTCTCCTGGAAGGTGCGCCCGATGGCCATGACCTCCCCCACCGCCTGCATCTGTACGCCCAGCACACCCGAGGCCCGGGGAAACTTCTCAAAATCAAACCGGGGCACCTTGGTTACAACGTAATCAATTGTAGGCTCATAGGCCGCCAGAGTCTGCCGGGTAATGTCGTTCTGGATCTCGTCGAGATGGTACCCCACCGCCAGCTTGGCGGCCACCTTGGCGATGGGAAAGCCCGTGGCCTTGGACGCCAGGGCCGAGCTCCGGCTGACCCGGGGATTCATCTCCACGATTACCATGCGGCCGTCATGTGGATTGACGGCGAACTGGACATTTGACCCGCCCGTCTCTACCCCAACGGCCCGGATGCAGTCGAGAGCCCAGTTGCGCATCTGCTGGTACTCCTTGTCCGTAAGGGTCTGCGCCGGTGCCACCGTAATCGAATCGCCGGTATGGACCCCCATAGGATCCAGGTTCTCGATGGAACATACCACCAGAGCATTGTCGGCTCCATCCCGCATGACTTCCAGCTCGAACTCTTTCCAGCCCAGCAGCGCCTCTTCGATTTGAACCTCTCCAACCGGGCTGGTAGCCAGGGCCCGGGCCACCTGCTCGGCGTATTCCTCCCTGTTATAAGCTATACTCCCGCCGGTCCCGCCAAGGGTAAAGGAGGGACGAATGATGACTGGCAGGTTGAGATCCGATAACCGGGCTTCGGCCTCTTCAGGGGTAGTGGCCCGCCCGCCACGGGCCGTAGGGATGCCGGCGGCGGACATGATCTCCTTGAAACGCTCACGATCCTCGGCCCGCCGGATCACCTCCACATCAGCCCCCAGGAGACGGACTCCATGCTGCTCCAGCACTCCCTCTTCAGCCAGGGTAACGGCACAGTTCAGCCCGGTCTGCCCGCCTACGGTGGGGAGGATGGCGTCCGGTGACTCCCGGGCGATGATCTGGGCCACTATGTCCGGCCGGACCGGTTCAATGTAGGTGGCATCGGCCAGCTGGGGATCGGTCATGATAGTAGCCGGATTTGAATTGACCAGAATAACCCGGTAGCCTTCCTCTTTGAGGGCGCGGCAGGCCTGGGTACCGGAATAATCAAATTCACAAGCCTGGCCGATGATGATAGGCCCGGCACCCAGGATCAGGATGGAACGCAGCTCCTTATTCCGGGGCATAATCTCCTACCCTTTCCGGGAAAAAATAGTAGGGGCGTATTGCAATACGCCCCTACAGGACGAAATTACATTAGCAGGAATCAATAGTCTAGCTACCGCTGTTGACATAGGCCAGGGCCAGGTTCTGCTGGCGGCTCATTCTTAAATGCATCCGGCGTCCCCGGCTTGCCTGGTGGACATCGATCACTTTGATGCAAGGCGCTGACTCGTCGGCCTCAGGTAAAAGATCCCCCAGAGCGTTGGGGGCGCTGGTGAAAAATTCCTGCTGGAAAGTATTGTCACTGTCGTTGGGGAACAGGGGCAGGTAATGAATGCCCTTCTCAACAAGGTCGAGGAAAAAGTGGGTTCC
>CAZULW010000052.1:0-16550 GCA_964621455.1 uncultured bacterium
TCCGCTTCCAGGGCGGCGGTCAGCAAGGCGATTGCCTCGCTGCGCCGGTTCTGCCGGAGCAGACGCTCGCTCTGCACGAAACTCTGGTACTGTTTCGGCCAGTCCTGGAACCGGCGCGCCAGCGTGGACAGCTCCATGAGGTCGTTGAAGTACGGGTCGTCGGGGCCCAGGGCAGCCATCTGTCCCCCGATATAGGCCAGGAGAGAGTCCTGATCGCCATAGAGGAACAGCAGTTCTACGGCCTTGACCTCCACCCGGTTCAACTGGTCCCTGGTTTTAAGCCAGGTACCGGCCTGCCGGCGCACCTGCTCTGCCGCTTCCAGGTCCCCTTTGGCGATCCGGACGTCCACCAGGCGCAGGAAGGCTTCCGGGTGGTACTGGCCGGCGGAGCGATTCGCGAGAACGGCCTCGAAGTCGGCAATGGCCCCGTCGAAATCATCGAGAATGAGGTACTTGATGTTCCCCAGCTGTAAGCGTGCCTTCGGGTTCCGCCAGGTGGTGATCAACGAGTCGTACAGGACCATTGCCTGACGAAGGGGATTGAGCTGGGCCTCAGCCACCCGTATGTAGGGGAGAGCGAAAAAGCGGTTTCCCTGACAGAAGCTGGAGAGGGGCAGGTTCACCTGGTGGACTTTACTGCGCGCTTCGTAAATCCCGGCCAGCGCCAGGATGGCCTGTTCGTACAGGGCGGCGGTCTCGGGATTGGCGAGGAGCTGTTCCATGAGCTGCTGCGCCAGGTCCCATTCCCCTTCAGCTATCAGGTCCCGGCCCAGGTCGAACCGCTCCTTTGGCTGTGCCCCCAGCTGCGAATACAGGTCCACCACCCGGCTGAAGTTCCGGTGTTTGAATTCCACACCAGCCAGGATGCGTAAGGCGGCGGGTGAGCCGTGGCGGGAGAGCTTCTCCCGCAGCATGGCGATCACCTCCGGCTCGGCGGGAAACCGGAGAATCTGGTTGACCACGTTGCTGACGGCCTGAGGTTGGACGGAAAGATGGCGCAGGAATTCCTCGGTGGCCAGGTCGTAGCTCAGCCGGGCGGCATACAGGCGGCCCATGTCCAGTGCAAAGAAACCTGAGTCACCCTTCGCTGCCCGGAGACGCTCCAGCAGTGCGGTACCTTCATCGGTGAGGTTGTTGGTGAACAGGTGGGTGAGCACCAGCCGTTCGGTCATTCGGTTCCCAGGGAAGCGCTGGAGAATACTATCCCACGTCTGCAGCGCCTGGCTTTTACGTCCCAGTGCCAGCTGTACGTCTCCCAACTCCACCAGGCTCTGGATGTCACCGGGGTGCAGGCGCAGGTGATCGTCAATAACCCGGAGCAATTCAGAATATTGGGCGGAGTTCCTCAGCAGGTATTTCAGCCGCTGATAGTAGCGCACGTTGCCCGGGAACTCCTCCACCAGGCGGACATAGATGGCAAGGGCCTGCTCCGTGTTACCCGATTTCTCCAGTTTGAGGGCCAGGTTAAACGACTGCTCCGCCTCCCTGACGGCCTGCCTGCTCATGGCCTGACCGGACGGCACCTGCCCGCTTATGATAGTCCCTTCGTCTCCGCTCAGGACAGGCCCAGTAGATACTACCCCGGCCATTAGCCAAGCCACCAATACAAGACGCGGTAGTACCTTTTCAGCAAGCCCCCTCTCCGTTGAACGGAGAGGGGGCCGGGGGGTGAGGTTAAAAGCACTCATGGGACGTCATTCTTCCAGGGGGGATCTGCCGGCCAGCCGCTGGAAGTAGTTCTGGATGATCACCTGGTAGCCCTGGGAATAGCCGGTGCGCAGGGCCTTCTCCATGGCCTGCATGATGAGGTCTTGCCGTTCGCCCAGGTTGGCGGGCAGGCCGGAGGGACCGGTATAGGTCAGGCTCCGGGTAGGGGCTTCCCCCTTGCGCTCTTCCTTGAAGTCCTGAACGGTGAGCGATTTCTGGCTGTCCAGCAGGCGCGTTAGGATCTGCTGCTGCCGCTCCAGCGTGCGGCGGGTGACCCGGCGCTGTTGAAAGTCCTTGATCACCTCCTCCATATCCTGCAGGGCCTGACCAAGCCCGCCCTGCTTGCCGCCGCTCTGGGTTGGGTAGTCGTTCAGAATCTGCTGCAGGACCTGAGCCAGTTGCCGTTGACGGGCCTGCAGCCGGCGCATGAGCTCAATCCGCGACATGGCGGCCATTTGCCCCAGCTGCATACTCAGGAGCTGCTCATTCAGCCCCTGCTGCCCCTGGGTGAGGTTCTGCATCCGCTGAAGGAATTGTTCATACCCGGAGGCGGAGCCGCTCTGCTGCATTACGGCCATGGCGTTGCTCAGAGCCACCGCCGTCTCGTTGAGGGCCGCCATACTCTCCCGCTGTGACCGGGCCGCTCCCCGCGGATCATTGGCCGCCAGGCTCTCAACGGCCTTGTGCATGGCGGCGTTGGCCTGACCGACCCTGCGCCCCACTTCCGGCGTGATATGGAACGACTGGCGGCTCAAGGCAATCAATTGCTCGATAAGCCGGGACATTCCCCTGAGCAGCTGGTGCTGGGTCTCCGCAGACTCCCTGACCCGGGGTGAATTATTACCGAGCTTCTCGGTTTCAAGAAACAGCCGCTCTTGCTGCTTGGAGGTGGTCAGCACGCCGTTCATGACCCGCTGGAACCGGGCCAGCATGTCGTTAACCGTTGCCCGCTGGAACTGTTCTCGGATGGCTGCCGCTTCATCCCGAAGGAGGTGCAGCAGTTCTTCACTCTGTTGTAGTTGGGCCTGTCCGGCGGCTTGGCCCGACGTTTCTGTCGGGGCCAGACGGGTCTGACCGGCGGCCACCTGCTTGTTTTGCAGAGCCCGGGTTCCCTGCTGGAGGCTCCCTTCTGTCTCCCTGGCCAGGTCAGAGCTGCGGAGATCACTGAGCTGCCGGGCCGACTGGGGGTTATAGGGCACCACGGCTTCGGCCGCCTCACTCATGGTTTCCCGGACGGCATCCAGAGCCCGCTCCTGCTCCTTGTGACGGGCAGCCAGGTCCTGCAGCCGCCGGGTAGACTCGACCTCGTTCCCCTGCTGAGATCGGTCATCCTCCAGGCGCTCCTGCTCTCGCTCCTCAGTGGTATGGCTGAGCTGTTTCAACAGCTGTTCCTCAGTAGCCACCATGTTTTCCAGCCGCTTTACCACCTCATCCAGTTTCATCTCTGCCAGCGCCCGGCGGAAGATATCCAGGTAGCGGTCCAGTTGGGCTTCAAACTCGCTGGCTTGAAACTGCATGTTTTGCAGGGCTTTCTTGAACCGCTCGGGATCCATTTTCTCCAGGGCATCCCGCAGCTGGTTCATGGATTCTTCCAACTCCGGGGTCATGATCTCCTCAAGCAGGTTCTGGATCTCGTCGTACTTCTGGAGGATTTCGTCGCTGAAGAGGCTGTTCTCTTCGGCCCTGGAACCAAGCTCCGCGATCTGGTGCTGAACCGACTCCATGGCGGCGATGACCTCCTCCAGGGTTTCCAGGACTTCCTTGCCCTTCTGCTGCTGCTCCCAGGAGACTTTCTCCTCCCCCCGGAAAGCCAGTTCCATTTCCTCCAGGAGTGCTTTCACCCCCTCCAGGTCCTCCAGTACCTCTTCCGTTATGGTGGCGGCTTCATCAGAGCGCTCAGCGGCCCGGGCGAACAGGTCAGCCAATGTAGGAAGCCGGGCGATCAACGTGCCGGAAACGGCTTTCCCCGGGCCGGAGACAATATTATTGTCGTAGACTTCGATATGGAAATGGACCTCGTCACCGGGTACCAGGTTGAGCGGGCTCAGCTCCCATACGTGTGTAACCCGCTGGCTCCGCCTGGCAGGCAGCAGCTCGGGGATGCCGTGAGTGTAGATCCGGTCGTCCCAGGTAAGGTAATCGGGATGGTGAATTTCGAAGGTAACCTGTGCGCGACTGAAGCCGAAGTTATCGGATACATCAAAGTGGATGGGTACCATCATGGTTTCGTCCAGATCCACTATCACCTTCGGCAGTATGATAGAAAGGATGGGCGGGTAATCCGGCAGGGCGGTGAAGGTATAATGGATGGGATTGGCGTTGGTTACTTCCCGTGTGTCTACCACCGAAATAGTCATATCGGTGGTCTGCTCAAGCGTGAAGCCACCCGCAATTGAATTCCCCTCAACCGTGATGGAGATCTCTTCCCCGCCCAGGTCAAGGGATGCTGACTTGAGGGGCAGGCTAGTCTTTCCCGCCAGGTGGACCTGGCTGCCGACGAGGGCCGTGATGTCGGCCACATTCCCACCCACCTCCTCGGTCGGTTCCCCGGTATACTCAGGCGCGGTGATGTTGAAGCTAAGCTCCTCAATGACGGGACGGTCGATGAGGGTGATGGTGTGCGCCTGCGAGGTAATTTGATCCCAGGGGGAAAACCAGACCGGGTTGATATACCGGGCGTGGTAACGGATGTCATCGCGGATATCCTCAAACCGGTAGGTGTAACGGTCACCCGCCAGCGGCAGGTTTGCAGTGTGAACCAGGCCCCGATGGTCCTCCCAAACCAGTTCAATGGCCGGGGGTACCGCGCCAATGGCGGTAAAGAGCACTTTTGTGGTGTCACCCCCGAGGACATGCGTGTCCCCTGTCAGGGAGAGGAGTATGAACGGCGTTGGGACGGGATATTCCCGCTCGGGATGGAGGAGTCGTCCCGCGGCCTGGGACATGGCACCGGGGGCGGTGACCCATGCCAGAATCAGAAGGCCCAGCACGGCCCCTGCCAGCCACAAAGGCGGCCGGTAACGGCGGGGGGTCAATGCGTGGAAGTCAAGTTCTTCGAGGCGCCGGGCCATTATGCCTACCGACCGGGCGAGGAGGTCGGCATTGGCCGGGGGCTCCGGCGCGGCCAGGCGGCGCTCCAGCTGCAGGGCGTTGAGGAGCCGGTCGGCTGCTGTGCCCAATCGAGCCCCCACCCGCGTGGCGATGGCCTCGGTCTGCACCCATGGCCACCAGCCACGCCAGGTGCCCAACCACCGCAGGACAATTACCAGGGTCAGAAGCAGGATTAAGTCCATGAGACCCCACATGATCACGTTCCGTAGGGTAACGGACAGGTAAAAGTGGCGTTCATACCACGCACCCGTGCTGAACAGGGCGGCCAGCAGCATGGCGGACAGGAGCAGGTCGTGCCCCAGGTTAAGGCGCGCCATTCGGTTCCGGACCCGCCGCAGCGTTCGCTGTATCGGCTGACCGGTCATCACCGGCTCAAGGCATAGGCGATGATGTTGGCCCCCATTTTCAGGGCCGCCTCCCGGAGCTCGGGGGATACGTCATGCACCTGCGGATCTTCCCAGCCATCACCCAGGTCGCATTCGTAGGTGTAGAATACAATGAGGCGGCCTTCGTGGAACAGTCCCAGACCCTGGGGCCGCTTGCCGTCGTGCTCATGGATCTTGGGCAGGCCTTCGGGGAAGGGGAAGACGATGTTGAAGATGGAGTGATCGGGAGGCAGCTCCACCCAGTCCTTATCGGGAAACGCCTTCTTAATTTCCCTCCTGAAGGCGCGGTCCATGCCGTAGTTATCGTCGGCGTGGAGAAACGCCCCCGCCACGAGGTGAGACCGCAGCAGGGCCGCCTCCTCGTCAGTGAAATGGATGTTGCCATGACCTGTCAGGTAAAGATAGGTGCTCCCCCAGAAGGTGTCGTCACCGATAGCCGCCCTGGCCTCTTCCGGCGCGATGCGGATACCGGTCTGCTGCCGGGTGTAGGCGATCAGGTTGGGCATGGAACTGGGATCGGCGTACCAGTCGCCGCCGCCCCCGTAGTGAAGTCTGGTAATTGTCAGAGCGCCCGGCCCCACCTGGCACCAGCCTGTGGCCGGTACCAAGGTGATGACCAGGCCCACGGCCAGACCGATGGGCAGAAGGCCTGAGAATCGGCTGCTCCGAGGCCCTGCCCAGCTAGTCATAGCGCTCCTGGAAAAAGAGCGGCTCGGTCTGCAAGGTGGTATGTTCGATCCCCCACTGCTCTCTTAGAAAGTTCTGGGTTTCACGCAAGCACCGGGGCCAGTGTCCTGATTTGACGCATTCGTCACTGAGCTCGATATGGGCGCTCAACGCCAGCACCCCTGACGATATAGACCAGATATGTAAATCGTGCAGGTCGACGATATGTTCCCTGGATTTGAGCGTCTCCACGACCTGGTGGTAATCGATTTCAGGGGGTGTGCTTTCCATGAGGATATCGATGGCCTTCATAAGCAGGCGCCACCCGCCGCGGAGAATGAGGACGGCAATGAGTACACTGACTACGGTATCCACGGGTGTCCAGCCGGTAAGGAGGATTACTCCGCCGGCTACCATAGCGCCGATGGAGCCCAGGGCGTCGGACAGCATGTGCAGGTAGGCCCCTTCCAGATTGAGATTGGCGCTGCGTCCCCGGCGGAGGATCAGGGCGCTGCCTACGTTGACCGCCAGCCCTACCGTGGCGATAGCCAGTACCGGCCCCCCGGGAATCGGATGGGGGTTCCCGGTACGGCGGATAGCTTCAACGAAGATATAGCCGCACAGCAGGATAAGGGCGGTACCGTTAGCCAAGCCGCCGAGGATCTCGGCCCGGAAATAGCCGTAGGTGCGGCGGGGATCCCTGGGCCGCAGGGCCAGCCGGCTGGCAAAGAGCGCCAGGCCGATAGCGCCCACGTCGGTGAGCATGTGTCCGGCGTCGGACAGCAGGGCCATGGAGCCGGTAATCAGTCCCCCAAGCAGCTCCACCAACATGAACGCGAAATTCAATCCCAAAGCCCACCACAGTCCCTGGTGGTATTTTTGCCGGTCGAGTGGGGGTCGCTGGTGATGCGGTGATATCCTCATGGGACCCGAAATCTACAATCTCCGCCGGAGATTGGTTAGAAGTTTCGCAAAGGACAGGGCTGGTTAGTTTTTACCGTTGGGCTGGGGCTGAACCTGATTGCGGCCGTTTTTCTTGGCTGCGTAGAGCCACTTGTCGCTGCGGCTGATGAATTCGTCAACGCTAGGATCGTTTTCATACGCCGCGGTACCGATGCTTACGGTGATGCCCTTCAGAACATGGCCATCGGCGGGGATGGTCAGTTCGGCTACCCTCTTGCACAGCTTTTCCGCCAGGATCAAGGCCTTGTTCAGGCTTGTTTCGGGCAGGATTATCAGGAACTCTTCCCCGCCGTAGCGGCCCACATAATCGCTCCGGCGGGTTTGTTTCTTCAGGGTCTGGGCCACTTCCTTGAGGACGACATCTCCGATAAGGTGACCGTAGGTATCGTTTACCTTTTTGAAGTGGTCAATGTCGATCATCAGGAGGGATAGATCCCGGTTATACCGCTTGGTGCGCTGTCTTTCAACTTCAACCTGCTCGAGTAGGGCGCGCCGCGAGAGGATGTCCGTGAGTGCGTCGTACATGGCCATGTGGGTCAGTTCTTCCTGCAGCCGCTCCTTTTCCTTCAGCAGGTTCCACTTATCCCGGGCGTTAACCAGGGATTTGCACATCTGGTCATAAGTCAGGTAGGCCTGAGGAATGTAGTCATAGGCACCGCTCTTCATGGCTTCCACCGCGACCTGTTCATCGCCATGCCCGGTGATGATCACGACCGGGGCGACGTCGCGATCCCCGATCTCCAGCAGCCATTCCATACCCGACTTCCCCTTGATCTCCAGGTCGAGGATAATGACATCTGGCGTGCGGCGCTTCAATGCCGCTTCCATCTGCCGGCTGCTTTTGGCCTCTATAACGTTGAAGGCTACTTTACGGGATTGGCCCAATATGGTGTGGATAAGTTTGCGGTAAGCATCATCGTCGTTATAGACCAGTACGGCCATCGCGTCTCTCCCGTCTGTCTGACTCTTCGACTGAGGTGCTGGTTTGGGCATGGTATCAGGTGTTCGTTCTGCCAGGTTTTAAGTTAACAATAAAGTCCGGGTATGATCGTGTCGAATTATAATAAAGTTATGCACTCGTTGGAAACATCATTTTTCAGCCGTTAAGTTATAGTAATGCGCTTAATCACGAACATTTTGCCAGGATCACCGGGTTGGTCCGCGTCAACTACCCGGCTGCTGCTTTGCCTGGCGCTCGCCGCCCTGCCGGCGATGGCCGCGGGGCAGACTCTCCCCTGGCGGCCTAATCCCCTCGTGCGGTTCTGGGACCTGCGCGTCAATCCCCTGGAATTCCGCACCCCGGTCCTGCTGGCGCCCTTTGAAGTTAAAGGGAGCTTGACGGTCTACGGCGGGCCGGATATGTTCCAGGCCTTTCCCCTGTCCCTTTTTCGGGGGGATCAATCGGCGGTTATCCTGGACAGCACTGAATCGGAGATGAAATCCATCCGGTCCATCTTTTCCCGATTGACCTTTATCTACGATCTGGACCTGGTGAAATTTAATCCATTGCACCGGCTTCTGCCTCTAAGCATGGTAGATGTCCTGGTGGGTGTAGGGCTGCGGGCCAACCAGATACCCCTGTCCCCAGCTTTACCCGGCAACTGGCCGCAAGGCGATTTCGACTACAAGTTCGCTCCCGTCTTCCACCACATACTGGCGAATATGACCATCGGCTACCAACGGTCTGAGAACTGGTACGCCTACCTCCAGGCAAGCCGGGGTATCGCCGTGGGAAGCGTCTACCGGGCCAGCGTCATCAAGCGGTACCTGAAAGGGTCGGGATTCAGCGCCGACTTTGCTTTGGGGATCAAGTTTTTCCGCCCCGGGCCGGGGAACATCAGATACAGCTGGGGTAGTGAACTGCGCTACTATTCCCTGGATGTTCCCGATCTGGACGATCCGGACCTCATCTCGCCTATCGAGGGTCTCCAGGTGCGCTGCCTGGGTCTGTTCTTCACCTTTGGCACCGTTCTGGGCGGTCGCCCCACCGCCGCCGACCGGGCCAAGCGGGACCTGTACTCCGGTGATTACATGGCCGCCGAAGAGAACCTGCGCACTTTCCTGAATCGATACCCGCGGCATGGCAAAGCGCGCCGTGCCCGAAGGCTGCTGGCTCTGGCGGAAGATCTGGTCCCTTACCAGCAGATCGACCTGGCCCGCACGCTGCAGGAGGAGGGCCGGCTCGAAGAAGCTCTCCGCTGGCTCGACCGGGCGGAGACCAGGGCCGACTCCACCCTCATGACCACAGTTGATCAGGGCCGGGCGGAAATTGGCTATGTCTATCTGGAACGCGCCGACCGCTCTCTGCGTCAAGGAGACCTGGATAGAACGGATCAAATCCTGCGAACCGCCAAGCTGCTGCTGCCGGCGGAGGAAGGGCTGGTTGAACGGTACGATGCCGAGGTGCTCATCCGCCAGGGGCACAACCTTCGATCACAGGGGGCTTTCACTGCCGCCCTTAAGAAATACAACCTCGCCATTGCCGCCGACACCTCCCGGCGGGTGGAGATCGAAGGCTACCAGGTACGCATAGCCGAGGACCTGCTGCGGGCAGCGGAAGCGGCCTCCAACCGGGACGCAGTGGCTCTGGCCCTGGAGGCACTCAGACTCAGCCAGACCCTGGACCCCCGGCGAAAGGTCGAGCTGGATGAGATGATCGTGGAATTGGAAAGCCGCCTTGAGCGCCTGGCCCAGGGGGAAATCCGCCGGAGCATGGAAGACCAGATGCAGGAAGCCCGGGAACTCCGCCAGAAGCTACCTCCCTCCAAACCGCGTATCGGCCTGCTGGTAGCCCAGATTGAGGATATCCTGGGGCCGCCGGATCACGTGACCCAGGAAACCGACCGTTTCGGCGTCAACCACCAGCTGTGGGAATACAAAGGCGGGGACTATCCCGGATTGTACTATTTCGAGAACTACATCCTGACCAGGGTGGAGCAGCTGGGGAGGGAGTGACTGGGGGCATTGATGATTGTCGAATGTCGAATGATGAATGTTGATTCTCCGTTCTCCATAGTCAGTTGCAGTTGGCAGGCCTCGGCGTCCTCGCTGCAAGCGGGGCAGAAAGCGAAGATCAATACCCCTGTAGGGAATTAAGAAGGGATAACGCAACTTGTTAATTTATATATTACATTTGCCCTGATTCTGCGATAATTTTGGAATAATTCGAGATAATCCATCAAGGCATCCGATTGATTAGAGTTTTCGATTACTTCTCGGGCTGTGGGGGCACCAGTAAAGGCTTCGAAAATGCTGGCATGGAGATCGTATTTGCCTTGGATAACGATCCCGATGCAATTGCCAGCTTTCAGAATAACTTTCCGACGGCAACAACTTCAAATTCTGATATCCAACACTTTAATTATAAGATCTTAGCTGATCTGATAGATTCTGAGGCGGACAAGCCGACACTATTTGCATGCTGTGCCCCGTGCCAGCCATTTACAAAATTGAATACACAGCAGCTGAATGCAGATCCCAGACTACCGCTAATGGACTATTTCGGGCTGCAAGTTGAGTTTTTCAAACCTGATTATGTATTCATTGAGAATGTACCGGGAATCCGGAGAAACAAGAATAAAGATAGTCATATTAACCGGTTTATGGAGATGCTGCGGCGATTGGGATATCAGTATGATGCGAAGGTTGTCTTGGCACAACACTATGGGGTACCGCAGCATCGGCAAAGATTTTTCCTTGTTGCTAGTAAAGGTGCCCCGATCACTATACCGGAGGCAACCCATGGCGATGGGCCAGACCTAGTGCCCTTCAAGACAGCCCGGGATTTCATTTATGGATTCCCGGAGATCCTAGCTGGGGAAGCACACAAAGATATCGAACTACATAAATCAGCATCCCTTTCCGATTTGAATCTTCAACGGATCAGTGCTACACCAGAGGGTGGTAGCAGGCTGGACTGGCCGGAAAATTTGGTGCTCAGGTGCCATAAAAACGGACACAATGGTCATACTGATGTCTATGGTAGAATGAGATGGGATAAGCCAGCTCCAGCATTGACGACACGATGCATTAGTTTATCCAACGGTCGTTTTGGTCACCCTACCCAAGATCGAGCCATTAGTCTACTGGAGGCAGCCTTGCTCCAAACATTCCCCGAAGATTATACATTTGTAGGTTCAATGGTTTCAAAGGCACGACAAATCGGCAATGCAGTGCCGGTCAAGCTTGCAGAAACATTTGGTAGAATGTTCTTAGATCACTATGCTAAAACAAGGCAAGATTCAATTGCAGAATACGTTTAAAGCAAGTGCTCGTGCTCTCGATATGCTGGGACGGCAGCAGATCGCGGGTCGGCCTACGGCAATCAGTGAGCTCTTCAAGAATGCGCATGATGCCTACGCAAATAACGTAGAAGTCGACTACTACAAGCAGGACCGTCTATTTGTACTTCGCGATAATGGCTATGGGATGACCTATGAAGAATTCGTTGATAGATGGTTGACCATCGGCACGGAAAGCAAGCTCGGCAAGGATGCTGGTGTTGAGCCGCCGTATGTCCCTCCAGGAGCTGATCCTCGTCCTATTCTTGGAGAAAAGGGGATTGGCAGATTGGCAATCGCCGCCATCGGTCCCCAAGTACTCGTTCTGACTAGAGCGAAACGGAATACTAAAATCCATTCTCTTGTAGCCTGCTACATTCATTGGGGATTTTTCGAGATTCCGGGCATTTCGCTTGAAGACGTACAGATTTCCGTCCGCGAGTTCAATAATAAATTCCCCGCGAAGGCAGATGTCGAATCGATGCTGGATGAAGCCCTCAAAAATCTGGAACGGCTGAAGGATCATACACCGAAGAATATATATCGCAAAATTTCTACCGAAATTGAAGAATTCCGAATTGATCCCTCAGAAATCGATACGTGGCAAGATCATTTGTCATTGCAGGGCAAGGGGTCTGGAACACATTTTATAATCAGTCCTACGCTGGAAGAACTGGATGATGAACTCAAGCGTGTCCCCGATGATACTGGGATCTCTGAGATGCAAAAGGCGCTGCTTGGGTTCTCAAATACCATGACTCCGGGTCATGAACGTGATCCTATTTCCATCTGCTTTCGATATCACCAGTCGGATGAGTTCTGGGAAGAGCTAATCGGAGAAAGTGAGTTTTTTTTACCAGAAGAATTCAAGAAAGCAGATCATCATATAGCAGGCACTTTCGACGAATATGGTCAGTTTCGTGGCTCAGTCACCGTATATGATACAACTCCCGAAAATCATGTTGTGCCTTGGCTCGAAGCAGGCGGACAAAAAACGGTTTGTGGTCCTTTCAAAATCAATGTTGCTGTTGTTCAGGGTCAAGCTCGTGATAGTCTTCTCGAGCCTGAGGAACACGCCCGAATGATTAAAAAGCTAGATAGAATCGGTGGCCTTTATATTTATAATGACAATATCAGGGTGTTGCCTTATGGCGATTCAGACGTTGATTTCCTCGAAATTGAAAAACGTAGAACTCTTAAAGCCAGCTACTATTACTTTTCCTATCGCCGAATATTCGGCATTATTGAGCTATTCAGGGACAAGAATCCCTATCTACATGAAAAGGCAGGGAGAGAGGGATTCCGCGGGAACGCGGCATATAAACAGTTTCGGGCTATTCTTATGAATTTCTTTTTGAGGATCGCGGCGGAATTTTTCCGGGATACAGGCGCAAAGGCAGAGCCATTTACCGAACAGAAAGAGGATCTAAATGCTAAAGAGAAAGCAAAAGCAAAGCGAGAAAATTTAGTCTCAGTCAATAGGCGTCGCTTAAAGGAGGAGCTGACTGCCTTCTTTAACAAAATTGAAGATGACAGACCTCAATCTGAGGTTGCGGACTTGATGGATGAAATATCAGCCAAGTTCGAGAGGATAAAGCGTGAAAATAATCTCGATAAGATGACCGATATTATTTTTGCGGTGGAAAAAGAAGCCCACGAGCGTCTTCGATCAATCGAATCAAGCTATCGCGTGGTGAAACCGCGGGGAATTAGTCTGTATAGAGTACAATCAAAGGAATATGAGACATACTCGGAGGAATATGATGAATTGATTTCAGGTACATTTCAGCCTGCCAGGGAGCGTCTCGAGTCCACAATCGGCAGTTTATCACGGGAGGCGAAAGTGCAATTGGATCTCCGCAAGCGCGTAGAAGCCACATTGCAGGACCAAGCTTCCATGGTTAGAAAGGATCTGAAACGCGAGCATGATGACACACGGATTGCCAGCCGTCAGCTTCACGAGGAGGTGCACAATCTCACTCGGGAAAGTATCGCCGAGGTGAGTGAGACGATTAATTCAGTCCTGGCGGATATCCAAAGCACCGAAACTGAAGATATAGATGAAACAGCATTGCTCAAAATCCGCGATGAGTTAGGAAACAGGGTACTTGAGGTCTTTGAGTTAAGGCGTGATCAGCTTGAAAACGTTCGTGCCCAACTGCAAGCGGTCTCTGCAGTCCCGGATGAACAGGGGAGAATTATCGGCACAAGCGAAATGGCCGAAGCGATGGAAGAGGATCTGATTGCTTTACAGGAAAAGGCTGATGCCGATATTGAGCTGATTCAGATTGGCAATGCTATCTCAATTGTCCAGCATGAATTTAATCAGACTGTTCAGGGTGTGCGGAGGTCCTTACGTGAGCTTACGCCATGGGCAGATACGAATAGAGAATTAAAGCCTCTCTATACGAACCTTCGGAATAATTTTGATCATCTTGATGGATATCTAAAACTACTAACACCATTTCAAAGGCGGCAAAGGGGACGCCCATCCGTAATTAAGGGTACCGAGCTGGTAAAATATCTCAAAAACCTCTTTTCCGAACGTATGAAAAGGCATGAAATCATCCTGAATACGGCACCTGCTTTTGGTAGTGCAAAAATGACAGGTTATCTCTCGACAATTTATCCGGCATTTGTGAACCTTATTGATAATGCCATTTATTGGCTGAAAGAAGTTGACCGGAAACGCAGGATATTGCTTGATTATCGTGATGGTGAATTCATCATTTCGGATACTGGACCGGGCGTACGCAGACAATCACGTGCTCTCATTTTTGATAGGGGCTATTCCATGAAGCCAGGCGGGCTTGGATTGGGACTCTATATATCGCGAAGGGCTTTACTGAATGATCCCCAATATAAATATGAATTGTTGCTGGGTGAATTGGCCGAAGGAGAAGGAGCAAAATTTATCGTTCGACCATTGATTGAAGAAAACGAGGATAGAGAATGACAAATACGGACTATCAGGCTATCTGTATGAAAAATGCTGGGCGTTTCCTGAAGACAGCGTTCCTTCTAGATGATGAAGTGGTCTTTGATGAAACACCCATGCAAACAAGTAGTAGCGCGACACAGCCCACGAGAGCTGTCAATTCCTCCTCCAAAGAGACAGATACAGGGCCAACCGAAGTTCCAAAGCCTCCTTTGAGGGGGACAACGCTTTCAAAAGCCTTTCTGCAGAAAGGAATCTCCTGTTCAATACTGAAGCCTAGTGAAGACGAGAAGGGTACTAAACCTCTGGAATCGTGCATTATCGATATAATACAAAATGTCGATTTACCCATACTTGACTGGAATCTTTACGATGACGATGGCGAATGGGTAATAGTAATCCTTAAAAGGCTAATCGAGGAATTTCATTATCCCGAAGGTCGCGTGGCTCTGATACTGATTTACACAGCACAAGAAGTCTCACATGTCTATGACAAGCTCCGAGAAAATATTGATGGATGGGAATCGGAAACAGAGGATTCTAATCTACTTGCTATGGGTGGCCTAAGAGTTCGGATCGCCAAACGTGATGAGGCTATAGAAGAGAAAATGCTCCCAGAATATTTGGTCAAAGAATTCAGCAAAATTCACCAAGGGATTCTTGAAAATGGTGTTATGCAGGCCATATCTGAAATCCGTGAAAAAACCTACCATATTCTCAGTCGGTTCCCCAATATCTTAGATGCTGCCTTTCTCGCACACCAATCAGCTCTCCCCCGCCCTGACGACAGTGGTGTTCACGCGGTCGAGTTAATCACATCAGAAATTGTCTCGTTACTAATGCAGGCAGGATTGCCGGGTGATATTGTCTCGGATGAAGCAATTGAAATGATACTCGTAAATGCAGATAATGGTATACTTACCAAAACTCAGGACAAAAAAGTAAGAACGGGAACAAGGGATAAAATCCGTGAGATTATAACATCTGGTGCATTTGAAAAGAGCGTTCCGTTAATCCTGGGTAAGAGAGAAACATTGGCCTTTAAGAATAATAGGGGTAACGCTATAACGAAGCTCACGAATATTCTTTCTGGGGCTAATGATATTGCAGATCCAATGGGGATTGAAAATAATGCCAGATTAGCTCAGCTGTTTAGTCTTCAAGGTCACTACTCAGAATGTACTCCAATTCTATCTCTAGGCACCATTGTCCAAACCGCCAGCAACTATCTCGTTTGCATCCTACCATATTGTGATAGCGAGAGGATCGAGGATGAAAGAGACTTCCCCTTTCTCAAGTTGAAGAGTCGTGATCCGGGAAAAGGGGGTGGCGAGATTTGCTTTGTTATAGGGCAGGATGTAAAATTATTTGAACCTGTATTGTCCCCCTATGAGCTCGAAATCCGCCGGTTTCCTGCAGATTCACAAAGCAAGCGAGTGCTGGCTACCCAAGAGGATAGTGAATGGGCGTTTTTCGATATAAATGGGGATAAATATATATGGGCTGGTACTCTGAAAAGGGAGTGCGCACAACGTATTGCGAATGATTTTGGAGCTCAGATATCAAGGGTTGGATTAAACGAATCCGAATGGCAACGACGCTAAATTGGTTTAGCGACTTGAATGAATGAAATTATGCTCCCGGAACAGCGAAGCCGGGCTATGGCT
This sequence comes from uncultured bacterium, assembly GCA_964621455.1. Lineage (GTDB taxonomy): Bacteria > Fidelibacterota > Marinisomatia > SCGC-AAA003-L08 > TS1B11. Next base: position 15,719 of record CAZULW010000052.1, read on the forward strand.
GCCATTGGCTCGCGCGATACTAAGTATGAAATACTCGTTCGATCAGCCCTGCATCGTAAGGGCTTTCGTTTCAGGAAAAATGATCGCCGTTATCCCGGCAAACCTGATATTGTTCTTCCGAAATACAGAGTGGCTATTTTCATCAACGGCTGTTTCTGGCATTGTCACGAGGGTTGTAAACGTGCGGCTCTTCCCGCGACTCACGCGGAATTTTGGACTGCTAAGATTGCTCGAAACCGCGAGCGCGATCGTGAACAGGAAGCTGCGCTCTTGAAAGCCGGTTTTCGTGTTCTCACTGTGTGGGAATGTGAGTTGATGGCTGATTTCAGCGAAAAGGTGCAGCATCTGATAAATGAGATTCAGGGATAATCAGTTGCCAGGCATCGCCCCTCTCTTTCCCCTCTCCCATCTTCCCTAACCACTAACAACCAGCAACTAACGACTAATTTTCGTAGCATCTCGCGCACCAGGCGAACGACATGCCGCCGCTGCTGGCTTATATTCCGGCGCTATGACAATTGCGACCGCAAATTGCCCGGTTCACCTGCCCTGCTGGGGCGGAATTCTACATAATAGGCCGAAAACGCCCTTTTCAGCCACCTTACCGACGAGAACATTTTTAAAAGCGTCCATTTTTGGCCTGGTTTTGTCCAGTTGGCCGCTGGCTTATATTCCGGCGCTATGATAATGCCATCGCCATATCGCCCTGCAGGGATTCCTCCGGGACATTCTGCACCGTTGCCCATTCTGCCCGCCGGGAAACTAAACACCACCTCAACAGTGCTCTCGTCGGGGGAAGCCTTGAAAAAAACGAATTCTGTATGGGTTTTGT
>CAZULW010000053.1:0-5191 GCA_964621455.1 uncultured bacterium
GTGGGCGTTGTTCCAGCTGGTTAGCGCCAACTCTTCCTTGAAGGGCGATGCGGTCAGCACCCAGCGGGCTCCGTTGGTCTGTATCGAGGAGGTTGTTGACCGGATTTTCAAGACGGCTTTGGACACGCGCCAGGAGACCTTGTGCTGGTTGGCCGCCTCCGCCAAAACCCGGTCTGTCCGGGGCGTTGGTACGGCCAGCGGCCGGGGGAGTTTGTCCCGCCGTGTCTAACCGGGCGGCGGGGAATGCGTTCCTCCCGACACCAGGTCCCTGATCTGCCCTGCTGGCCGGGCCCCTGATTTGGGCCGTCGTACCACGGTTCAGATTCAAAGCACTGCCCAGGGTCGTTTGCTCAAAACTGGCCGCCATGCGGACGCCATCCAGCCGGGGAGGCTCCCGGTTGGCGATGGCAGCAGGCTGGGCCTCGACCTGAAATCCAGGTCGTCCGGGCCTACCTGCCTGAGCAGGTCCAGCGGCGGCTCCACCACCTTGTTGGGTGCCGCGCTCAATTCCTACGGGGATAGTGACGACACCGCGTCTATCTTCACCCTCGGCGGCGCGCCCAGGCTGATTGGCCCGGCCGAAAGCCTGCATTGCCTGTTGGAGCTGCTGGCGGAGCGCGGCCCGACCTTGCGGGGCTGCTTCACGGGCTTGGGCGGCTCGCTCAGGCTCTTCGGCCGCATCGGTCTCCCGCGCCTCAGCGGTCTCCCTTGCTCGCTGACTTAGGTCTACAAAGAGGGCGGGTCTCGCGCGTCCCCGTTGCTGGGCAAAGGCCGCTCTTAACTGTCCCCTTCTGCGTCCTGGACGGGCGGTCTCGTCAGTCTGCTCGATCTGCTGGAGGTTGTTCTGCTCCGCTATCTCGAAAATCGAGGTAAGGTTGAACCCGGTGAGATTGATTGTGTCAGACATGCCTCAACATCTGGTCAAAACGTCCGATAAGATAAGAAAGCCAACAACTGGGAGGACCGACAATGAGAGGATGATTTACGTCACATTCATCACAGACTTCCAGTTGTTGGCCTCTTACAATCTCTAACCATTGCATCTCAAGACACAACCCCTTTTTCGGGAGCTGCGTCCTGTCGCTCTACCGGTGCCTGAACGTATATAACAATTTGGGCAAATGCAAGTGGAATCTCGCACATCTTTTCACATGCCGCATTGCCTCATAATCTATGTAACCGAAAAATGGAGGGTACATGGTTATCCGAATGGATCCCTTCGGGATGGGGAAAAATGCCCGTCGTGAGCCGGGTCGAACGACCAGACGGGAGTATCTAAACGCCATCCGTCCCTGGTACAAAAAGGCGGATAAGGCAGCCAAGAAAGCCATCCTGGATGAGTTCTGCCGGGTCTGTGGCTATAACCGTAAATATGCTATCCGATTGCTGAATCACATCCCAGACCGCGGCTCGCCCCAGGCTAAGCGAAAAAGGCCCGGTCCCAGGAAACCCTACCATCATCCCCTCATCCCCGTCTGGCCCGTCAGGAGGCCGGGCAAGCCGCCGGACAGGCTGGAAGTTCTGCAGCAGTTGTGGCGCGTATTAAATCTGCCCTGTTCCAGACGCCTGTCCCGCAGGGATCCATTCGGAAAAGCGGCCATACCGCTGTGGTTGCCCTATTACGAACAACACTTCAAGAAAGCCCTCCCTGAAAGTATCAAACAGCGGCTTTTCCCGGCCCGAGCCGGAGGCTTCCCTTTGGGAAAGGGCCCCCTTCAGGGGGAGGGATCCATTCGGATAACCATCTCTCCCGCCACCATCGACCGGTTGATGGCTCCCATGAGAAGCAAGAGCCATTCCCAAAGGGATCCATTCGGAGAAGCCGATACCTGGGATATAACCGCTTTGACAGGCAAGAGCTCACCGAACAACTCAACACCCTTTACATCACAGAATGGAGGTTGCTGATGAACTTCTTCATGCCTTCCACCAAACTGGTGGAAAAATACCGGGACCGTTCCAGGATCATTAAACGCTATGACCAGCCCAAAACCGCCTATCAGCGGATCCTGGAATCAAAAACCATTCCCCGGAAAACCAAGCAGGATCTGGAGCATATTCTTAAGACTCTCAATCTCTTTGATATCCAGCAAACCGTTCAAAGAAAAATCATGGCTCTCTTAAACCATACCACCCCAATTCAATGGGAAATCCAACTTAGGAAAACAGCCTGACTTGGGTTACCTTTTAATATGAGGCAACGGGCCCGGGCGCATGAGGAGCACGTGCATTACCATCACCTTCCACAACAAAAGCACCTGGGGCTACTGCAGATCTGCATGAATCTTCCAGGGAGAGCCAGACCGTCGTCTCCGGCTTAGACAATCTGGCGCCAGATCGTGTCTTAATGGCGTGCAAAATGAAAATGGGACGCCGAATCGTTGCCCCCTGGAAGTATAAGGGTCATGCTCATGCTATACAAGCGAGGTGTATCGCACAATCATGTCAGTAGGGCTATTTTCTTCCACAATAGAATATGCTACAGTGACTTAATCCGCACCGGCCCGCCCGAGCTGCGCAGGTAGAGCTGCGGCCCGCCGCCGTTGATCTTTCCCTCCACCTCATTCTTGCCCAGCAATCCCTGGACGGTGATGGGCATATCGCACCTTACGCTGCCCCCGCTGGTCCTGGCGTTCACGTCCACCTTGATCCCCTTAGCCAGATATACTGTCACGCCGCCGCCGGAGGTCTTAAGGGTGCAGTCTTTTTCGGGCTGCTTGGATATGGTAGCGCTGATGCTGCCTCCTGATGTAGCAGCCCTGATAGTTCCCTGCACCTCATTCACGCGGATCGAGCCACCCGAGGTGCTCACTTCCACCTCGCCGCCGGCCTCATCAATGTGGATCGACCCACCGGATGTGTGAGCCTCCACGTGGCCTGTCACATGACCGATCTCAATGCCTCCGCCGCTGGTCTTCAGGTCGGCCTCGCCATCACTTCCCTCCAAGGTAATACTGCCACCAGAAGTCCGACCGTAGATTGAGCCCTCGATCCGGCTGATATGCAGACTGCCGCCGGAGGTCTCGCACTTCACGTCTCCCTCCAGATCCGCGATCTTAATGCCGCCGCCCGCCGTTGCCAGGTCAAGGTTGTACTTCTCGGGGACGGTGATAGCGTAGTGGATCCGCAGGTGATTGTCCCACCCGAACCAGTCCCAGCCCCGCTTGGACTTGGCCACAACGGATACATCCTTCCCGGATTGGTCGAACCTGATATCGAAGTCCTCGAGGATCTCCTCGACGTCCCGGGCACCGCCCAGGGGGCCCTTCACGGAGATCGCCACCGTCACCGTCTCGGCACGGGCCGTCTTCACCTCAATGGAGCCACGCTCCGTATCCAGCGTTAAGGTGCCGCCGGAGCCGACGTTGAAGGATCGAGTAATTTTCTCATCGTCGTCAGCGGTGCTCGCTGACAGCGACGTGCCCAGCACCAGCAGCGCGACCCAGATGGCAACTGCCAATAGAATACCTTTGACTTTTATCATCATGATTTCCTTTTTCCCTTGGCATGATAGAACCTATAGTTACTTTCTGTAGTCTGTTTTCTATGGTTTAGACTGTTATCGTGCGCCCTTTGTTGCCATTTTTTTACTGGGTGCTGCAAACTGGTTACTGATGACTGGTGACTGGTAATTGTCCCGAAGGGACCCCTGCGGGGAAGAGTGATACTTGCTAAAGGATGATCGCTGATCGCTGACCGCTGACTGCTGATCGCTGAAAGCGACCAGCGGACCCCCTCCGCGGTGATCACAGGGCACGTTGAGTATTTAGGTGGGTTGGTTAGAGGTAGGTCGAGAGCTGATGAGGCTGGACGGAGGGGGCCGGCCGTTTATAGTCAGTAGTCCTTTGTCCGTGGTCCGTCGTCACGCCACGATGGGATCTCTCCAAGGCTGGCCACTGGCAACGGACCACTGACGACGGACGGTTGTTAATCAATCATCAATTATTTCACCCTTTCCAGGTCGATGTACAGATCCACGCTCACGCCTGACCAGGCCGTACCACCGTCATCATTCACGTACAAGCTCTGGGCGCTGCTGAGGCTGAAGATGTTCTTAGCCACCGTCAGGTCAAATAGCCCATTGGATGATATATCCTGGTTGTTCACCACGTCGGTGCCACCCGCACTGGTGCCGATATTCAATCGCATCCCAGCACCCGCGCCAGATACCTCCGCCACCATGCTCTTGATGCGGTAACCCGCCGGGACGGCCGCCGAGAGGGTCGTGTCCCCGGTGATGCCCTGTTTGATATATCGGGCCACGTGGCCTGAGGGCAGGTTTAGCGGTATGGCTCCATTGACCGACCCGTGCAACTCATTCCCACTCGCATCCTGCCACTGGGCGTGAGTAATGCCGTCGGGAAGATACGCCGCTACACAACCGACTAGGACCACCTGCACATGATCTATCTGCAGGGTGCCATTGGTGTCTACGAAGAACTTAAGGTCGGTCCCATCGGCCAGCAGTTCCTGCTCGAACACAATTCCGTCACCGGAAATCCCCGTGTTCTGAAGGGTCACTTTGTTATCGGACGAACCCAGAGCCACGTAGCTGCTGCTGGAGCCGTCCAGGTTGCGATAAACGAAGGAGACCCGGTAGCGCTTGCCCGCCTGGGCCACGCCCTGGTAAAGGGTCTTGGACCCGCCGCTGGCATTTAGCTCCAGGGCCTTATCGTCACCGAAGTTGGCCACAGGGGTGTTGTCCCGGATGATGTAAGTGGCCGTGCCGGGGCCGCTGTCGCCCCAGTTGTTGGGCGGGGTGGAGCCGGTGGCCCCGGTCCAGTCCTCGCCGTTGGTCACCAGGTCGGCCTGGCTGGCCCCTACATCGGCATAGTCCACGGGGGCGCCGGAGGCCAGGGCTTTGATATCATCAACAGATAGGGCTCTATTAAAGAGACTTACATCATAGATCGTGCTGTTAAGATGTCTGTTACTAGACCCATCGTTGCCTATATAAAGGTCGTCTCCATTGGTTACAGAATTGGAGTTTGATCCGGTATCAGTCTGTAGTATACCATCGACGTAAAGCCGAATAATTCCAGATGACCTTGCCCCCACAATATGATGCACCTTGCCATCATTGATCGCCCCATCTGAGACAGCCTGGGAAGCGGTCGAATTAAGGATGAACCTCATCTTGTTGTCGGACATTACGGCGAGAACATAGAATGACCCCGGTCCCACGACGATG
>CAZULW010000053.1:5291-11890 GCA_964621455.1 uncultured bacterium
CTTGTTGTCGGACATTACGGCGAGAACATAGAATGACCCCGGTCCCACGACGATGGCGCGAACGGCGATGGTGAAATCACCGGTCCCAAAATCGAGGTCGTCGTCATCGGGTATTATGACCTCGGACGAAGCGCCGTCCAGCTTGAAGGACGGCCCCCCGGCAACGGCCTCCAGCAGGCTCTGGTTGATGTCATAGCGCTTGCCCAGGATGTCCTTGCTGGCGTCCAGTACCACATTTCTAGACGACTCGGCGATGCCATCGGCTGCGGCGCGGTCGGCCTTGTTCAGCTCGCTGGCTTCGGCCGTGAGGCCGGAGAGCTTGTTCAACTCGGTATTAGTCGCTGTCAGGCCATCCAGGATCGCCAGCTCTGAAGCCGACACATCGTTAATGCCGGTAACGTTCGCCAGGGCTATCTCATCGCTGTTCTCACCCCTGAACGCTGCCCACAAAGGATCTACCAGCTCATATACCCACTCACGGAGCGTCCGCCACCACCAGCGGGTAAGCTTGGGATCGTGGGTCGATCTGCTCATCAGTGCCATCTTCAATGTCTCCTCTCATATTGGTAATTGTCGCACACTTCAATCGACAATCGACAATCCGTCAGCTGACGGATCAATATTCAATTCACTACTCCTGCACAGGGGAGACCCCCACGGCCACCCCCGCCTTGATAATGTAGGGACGGCAGGCGCTCACCGCGTCCCGCAGCCACACCTGCCGCAGATCTTCCAGGTCTTTCGGCTTCAGGTAGGTGAACTCCTCACTGGAAGTGCCCGTGGCTGCGACCGTGTAAGTGATAATACCGCTGTCGGCGATGACCATATTGAGCCGGGGCGCGGCATAATAAAGTGCCAGGTATGCCTCGGCGTCTTTCAGGGCCGCGGCCCGGTCGGTATCCTCCGGGGTCGACTGCTCGGCGTCGCTGTAGGCCCCGGTCCCGACCCACCCCTCCAGCCGCCTTCCGGCGGGGCCGAAGAAAGGCTCCAGTACGCTATCAGTAATACTCGACGGCAGGCCGCCAAGGGCCCGGACGTGGGTTCCATCGGCGATCATCGCCTATCCTCCTTGCTCCGTTTGGCGGGTTGGGTCTTCCTGCCTTTGGTTGCCCCCTTGTCGGCCTTCCCGGCGTCCGCGACTTTCCCCTCCGGCACCTGGATTAACACCCCGGCCTGAATCTGAGCCTGAATGAATCCGCTGGGATGCACCCGCAGATACCCCCGGGCGCCGTAGTTCAAAGGGGTGATCACCTCATCGTTGCGCGGGTCCTCCGGATCGCAGATGCCCCGCCCTTCCTTCTCAAGCTGCGGGTTCAGCCTGACGGCAATGGTTTTCTCGGCCATGATTAACTCCTTACTTTACAATGAATCGTCAATCATCAATCGACATTCAAATGATGGGTCTGAGGCTCCCGAAGTACGCGATCATCGAACATTTTTCAATCTTCAATCAACAATCGCCATTCATCAATAACCATTCCTATCGCCTTCGAGAGCCTCAGGGTTCTCTACCACAGATCCTTCGGGACAGCGAAGGTCCCGGACTCATCACACGTAGGTGATGTCCAGAATCCGCGTGGCGTCCTTATCGATCTTGGCATAGCCTACCACCTGGGATACCACTGTTCCCTCGATCTGCTTGTTGATAATGCGCTCTACCTCCACCAGGCTGGCGCTGCGTTCGGTCACCTTCTCGATGCCGAACTGGTGCATGAACCCTGCTATCCGATCTGTCGAAAGCAGAGTCCCGTCGTATCGGCGCAGGGTGTTGCCCAGCGGACTGACGAGGTCTCCCGTCTGCTGGTAGGTGAATCCCGCCATCGGATCCTTGAACTCCACCATGTTCAGGATAGTCTGGAGCATCTGTTTGGGCGCTACCCAGAAATCCGACTCGAACGGTTCGAAGTTCAGGTCGAAGTTCACCAGGTCGCTGTAGTCCAGGGTGCCCGCAGTGGCCACCTGTTCCACTTCCGCGGCGTCGTTGTTACCGGTGCCGTTCACCAAGGCGGTGAGGCCGTCATCCACCATCTGCCTACCGATGTAGAAACCGATCTTCTGCAGGGTGGATGCGAATACGGGAGCCTTCACCCGGCGGATGGCCTCGTAGGAAGCCGACAGGGCGATGCCGTACTTGGCCAGCTTGATGGTCTGCTCCCCCATCCTGATCTCCACCTCGGGGAACTCCCCGCCCTGCCCCACACGCTTGGGCGTCACCTCGCTGCCGATCTCCGACACGAGTACCTCATAGACCCCCGATTCGATCTCTGTTTCCACAGCCACCAGGTCGGAGAGACGCAGGGCGTTTTTGCCCAGGCTCATACCTTCCCGGATCTGGCGGTTGATCCACTCGGGGAACAGCAGCCGGTTATCCTCCTCGTAGAAGGCATCCAGCTGGATGGACCGGGGACCGGAGGTCACCAGGTTCCGGACTGCCATCTGCTGCTGGAAGGGGTCCAGGGCCGAATCGGGATCCAGGTAGGCCCCGCCGTCCACCGTAGCCAGAAACTCGGTGAACGTCAGCCCGCTGGCCTCCGATTCCTGGTAGAGACCCCGCTCCAGTTTCATCCTTTTATACGAATTTGTTCCTTTGGGAAATTGCATGTTCATGTTTTCTCCTTGGCTACCCTAGAAAGAGGGTCACTTGCTTGTCGGTCGTATCCACGTCCACCACCAGGTACTCGATCCCGTTGGTGACGTCCACTTTCACCCCGCCAGACGCATCCGCCGAGAGCTTGACGATCCCGGCGGACGGATCGGTGCCGGTGTAGTCCAGCGTGACGTAGCCCGCTTTGCGTACCACGCAATAGGCGTTGTCCCGCTCGATAGTCTCGATGACACCGTGGAACCGGTCGCCATCGGCACACAGGCCCACTGTCTGATTGGCCGTCACTTTGCACACCTTCCCTTCGTCTGTACCGAAGGTGAGGCTGCTGGCCGCGAAGGTGGCCTGGTCGCGAATCCCGCTGAAGGATATGCTCATCATCGTCTCCTTTTTGTTTCCATGTTCGTCTGGTTTGTCAGGCAGCTATGGCCTTTTTTACCCCTAAGATGTCATCGCGAGTCCCGCCGAGGCGGTAACAGTCCAGTGCTGCCATGGGCGACAACTTTCTCACCGGTAAAGTCCCGGATCGTCACCGTCCCTACGGTCGCCGGTCAGGCTGGTCTCTCGCGACGAACGCCGGTAGACCTGTTCGCTGCCGCATACCTGGCAGCGGGCCGGCATAAGGCTCTCCAGCCGCCGGGCGTACTCGTCTTTCAAGGCTTTGAGAGTAGCCACATCGGCAGCCTGTACTACCTTGAGCAGCCCCAGTGAGGGCTGCGACTCCACTGCGCCATCCAGCTGGACGATGAGGGCCTTAACCTCCCGGCGCAGGTCGGCCAGGGCTTCCCGCCCCAGCTCCGCCAGACTTTGCAGCTCCCCAGCCCGCTGCTCGATGAGCTTCAGGTCTGGTTCTTCCACCCCCAGCAGGCCCAGCAGGGGACTGTCGGAGGTGATGGTTATGGTCTTCTTTTCCATGAAGGGGTCTCCTTCTTTCGTCGATGTCTTATCAGCCGGCCTGTTGGACAGGCTCGCCGTCATGGTGGCTTCGGCTGATTCAGGGTCTGCCGTTGCCCGCCGCTTCGCTGAAGGTTCTGTCCGTTTGGCAGACGTATCAGCGCCGGCGAATACCAGCCCAACGTGTTCCACCGAGAGGATCTCGGTCACCACCACCCGTACGGGAGAGCCGTCCAACTCCTCGCCCAAGTGCATCCAGAACTGCTGGTCCTCCAGGTTCGGGTGAGATTTCTCCCAGCCGAAGCCCAGGGACACGCTGCAGGCGTCCAGCAGGGGAGGGTCGTGCAGCAGGCGCCGTACCACTTCCTCGGCCAACTTCCAGTTGATGTGCAATTCGGCATCGATGCCAGGATAGGCCAGGCCCTGTTCCGGGTCCGCCGGGCTCCACCGGGCGTTGCACACCAGGCCGATACGGTCTTCAATATTGAAACTGTGGTCCCGCACCACCACTAGCGAATCCTTACGGGCGCTGCCTTCGGCCTCCGGCCCAAGAAACAGGGTCAGGGCCCGCTCCAGTACTCCCTCGCGGGAAAAGTCCAGGTGATACCCGCCGGTTCCAAGGTAAGCCGCTGAGAGCAGCCGGAAAGTGAACGGCACCTGGTCCCCTTCCCTGGGCGCAAGGTCGTCCAGTCCGCCAGCCGGCGAGTAAGCCGACAGCAGGACGGAGGCCGGGCCGCAATCCGATGGACGCACCGGCAGCCGCAGTAGCGCGTGAGCCCGCCGCCCATCTATGAATAGGCTTCGTACACGCGCCAGATCACTTGTTGGGATGGACTGCCGCTGTTGGTTCTCATCGCGAGTCCCAACCTGTCGGGACGTGTCGATCCGCGAAGCATCTCTTCCCTCATTCAAAACTTCTCCTTGCTGATGCATGATAGACATCTCCTCAAAACGATTTGTGTATTATCCCGCCCGCCAGTCCTCGATGGCGGTTCCCTGCAACTGCTCTGTCTTGCCGTTTTTCTCAGGGAACAGCGCCCCTTCCCCTGGTGAAGCCTGCGACCTCACCACCAGCCGCGGCCGTACGTGCCGGTACCGCTGGGCAAAGGGCTCGAACCGGAAGCAGTGCAGCCTCTTATCAAGTGATTGGGGTATGGGTTTTCCATCAGCCCGTTGAAGGTGGGTACTGTCAGAAAATTTTATCTTGCTCACATCGTGCCAGTCGTCGTAGCCCAGCTTGCGAGCTGCTGTATCGGGATCGATCATCCCCGCCTCCACCTTTTCCCGGACCACCCGCCAGTTCACCTGCTGGGCCCGGGCCTCTGTCAGGGGGTCCCGGGATTTGGCCTGGTGGAAATGCATGCTCACGTCTTCAGTAGGGATCCCCGCCAGGGCCAGGTCCAGCTGGTAAGTGCGCTCAATGCGCCGCTTAACAGGACGCTGGAAACTCTCGGCGTGGCGCACCAACAGGTTGTATACCACCCTGGCATAGGTCTCCGTAGTGGAGTAGGTGCGGCCATGCATGGCCGGATCGCTGCCCAGGCCAGAAAAAACCTGCTCCTCGTTGAGGCGGAAGATCTCCTGTACACCCCGGGCGTCGGTGGTGAGGTTGGTGCGCTCCACCTTGATATCATTGGTATAGACCGCCAACCCCTCGTGAAAATTCTCCTTGAAGGCCTCAAGGACCTGCTTCAGGTAGCTTTGCACCCGCTTCTGATATTCGTCTTCGGGCTCCCTTAGATCCCGATTTGGTGGTGTCACCGCAGCGCTGATCAGGCCGAACAGTCCGAACTTCTTGATAACGAACCGCAGGTTTTCCTTCATGATGCGCTGGTCCAGTATCGGCTCAATGGCCGCCACCATGGGGGGTTTGGCGTATGGTGAGTTCTCGATAGTCATGTGGGCCAGGTAGCGGTAGGTGATGGGATTCAGGGGCAGCTCCTCGCCCTCAACCAGCTGGTAGGGGACATATTCGCCCCCCTCCCGCTTAAACCGGATCTGAGAAGTTGGCACGATGACAACCTGCTCCACCCCGCCGCCGGCGGGGCCCAAGGTCACCACGTCTTCCGAAGAAATGGCCCCTGAGAGAGCCACCTGCTCGAGGTATTTATTCACCAGCCCGTCGATGCCCGCCATGTGCCGGGCCAGGGACCGGGCCTTGGCGTTCAGCCGGCGCTCTGCCGCCGCAACGGCCTCATCCTCTCCTACGATGATCAGGTCATGGCCCGGATTGCCAATGGCCACCCAATTGCTCACGGCCTGGCTCATATCGGGGTTCACCACCGCTATGCGGACGATCTGTTCCAAATAGCCCGGCGGCAGGAGTGGCTCCACCCCGTCCCAGTAGGCCAGGTACGAGGCAATGCCCGCCAGCAGCGTGTGCTGGCTCTCCCGCGATGAGCGCCCCCCTTCCGGCAGGGCGGCCGCAGGGATAGGTGCCTCCAGCCCCTTCCGGGAACGGCCAGGGCGCAGAAAATCACGCAATCCCATGGGACCTCCTCGGATCAAAATGAATGGTGTCAGTTGAAATGCTGTTGATATCCGTTCTCATGCTGGCATGAGATTACCGAACGGAAAGCAGGCTGTCTTTCGCCAGGTGCGTGGTCTGCGCCTTGTGCGTGAAAAAAATGATTTTTTTGGGGAAATTGAGCTGCGGGCTGCCAGCCTGACATAGTCCACTGAGGAGCGCTAGGCTCCATAGTATGCGGAAAAATTAATCGATCATTGTTAGCGAGCGTCTCCGCCGATCGCTGACAACACCAGGACTTTGTGCACGGAGGGAATGAATGTTTCCCTTATGATACTTTCGTTCGCTTAAAAAACCATTATGATACTTTTGCGGCCTAAATTATCTTTACAGGACACCGGTCCTTCTCCCATTGGGAGAAGGGACCTCTAGCCGTCATTTTTTAGTTTCCTCTCATGGGGGATAGGGTCAGAGCCTGCCCTGAGCCCTTCATCCGTCAGCCGACGTATTCAGGATAAACTCCGCCGAAGGGGTGAGAGAAGGAAAGGACTGGTCTAAGGGCTTATCACCAACTCACTCTAGATCATCAGTAGCGAGCCAACACCCAATCTTTCTGCGTCGCCGTGATAATAGGAT